>JAHFUX010000030.1 GCA_023264875.1 Nitrosarchaeum sp.
TCCATTGTATCTCTGACTGGAACATGTTCTGGTATTGCTACTAGTAGTTTAATTCCTGCTTCTAGTGCTTCTTTTGCAGCTCCCAAAAAGAATTTTGCTGGCACAAAAATAATTGAAATTTTTGCACCACTTGCATCTACTGCTTCTTTGACTGTATTGTAAATTGGAACTTTGCCTTCAAATTTCTGACCTCCTTTTCCTGGAGTAACACCTGCAATGATATTTGTCCCATATGCCATCATATTTCTTGCATGCACTGATCCATATGCCCCTGTGATTCCCTGAACAATTACGCCTTTTTTCTTATAGTCAGAGTCTTCTGGGACTCCTCTTAATAGTTTGAAAATATCTGTCATTTTTTAATCCCCATGACTGATGCATTAATTGCCTCTTCTACTGAATCATAAATTTTGGTTCTAGAATCTTTTAGCATCTCTTTTGCTTTTTCAGATTCAGTGCCTTTTAGTCTTGCAAATACCGGAAGATTGATCAGCTTATCGTCATATGCTTTTAGAAATGCTTCGGCAACTACAGTTGTCTTTACAATTCCTCCATACAGGTTAACCAAAATTCCTTTGACTCTATTCATTTTGCTAATCAAAGTAAGTGCTTCATAAACTGATTCAGTTGTCGCTCCGCCTCCAACATCTAAGAAACATGCTGGCTTGCCACCATTATCTGATAACATGTCCAGTGTGGACATTACCAATCCTGCTCCATTTCCAACAACTGCAATATTTCCTTCTAATTCTACTAGTGAAAATCCACTTTTTTCAGCTCTTTCTTCAATCTCTGTTTTTTCTTGATATTTTTGCAATTCATCGTGTCTAAAATTACCATTGTCATCTGTTACAAATTTTCCATCCAATGCCATCAGAGAACCGTCCTGCATAATTGCAAGTGGATTTATTTCTGCCAGTTCAGCTTCTTTTTCAACTGTGAGTTTTGCTAGTTTTTGTAAAATATCTACAAAGTCATCTGCTGCTCTTCCCTCTAGTTTCATCTCTTTTGCAACTTCTCTTGCAACTTGTTCTGAAACATTTCCAAGACCCACTTCTTTTATAATTTGATTTTTAACTGATTCAATCTCAACTCCTCCTTCTGGTGATGCAATAATCGTGTAGCATCTTTTTGAACGATTCAAAAACAATGACAGATACAACTCCTTTTTGATATCTGCCATCTTCTCCAGCAAAATTGCTCGTGCCTTTTCTCCTTTGATTGTCAACCCTAACACCTGAGGATATTTTAGCTCAAACTCATCGTCATTTTGACATTTTTGAATACCTCCAGCTTTTCCTCTGCCTCCTACTGGAACCTGAATTTTAATCACAAATGGATAGCCTAATTCTTTTGCATGTTTTCTCCCTTCTTCAATAGTAGTTGATGCCTTGCTTGGGAGAAGATTAATTCCATATTCTCTGAATAATTCTTTTGCCTGAAACTCTAGCAAACGCATGCAAAAGCCATCAATTTTACGATCTTTATTAATTATGATGTTAATTTATCTGCTCTTCAAGAAAATCAATTACTTGCAAAAATCGATCCCGGCTTTTTCTTAGCAACTCTTGCGGAAACTCTGCAATTGTAAAAACAAATTGTTGATGAAAGCTTGGAACTAGTACTCCGCCTGATGTAACTAGTTGTTCAATCACATAATCTTTGGCAAGTGTACATACAATTTCTTCGTATGATTCTTCTTCTTCTTCTAATGTTTGTCTATACAGTACAATTGGTTTGTTGGTCTTTGCAACAATCTCTGAGCCCTTTTTTAACAGATCTGTTAGATGTTGAATTTGCCAAGCATCAAGACTAATCTGTTTTACCATACAATCATTACACGTTTTTTCTATTTATTATGCCTGATTAGCTAAAAGCTAGCTAGTTGGTTCATTTTTAATTAAAAGAAAAGAATGTGATCTGGCTTTATGCCATATCAAGTGCTCTAGAATGTTTTCTGGTGTGTGGTCTTTCTCCAGAGTATTTTCTTCTCATGTGCCCTGATGGTCTTCCATAGATTAATTCTAGGAACCACGACTCATGTTCGATCTCTTCTGCCAAAATATCTTTTGCAATATCATATGTTGTGGGGTCTTTTCCAAAAGTCATCTTACAGACTTTATCCCAGTTGACAATTGCACCTTGTTCTGCTTTGAGACATTTTTCTAGTATTGCCTTGTGATCTGTTGGATTTGCTGGAAGCTGTAAGAACTCACATCCTGACATTTTGATGAATGCTATTGCGTCATTTGGAAGAGCGCCTCCCAATTGGTATATTCTCTCAAGACATGCCTCAAAGTGACTAAGATCTTCTAATCTAGCGTCCTCGATAATTCCTTTGAGCCCTTCTCCTTCCAAGCCTGTACAATGTGCTCTTAAATTGGTGAAATAGTAGTAGGCAGTAAATTCTACTGAAGCGTTCTGAATCAATAGTTTTTTTAATTCCTCTACATCCAAACCGTTTTGTTTTAGAACATTGATTCCAACAACTGTTGGCATTTTTGACTCAGTCATGTATGTTTGAATTATTTGTTCTAATAAAAATATTACATTTTGTAAAAGATAACTTTTGTAAATTCCATTTCCAGACATCATATTGACAGATATGACTTGGTGTTTATTCTACTGAAATTCTTATTTTCTGACCGTCAATATCGTCATCTTTGTATTCTTTGCATGATTCTGTAAAATTTACCTGTTTTACCCTAACTAAAAATGCCAATTCTTCTGATTTTTCTTTTATCATTTCTAATGATTCCTCGTCTAAATCAAGTACTGATGCAACACTGAGAATATCTGTCGGGTTGTATCCTCTTTCTTTTCTTAGTGTTTGTAGTCTTCTGGCAATATCTTTTATCAAACCTCTTGCCATCATCTCTTTGTTTCTTGAAGTAGATACAAATACAATGTAGTTGTCTCGTTTTGACACTACAAATTCTTCACTTGCATCAAAATCTACTATAAAGTCTTCTTTGTCTAATGAAATTTTTTCGCCATCAATTTCATAATTGTATTGTCCCTTTTCTTGGAGTGATGTAATAATTTCTTCTTTGTTGGTTTCTGAAAATGCATTGACAAGTTTTCCCATGTGTTGTTTTGCTTTGGGGCCTATTCGTTTTCTTTCCAATTCTACAACTGATCTGAAAGGTAATCCTAACTGTTTTAACTCTAAGATTTGTTCTAATCCAGAATTTTTCTCTATTTCAAAAATTGTAAATTTTTCTACATTGAGCTGTGACATTAGTAAAGAAGACAGTGATTCTAGTTTTTGTTTTTGACCTTTACTTACACAAATTAATGCTTCATTTAATGGCCATCTGCGTTTTAGCTTTTCTTTCATTCTTGCAGCAGATGAAACTGAAACAACATCTTTCATAATGTCAAATGACTCTTCAATTTCTTCATTGACTAGTGTATCTTGGTATTGTGGCCATTTATCTAGCAAAATACACTGCTTGCCATCAAATACTGTTTGATAGAGGTATTCACTAGTAAATGGACAAAGTGGATGAATCAGAATGTCTAGTGTTTTGAGTACATCTCTCAAGACTGCATAGATTGCTAATCTTCTATTCTTTTTTGATTCCTCTTCATCCCATAATTCCCCTCTAGTAATTGGAATGTATATTTGACTTAGATTGTTTATGATAAAATCATCAACTGCTTTTGCAGCTTCATGGAATTTACATGTCTCATTGCGCTCTGTTGTTTTTTTGATCAACTTTTGTAATTTTGATAAAAGCCATATGTCTGGCGATGTTAGCAATTTATTTTCTTTTGCCCATGAGATTGTTTTTGTCTCATCAAAATTATCATATTCGCTATTTTGTTTAAAATACAGATGTAAATTAAACAGTGTATTGAGCACCTGATATGGGCGTGACATTAACTCGTCAGTGCTGAAGCTAAGTGGCTCTATTGGACTTGCTTTCCATATAAAATAAAATCTAATCAAATCTACAGGATATTTTTCAAGTAATTCTGCTCCATCTATTACATTTCCCAAGCTTTTGCTCATCTTACCTCCCTTTTCGTCAAGTACATGACCTTGGAACAAAAATGACTTGAATGGTGGAATTGGTCCGTTGTTTAAGATTACATTTTCTATCAATAGAGTATATGCCCATCCTCTTGTTTGATCAATGCCTTCTGTGAAAAATGGCGCAGGTATTGCTTTGGAGTATTCTTCATCTGTTAATGATGAATATGGGGCTGAACCGCTGTTGTGCCATGTATCTAAAACATATTCTTCTCTTTTTGTATTTGTGCTACTGCACTGTTTGCATTTTATTGTTATATTATCAATCCATGGGCGATGTAATTCAAAATTTGGTCCATCTGGCAATTTTACTGCCGAATCTATGATCTCTTTTCTTGTAAAGAACCAGTTTTGTTTTTTGCAATCATTGCATATCCAAACTGGCAATGGACATCCCCAAATTCTTTCTCTAGATATGCACCATGGGTGTCTTTCTTTAATAATTCCTAAAAATCTATTTTTTGGCTGCTCAAAAAAATATTCTACACTTTCTGCTGCATTAATTGCCTTGTCTTCTAGTCTGTCTAGTTTGTAAAACCACCCTTTTCGTGCAAGCCATACAATTGGATGGTGCGATCTCCAGCATAATGGATATTTGTGCTTTATTTTTCCAATTTTTACCAGTGCATTACGTTCTTTGAGATCTTCGACAATTATTCTATCTGCATCTCTGACAAACATTCCTTCATACTTTCCAGCTAAATTGGTAAACTTTACCTGATCATTAATGGGGCTGAATACTCTGACTTTTCTTTTGTTTGCAATTTTTATGTCTTCTTCACCATTTGCAGGAGACAAGTGAACTAGACCGCTACCTGTTGTAATTTCTACAAATTCTTCTGACACTGCAACATGAAAATTATCCTCTTTTGCACATTCATCCAATCCTGGAATTAAACTCAAAAGTGGGTGGATGTATTTTTTCCCCTCAAATTTTGAGCCTTTTGCAGTCTTTATAATTTCATATTTTTCGATGTTTACTTCTTTGAAAAATTCTTCCAGTCTTGTTTTCCCAACAATCCATGTTTCATTTTCTACTTTGATATATGCATAATCTTCATCTGGATTCAGTCCTACCATTGCATCTGTAACCAAAGTAAATGGCATTGTTGTCCAAACGATCAGATATGCGTCTTCATCTGCAAGTTTGACCTTGTAATATAATGACGGATCTTTTACTTCTTCATATCCTTGGTTGACTTCGGCATGACTAAGTGATGTTTGGCAACTTGGACAATATGCAATTACTGTAAAGTCTTCTTCTAATATTTTATTTTCATGTGCTTTTTTGAGAATTTGCCATTCTCTTTCAATAAATTCATCCCGATAAGTCCAATATGCTTTGTTATGATTAAATGACATTCCAAGTGAACTATCCACTTCGATCCATTTGGTGTTGAATTTTTTTACAATACGTTTGCATTCCTCCACTAGTTTTTCAATACCGACTTTTTCTATGACTTCTGCCTTGCCGCCAGTTACTCCAAGCTCTTTTTCTGCTTGTAATTCCACTGGAAGTCCTTGTGTATCCCATCCTCCATTAAACACAATTTTTTTCCCTTGTAATGTATTGAATCTGTACCATAGATCCTTAATCACACGTCCTCTTAGATGCCCTGCATGTGGAACCCCATTCATAGTGGGCGGACCCTCGATAAACATTATTTTCTCAGGCTTGTCTGATTCAAAGATTAATCTTTCAACATCAATTGATTTGACGTATTCTTTTATCTCAGATTCAATTGCCTTTGCATCGAATTTTGATGAAAGTTTCATCTTAGATTTTGATATGGGAATGGCATTATATAATTGAGTGAAAGATAATTTTTATTGGTTAATGTTTTAGTTATCGGTTCTGGTGGACGCGAACATGCCTTATCTTGGAAATTATCTCAAAGCTCCAAAGTTGACAAAGTTTTTACAGCACCTGGAAATGGTGGAACCGAAAATAATATTCCAATTGACATTAATGATTTGAATGCCCTGGTGGAATTTGCACAAAAAAATAACTGCTTTACAATAGTTGGTCCTGAGGCTCCTTTAGCTGCAGGAATTGTAGATAAATTTACCCAAATGAATCTCAAAATTTTTGGCCCCTCTCAAAAAGCAGCACAACTAGAATCCAGTAAAATTTGGGCAAAAAATTTCATGAAAAGAAATGGCATACAAACTGCAAGATTTGAAATCTTTGATAATCCAAAAAAGGCAGAAGAATATGTCAAATCCCTTGATTACAATGTTGTAGTCAAGGCAGATGGGCTAGCTTCTGGAAAAGGTGTGATTGTTTGTAATAATACTGATGAGGCAATTGCTGCAATTAATACAATATTGGTAAAAAAGACATTTGGTGATGCTGGTAATCGCATTATTGTAGAAGAGAGAATTGATGGAATTGAAGCATCTTACATAGCATTGTGTGATGGTATGATTGCAATACCTATGGCATCAAGCCAAGATCACAAAAGAATCTTTGATGATGATAAAGGCCCTAACACAGGTGGAATGGGTGCTTATTCTCCAACTCCAATTATTGATAATATCCTTGCTGAAAAAATCCAAAATAAAATCATCAATAAAACAATACAATCATTGAAAAATGAAGATATTGTCTTCAAAGGATTTCTCTATGCTGGAGTGATGATTAGAGACAACGAACCATACGTCTTAGAGTATAACGCACGAATGGGTGATCCTGAATGTCAGCCAATTACAATGAGGATGGATTTTGATTTGTATGATTATTTTGTTGCAAGCGTAGACGGAACCCTTTCTATGATGCCCAAAATAACTTGGAAAAATCAATCCGCAGTTTGTATTGTTTTGGCATCTGAAGGTTATCCTGAATCATATCCACAAAATGAAGAAATTATCGGATTTGATTTAATTCCTAAAAATGCTATGGTCTTTCATGCAGGAACAAAAAGACAAGATGGAAAAATCTTATCAAACGGTGGAAGAGTTTTAGGAGTCACTGCACTTGGTGATACTTTGGAATCTGCAATCTCAAATGCATATGTCGCAGCAGAAAAAATTTCTTGGCCTCACAAATACTATAGAACAGATATTGGCAAAAAAGGACTATCTTATCTTTGATGTATCTATTATTCTATCTTCAGTAACGATCCAATTTATAATTACATCATGTTCTGATTGTGGAATATTTCTTACAATCTGTTTTTCAAATGTCAACGATATTGTTTTGATTTTATTCTCAGCTAAAAATCTGTCATAAAATCCATGCCCATATCCTAATCTTACTCCTTTCGGAGATATTCCTACTGTCGGAACAAGTATCACATCCAGATTATTATCCACAGGGCATTCATTACGAGGCTCCATTATGTCAAAACTACCATTTTCTAGATTGCTCAAATTCATGATTTTTCTAAATTCTATGTTTTTACCTACTATTTTGGGCAAAAATATCTCCTTTCCCTCACTTAGAGCTTCTTGCATGATGTCCTGTGTCAATATCTCACTGCCTATTGGATAGTAGGCACCTATTTTTTGTGCATCTCTAAACGATTCAATTTTTTTTAGCTTTTTTAGTATTGATTTGCTTGCAATTTTCATTAAATCAAAAGATGTCCCATCTCTTTTCTCAAGGAGTAATCTTCGTAATGATGTTTTCTCAGAATTATCTTTCAATTTGACTACTCAATGATGCAGCTGTTATTGTATTTTTCAATAACATCGCAACTGTCATGGGACCAACTCCTCCTGGAACCGGTGTTGCATAAGATGCTTTTTGGATAACCTGATCATAATCTGCATCTCCTACAAGTTTTTCTTTATCTTTTGAGATTGCAACATCAATTACAATTGCATCTTTTTTTATCATATCTGGTGTTAATGTAAATTTACTTCTATCTCCAACTGCTGTAATTATAATGTCTGCTAACTGACATAATTCCTTGATATTTTTTGTTTTAGAATGACATGTAATTACTGTTGCATCTCTTGCTAAAAGTAAATGGTATAGTGGTTTTCCTACTAAATTGCTTCGATTTATCAAAACAATGTTTTTTCCTTTCAGTTCTATATTGTGATAATCAAACATTTCCATTACACCAAGTGGTGTGCAAGCAACTAGTGCTGCCTTTTTCATTGCAAGCAAACCTGCATTGTACGGTGTAAGACCATCGACATCTTTTAGTGGAGAAATTCTCGATGTTATGATAAATTCATCTAATTGATTAGGTAATGGCAGTTGAACTAAAATTCCGTGAACTGATCTGTCCTTATTTAATTCATCAATTATTTTATTTAATTCTGACTGTGTGATATTTGATGCTAGCTTGAAGTCTTTGGTGATAATTCCCACTTCTTCGCATGCCTTGTGTTTATTTTTCACATACGTAGCAGATGCTTGATTATCTCCAACTAGAATAGTTGCCAAACACGGGTTGATTCCCTGATTTTTTAATTCGTCTACAGCTTTTCTGACTCTGTCTTTTACATCTTGGGCAATCTTTATTCCATCTATTTTGATGCCTGTCATTAAGAATATTTCTGACTTGTAGATATTTAATCCTTGAAACACATTAATCTGAATTTGAAAATCTGAGAAACAAAATTATGTGAGCATTTGAAGGTGTTATCATGTTTATAGTGATATCTGATATCCAAATAAAACCCGACTCTGTTGCTAATTTTAAAAAATGGTTTTCTGAATCAAACAAAACTGTATCAAAATTTGATGGATTTGTAAATAGGCGCCTTTTGGAAACTAAAGACGGTAAACATCGTGTATTAGTAGAATTTGAGAATCTTGAAAAATTTAGTAAAATGCATCAAAGTCCAGAACACGAAAAACTTCACTCCATGGCTACATCATACATGGAAAAACTGCCAGAGCCAAAATTTTACACTGTAGCTTCACAATAACATGAAATTAGTTTTTAACATAAACGAATACATCGAAAAAATAAAAAAAAGTAACAATTATTTTCATACTTTTATCAATAGTGAAAATCTGGCTGCAGGTGTGTTGGTATTGCAACCTGGAGAAAAAGATACACAAGAGCCTCATGACAGTGATGAAGTATATTTTATTCTCAAAGGTGACGGGTTTTTAAAAATTAACGATGTGGATTATCCTATCTCTGAAAATAAAATGTATTTTGTAGGGAAAAAAATAGATCATTTTTTCCATGGAAATTCCAAAGAACTAACTGTACTGTATTTTTTTGGCGGACCCGACTCTTAGCTAATTATTGTTTTTCTACCTGAAATTTTTATTTTCTTTTCTGCAAATAACCTGATGGCCTCAGGATATGCTTGATGTTCTTTTACCAAAATACGTTTAGATAATGTTTTTTCTGTGTCTCCTTTTCTTATTTTGACTATCGATTGCAAAATTATTGGTCCTGTATCCACACCTGAATCTACAAAGTGTACTGTACATCCTGAATATTTTGAACCGCACTCTATTGCCTGTTTTTGTGCATCAAGTCCTGGAAAAGCTGGTAGTAAGGCTGGGTGAATATTGATAATTCTATTTTTGTATTTTTTCACAAATTCGGGACTAATTATCCTCATAAATCCTGCTAAACACACTAGTCCATTTTTTGGTGTGACTCCATACCTTTCTAGTGTTGATATTATTTTTTTGTCGTATTCCAATCTACTTCCTTTGAAATCTTTACTTTCAATTACTTCTGTTTTAATGCCTAATCTCTGTGCAATCTTCAAACCTTTGGCATCTGATTTATTTGATATGATGACAGCTGGATTTATGGGAATTTTTTTACGTTTAATTGATTTTAAAATAGCTTCCATATTGCTCCCACGACCTGAAATTAAAATTCCCAGATTTAGCAACTAGTCAATAGTAGATCAAACCTGCAATTTATATCAAATCTAATTATTTTGTTTGACATTGCCTCATTCTATTAAGATGACAAAAAATGGTATCCTGTGTGAGATTAATGGTAAAAGGGTATACTTGGATCCAAAAAATACTGATTCTACTGGAATTAATTTTGTATCCCATGCACACTCTGATCATCTCCCATCAAGAAATGGCGGTACAATACTTTCATCCCTTGAGACCAGCGAAATTGCTAATCTTAGGGGCTTTAAGATGGAAAATCACCTCCAAAACATTGATGATTTTTCATTAATTGACAGCGGTCATATTTTAGGTGCAAGAGGATTGCTTTTTGATGATGTTTTCTATACTGGGGATATTTGTACAAGAAGTCGCGGATTTCTAAAAGGTGCAATTATTCCCAAATGTAAAACGCTGATCACAGAGTGTACATTTGGCTTACCCGAATTCATATTTCCAAAATTAGAAGAAATACAAAAACAAGTAAATGAATTAATTTCAGAATTTTACGGAAAAGGCATTCCTGTCATATTATTGGGATATCAGCTAGGAAAAGCTCAAACTATTACTCAACTCTTTGGACATTGGGGTCCTCTTTACTTTCATGATTCTGTAAAACAAATGAACACACTTCATCAACAACTTGGGGTTTCTCTAAATAATGGAATTAGTCATTCTGAAGCAGAAGAAAATGGACTATTATCCAAAAAACCGTGGGTAATGGTAGCACCAATGATGTCTGAAAAAAATCAATTTCTCAAAGACATGAAATCAAAATATGGTGCAGTCACTATTGGTTTTAGTGGCTGGGCGCAATCTACTAGATTTGCATTTGGAAGACGATCCGATTACTCTATTCCTATGAGTGACCATTGTGATTTTAATGAGCTAGTAGATATGGTGGTACGTTCAGGTGCCGAACAGGTTTATACCATTCATGGATTTGTTGAAGAATTTGCTGAACACCTACGGAAAATTGGGATTAGTGCACAACCATTACGTGAAAACTCTCTGTCTAATTTTATCTAATTCGAAAATTTTCCACAATCACAATCTAGAACCAAACATGTTTCTGAATTTCTAATATGATCATGTGAGAAATGCTTGCACTTTTCATTTTTACATATTCTTCTTTGTACTTCTCTTTGTACTACTGTCTGTGCAATTGAATTTGCCTTGTCTTTTGAATATCCTTTTTTATCCATGTAGTAATGGACAATTCCATTATACAACAAGTCTGGATTAAATGGTTTTTCTAACATCACTTGCCCCCCTGCGATGGAATATAATGCAAGGTTATAGTTGAACGAATTTTTTGAATCTTTCTAATCTTGTTGGTAATTACTTGATCTAGTATTTCTTTAGTGTCTGCCTGTACCTTGCAAAAAACATCATAGATTCCATATGTTCCTCTTACTTCTTTTATCTCTGGAATTTTCATAATATCCTTAATGATTTGCTCTTCTGAACCCAAATCACATTGTATCAAGATATATGCTATTTCCATGTCTTACCCTCTCTTCCTTCCTCTATGTTCTATTTCTTCATGACACTTACATGTGCAGGATGGCTCTTCACATTCACTCATACTTTTTTTGTTCATAGTATAATATGCCCATTATAATATTTCAAGCAACCTATTTTTAATTAAAAATTTATTCATTTTATATAATATATTATAAACAATTATAATAAAATCACAGAATAATACTTCAAAATTTTCAATCATTGTTTAAGTATGTGTAAAGATATTCTTTTGGTATGTGCGAAACTCTTGATGAAATTCATGATGCACAATTGGCTGCGGTTATAGCCAAAATGAGAAAAGAAAAAATAGAAAAACAAGTTTTGTGCAACTAAAAATTCATTTCAATATTACGCCTAT
>JAHFUX010000010.1:0-22002 GCA_023264875.1 Nitrosarchaeum sp.
CATGGTCAAATCAGCAAATAAAGAGTCTTACAATAAAATTTTCTCAAAGTTAAAAGAACATCATAAATGGTTTGAAAATTCTATTCCGCTAATTGCAAGTGAAAATGTACCAAGTCCAGCTGTCAGAGAGGCAATAATATCAGATTTTGGTAATAGATATGCTGAGGGTTGGCCTGGTGAGAGAGTCTATGCAGGATGTGTGTACATTGATGATGTTGAGTTTGAATGCATGAAACTTGCAAAGAAACTGTACAAGGCAAAATTTGCAGATGTAAGACCTATTTCTGGTGTAGTTGCCAATCTTGTAATATATTCTGCTTTTACAAATCCAGGTGATGTAATGTTAGCACCTTCAATTCCTGCTGGTGGTCATATTTCTCATGGTAAAAAAGAACATTCAGGAACTGCGGGATTAGTTCATGGATTGGAAATTGAATTTTATCCATTTGATGCTGAGGAGATGACAATTGATGTTGATAAGACCAAACAAAAAGTAGAAGAGTTAAAGAAAATAAATCGTCTACCAAAGATGGCAATGTTTGGTGGATCATTATTTTTATTTCCACATCCTGTCAAAGAATTAGCAGATTTTCTAAAGAGTTTTGATATGCATATCAATTATGATGCAGCACATGTAGCAGGATTGATTGCTGGTGGAAAATTTCAGGATCCATTACGTGAAGGTGCAGATACCATGACGATGAGTACTCATAAAACTCTGTTTGGACCTCAAGGTGGACTTGTTTTGGGTTCTGAAAAACATGAAGATGTAATAAAGAAAGCAACTTTTCCAGGATTAACTAGTAGTCACCATATTCATCATATGGCAGGAAAAGCAGTAGCTTTTGCAGAAGCATTAGAATTTGGAAAGGATTATGCCAGTCAAATTATAAAAAATGCAAAAGTTTTTGCTGAAGCTCTTAGTAATGCGGGTTTCAAAGTATTAGGGGAAAGCAGAGGATTTACAGAGTCTCATCAAGTCGCTGTAAATGTTCTAGATTATTCTGATGGTGGAAAAGTTGAAGCAGATTTAGAAAAAGCCAATATCATTGTCAATAGGCAACTCATTCCGGGCGATATTAAAGCTGGTCGTAATTATTTTCATCCTGGAGGAATTAGATTGGGAGTTTCTGAAATTACAAGACTTGGTATGAAACAAGATCAGATGAAGGAGATTGCATTGTATATCAAAGAAGTTGTAATTGAGAAAAAGGATCCTAAGAAGATTCTTTCAAAAGTAAAAGCTTTCAGAAAGAACTATCAAAAAGTTCATTATTGTTTTGATAGTAAACTTGGGGCATATGAATACGTCAAGTTAAGATAAGATTCTAAGTATAATCAGTTAATAGTGATTGGTCATCCTTATTCTTTCCAAAAACTAAATCGATTTCATCAGACAGCGCATAAATTCGTCCTCTTTGGTATACACCAACATCATATTTTTCAACTAATCTCTTTGCAAGTTTAAGATATTTTTCGACAGAGCCTCTAGTTATAGTTGGAATTAAATTATGACCACAAATACAAGTTTGAATCAACGGCATTCTACGATATGATTTTCCACAACCAGTACATCTGAAGTTTTGTCTAGCATAAGCACGGAGATTTCCCATAATATCAGGAACTAGATGTGTGGAGATCACATTTGAAACAATTTCTGATGTATTTACTGCATCAATTAATTCAGCATTTCTAATTTGCATATCAAATTTATCAAGCATCGAGCCAAGTGTAGAATATGCACTACGTGATTTTGATGTAGTAAGAGAAGTTGTAGAATGTGTAAAGTAATATCCAAAAAATTGTCTTTCTGTTTCAAGACGTGATTTGATAATATCTACACAGGTAACGTCTGAGGCTTTGTTTTGTTGAATTGTTGATTTGAAGAATTCAAGTGGCAGAAATTTAACAACTTCTAGATTATGTGCTTGTGGTTGTGATTCATGTGGTAATACAAGTGGTTGAATTAATAATGGTGCATCCATTAATCCACCAATTCTGTCAGAAAGAAATTGTCTTGAAAAATTTAGAAGACTATCCATCAAGAGCATAATAGAATCAGCATCTCCATCTGCATCTCTTCTTTTAGCAGAATGCCAATTCGGAGTAGCAAAACAAACATGTGTTTCAGTATAGCCAATTATTCTTCCAACAATACCTACAGATGTGTGAGGTGCTAATCCAATTATTAGATGACCAACTAATTCGTCTGTATTTTTAACATTATAGAAATTTGATTTTTCATAAAACTTCTCTAAGAGAGTATCAATGTATTTGCATGTAGATACAAGATATCTTCCACTCTCGTTTGGAATAATGATATCTTGCATTAGAAGTTCAACTATCTGATCTGGATCTGTTAGTGGTTTTCCATCAATATCATGAGTATAACCAAGACTGTTTAGTTTTTCAATAGATGTCCCAATCCATGATGGTTTGAATTGAGTGAGAGGAGAGTTTGTTGCATCAAACCGTACAGTTCCATCTTTGAATACTGTAAGACCAAAATTTTGACGAACTAAACCTTTTTCCAGTGGTTCTGCGATTCTATCTTGATTGATTAACTCCTTGACTCCTTTGAGTGGTTCTTGTGCGCGTAAACCTAGTTTTTCTTGTGCTATCAATAATTTTGCTTTTAGTGGAAACGCTTGATGGGAATGTGATGAGGCTTTTCGTTTACATTTTTCACAATATGGATTATCAAGTTTATCACGACAATTACCACAACGATAGATTATTGATGTTTTAGTTCCACAGTTTGAGCATTTTATTCCAATTGACGGCTCATTACATTCATTGCAATATCTATTGAAAATGTTGGTGAAAAAATTATCTTGTCTTGATGCCTTTAAGAGATCTCTAGTTGGGCCTCCTTTGTCATTAATTGGAAATAAAACATGTGTTGGTGGTTTCATTTGTCTAGGAGCTGCTTTTTCAGGTCTGCCTATTCTAACTCCAATTGAAGTTGAGAATTTGTTTTTAATTTGAATTTCGGATGATTTTGAAAGAATTTCCGGTGTAGATAAATCATTAATTTGTAATTCTTGTCTAAATAACAGATTATAGAAAATTCTTGCTTCTTCTTTTTCAAGAATTATTTGGTTGTTATTCATCTTGTGTGGCACACCAAGTTTTTCAAGAATGTTTTTTTCTGTTATAGAATATTCTATAGAGTTTTCATTTATTTTGTTTGGATGTAGGATTTTGGAGAGTTCTTCAGGTGATATTTGATCCCAATAATACAGGTATTGTGGATGTAATGGTATTTGAAAATCTAATGATAGTTTCAATGCTTCATCTAAAGTAGGAATTTTAGTTAGAAATTGAATTAGAAATTCATCGTTTGGAGCATATTTTACTAATTTTTCTTTTAATTCTTCAATCCAAAATTCTTCTACATATCCAGTAGGTACAAGTTGAGCATTATTTTCTAAGAAATCTCCAAATGAGATCAGGATATCACCTAAATGAAGAATTTTTTCAATTTCGCCTTTAATTTCAATTCCATGTTTTACATCTTTTATTTTTACAACATCACCATTTTTTAGTCGAACAATTGGTGTATCAATAGAATCTACAAAAGCTATAGTTGCGCCTTTACCTGGGATATCAATTTTGACTTGAGTGCCAACAGCAATAGTATGATCTAAGATCTCAGCAATCACAGGATTAATTCCTACAGCTGCAAATCCTGTATTACAAGCTCTACCATATCTTAACCGAAATCCACCAAGTTTGTTAGGCATTGATAGAACCGATCGTCCTGTAATGACTTCACGCATTCTCTTGGCTGCTGCGTCTTCTTGATTATCTCCTGTTTGAACTGCTCCTTTTAGATCACCAAGCCATTCCCAACCATCTAATTTGTATAATTCAATTCTTTTGAGTAGTTTTTTAGATCTTCCAATTAATCCGTCATTTAGAACTCTTAATGCACCTCCCCTAACTCTATCCGTTTTGATACGAGTCATTCCTTTGTGGTTTACAACTTCAAAAGGATCTGTATCTACACCATCTAATTCTACAGGTAGATTTGATATAACATGTTCAATATCTTCATCTAGAATATGAAATTGGAAACTACTTGCTTCTCTTTCATAGATTCGAAGCTCTTCAACAAATCGACCAGTTTCATCATCAAAACAATTTGCTTGATATTTTGACAAGCCAACTGCTTTTCTCACATGATCAGCAATTAGTATTGTTACTGCTGATTCGGTTCCTCCCGCTGAACGCATTGGTCCAGCAATAGATACAGAAAGATATTCACTACTATCTTTGTTTTTCTTTATCTTAACTTCACTAATTCCTTGTAATGGAGCAATTGTTACTCCCTCTGTAACTATAGCTAGTCCTACTCTAACTGCTAAATCTAATTTTTGTTCTAAAGTGGCATCAATAAGTGAATACTTTCCTAATGCAATTTCTTTTGATATAATTAATGCAGATAGTTCTTTTCCGTTAATTTTTAATAATTCTCGTAAAGGTTCAGCAATATCAATATCGTGCATTTTGGCAACTCGATCTGCTAAATCAAATGCAATTTTTGGCTCAATTATTCCCGAAGAATCCACTAGGCTGGATTTTGCCAAAGCTGCATGCTCAAAAATAGTATAGGTATCCTTTGAAAGATTAGAATAATAATTAAGGTAATAATCCGGCATCTTAATACCACTAATACGAGAAATAGCGTCATTTTCAGACATGATACAATCCTATTACTTGCTTCTTTGAATTGCTTTTGCTATTTCTGCTAGTTTCTTAACACTTCCACCTTTCTCTAGAAAGGTTCCAATAACTAGTGCATTGGCTCCCGCTTTAACTAGGTTGGTTGCAGTTTTGATATCTCTAATTCCACCACCCACTATCAGGAATCCATTAAAGGCTTTTCTTACTGTTTTAACCATCTCTGGTGTAACACTAGATTTTGCTCCTGAACCTGCTTCCAAGTAGACAAATCTCATTCCAAGAAATTGTGCTGCAAGTGCATATGCTGCAGCAATTTTTGGTTTTTCAAATGGAATTCCTCTTGCAGAACCTACAAACCATGCTGAAGTTCCATCTCCAATAACCAAATATGCTGTTGGTAATGGTTCTAATCCAAATTTGAGAACACTTGGTGCTCCTAGTGCTTGTGCCTGAGTAATAAAATATGGATTTTCTGAATTCATTAATGAACTAAAAAGAATTGCATCTGCATCAGGCACTACTCCAGTGACGTTTCCAGGAAAGAGAATAATCGGTATTTTGATGCCTTTTTTGATACCTTTGACTACCTGAGCCATTTCAATTTGATCCGTTGCGGATGAACCACCTACCAGTATAGCAGATGCTCCTATCTTTTCAACATCTTGAGCAAGTTTTCGTGAAGATTCTAACTTTGAGACTTCAGAATCAATTAGTACAAACAATAATGCATTTTTCTTTTTTAGTTCAGATTTTAGGAATAATTCAACTATATTTCCAGTCATAACAGGGGTTTGTAAATGACTCTTTAAAGTTTAATTGTAGTAAGGTATACAGACTTGTATAGCTATGGCAGAGTTTGAAAAATCTAATTTTAATAATATTATTCATCAAATTATCAAAAAATCATTATTTACAGAACGACAAATTGAAATTATTTTAAATCAGAAAGATCTTCTAAACTCTAAATTTACTATTACTAAAGGCGCATATTACAGACAAGTTGGTCAGTCTAGAGACAAATTAATAGCATTATTTTATTCAATCATACTTTTACGTGGTTTAGGCATACTTTTACCTGATGATATTGATGTGATATCAAAACTCTCTGAACAGATACATGTGATAAATGAGAGTGATATATTCCCTGAAAGAGAAGATGAGGTCATCAATGTGATTGATAAATTGATACGTCAGGCATGTAATGTGTGATATTATCATTTAGAGTTGTAATATATGATTGAATTTTTTGTGATGTTAAGTGTGTTTTTGTTAATCTAAAGTGTGAAATAATATTATTCAATCATGATAAATCACAACATATGAATAATTTTTGTGATGTTAATAGAAATTCCTGAACCAGAAGTAATTCTAGGTGTAATAATTTCGTTTGTTATAGGTTTGGTAGGTTTGTATAGTTACTACAAAATACGTCCATTCATCAAAACTAAGAATGAGATGGTAGATTCATCACAGTTGGAGCGTTTAGAATATTATGAAAGACAGTTAATTGATATGAAAATACGCCTAGATGCAATAGAGATACAAGGTTTTGAACAAAAAACTGAAGATCCTAATCTGGAATTAAAGCAGTTCCTAGAGAAATTAGCTAAAAATCATCAAGTTGTAGGAAAACCTGTTGAGCCTCTAATAAAGACAGAAATTGTGAATAAAGAGGAGCCTGTTTCTATTCGTATGCCTAATTTAGATCATAATAATGCAACAGACTATGTGTTGCATCTTATCACAAACAAAGCTATGACATCACGTGACATACAAATCACATTAAAGCGAAGTAGAGAGCATACTTCAAGATTAATGAAGAAATTATTTGAAGATGGTTATGTTCAAAGAAATACCAATACAAAACCATATACTTATTCAATTACAAAAAAAGGAAAAGAAAAGATAGAAATGATACAAGTCAATTCTATAATTGTATAATACATTTCGGTTAGTTTCACAGATTAGTTTTAGTCTATTTTATCAAAAAAGAGGTCAGAAGAGGTAATTTCCATTATAGTTTATTAAAAAATAAAAATATTAAATTATATATATTATTAAATTATAATAGTATTATGTCAGTACAAGAAAATGAGTTATTAGTAAAAATCACGTCTGCAGGAACCATTTCTATACCAAAACAATTTCGAAAATATATGGATATTCAGAAGGGGGAATATGTCAAAGTAATCTTAGGTAAGGATCGTCTTATAGTACGAAAAATTACAATTTCTTAATTTATTGTTGTTTTTGACTTAGTTTTATGGCCTGATATGTCCATTCACGACCAGTTCTAATTCTATCTATCTTACCTTTAGTAGAGAACCTGGACAAATATGTAGAGATTATGCTGAGTTTAACAGGCTCGTTATATTCATCTTCATATTTTTCAAGTATATTTGTAGATGTGAACTTTCCCATTGGGAAGAATTTATCTACAATATGCCATATTTTTGAGCCTATTGAATCCATATTAGTGGTCTCTTGTTCTTCTTCTATGTTCATTAAATCCATCATTTCAAATATTTTTAGAACCTTTTCTCGAGTAACATTACCCTCTAATTTGATGTCATATCGTGCTCCATCAGTATCTTCCATATCAATTCGAATACGTTTCTTAGCCATCTTTGAGATCTATGAGGATCTAGTGTTAACAGTTCAATTGATCCCAGAATATTTGTTAACTAGGAGGTTTGTTAACATTGACTGCCTAGGCCACGCCTAGTGTATTTTTTATTGTTAACAACATCAATAATCATATCATATTCTCATCCCCCTTACTCACGCCTGGAATGGAAATAAAGGGGTTTATTTTTGGATATTCACAATGTTAACATTAATCTTCACGCCTGGAATGGAAATAAAGGGGTAAAAATGACCTTTCTGGGAGTTTTCTTAACAGGAAATTAACAATTTGTTAACATAAGGTTTGGTTTAGATTAAACCCACACACCTTCCTTTCCACTCTATCTTTTTATTTAATTTTTTTTTATTGAAAATCTAAAATCTAACTAAAAATAATTAATTACAAACTAAACTAGAATAACTATTCTCTTCTTTACTCTCTAAATTCAAATATCATTATGTTACTATTGAGTAGAAACATAGGTGTGTGAGTATGTCTGATCCAATTGATAGATTACTTGATGCAGCTGAGTCTGGCAAATCAATAATTAAAAACAGGGATATCCTTCATTTTACATATATTCCTAATACCATTCAACATAGAACTTCTGAACAGGAACAAGTAACACAATCATTACTACCTATCCTTAAACATTCAAGACCTTCAAATTTACTAGTATATGGCAAACCTGGAACTGGAAAAACCCTTGTAGTGAAAAAAGTACTTAATAAAATTCAGGATAGGGTAGAAAAATCAAAATTCCCAATTAAACTAGTTTATTCAAATTCTAAAGAAGAAACAACTCTCTATGGGTTATTGGTAAGCTTTGGGCGGCAATTAGGAATAAAGGATGATAAATTACCAAGTACAGGTCTAGCAATTAGTGAAGTCTTCAAACGAATACTAACCAGTATAGATGAATCTAAAATTAATGCAATCTTTGTTATTGATGAAATTGACTATCTTGCACAACTAGTATCAAAAACAGGCAAAGACATCTTGTACCAACTAACCAGAGCAAATGAGCGTCTAAAACAAGGCTCGTTGACTTTAGTAGGGATTTCAAATGATCTTACATTTAAGGAAAAACTTGATCCTAGAGTAATTAGTAGTCTAGGCGAAGAAGAGGTAGTTTTTACAAATTATAATGTAGAACAAATAAAAAAAATATTAGAGGAACGAATCAAAGAGGCGTTTATTCCAAATTCAGTGGCAGACTCAGCATTGAATCTTTGTGCAGCCTTGGCTGGTGGTGAACATGGGGATGCAAGAAGAGCAATTGACCTAATTCGTGTTGCAGGAGAAATTGCCGAAAGACAACAATCAGATAAAGTTACAGAAGATCATGTAAGAGAAGCATCTCTAAAAATTGAAGAAAATAAAGAAGAGACATCTCTAAAATCATACCCTCTCCATGAAAAGCTCATTATTCTTGCAATAATGAAGGCAGGAGGGTCATCTACAGGAGAGATTTATTCATCTTACAAAGGATTGTGTAAGGTAGTAGGACGAGATGAATTGACACAAAGACGAGTTACTCAAATGCTTAGTGAAATAGAATTATCTGGAATTATTACTGGAAGACTAATTCATCAAGGAATACACGGAAGGACAAAAAAATACAAACTTACAATCTCATCTGAGATGATCAAAAAAACCTTCAAAGACGATCTAACTTTGCAGGATATTATTTAATTTATTAGAATTATAATTTTCATGATAAACTTTGAAAGTCTTCAAATTTACCATAAGTGCTATTCCTGGATTTGGAGTCATTCCAACACTGGCTTGAAATGGAGTCTGTTTTTGCCAAGAGCCAGAATTTAACAAAAGAATTCCTTTGTACATATCCAGTTCTGCTCTGTGGACATGACCTACATGGAAAATATCTGGAATCTCATCAATTACCATTAAATCTTCCATTTCAGGTGCAATTGGGGTTTGACTACCATAAATTGGACTAAGATGTCTTGCTCTAAGAAGATGTTTCATTACATTTGTAGGCTTGTCATAACTTAGACCTGGTGTGGTTTTTACAATATCATCAATACTTTGACCATGAAACATCATCACCTTTACCCCATTCAAAGAAACAACAGCTGGATTTCCAACCATAAACACATTCTCTTTTTCCCACAATCCAGAATTGTATTTTTTTGGAATGGCTGGTTGTGGTAATGCTCTACGTCCAGGATCATGGTTTCCTGGCATAATGAATATTTTGATGTAATTAGGAATTTTACTGAGAAGACCTTCAACTTTTTTTAATTGCTCTTCGATGGTTTGACACACCAATTCTTTGTCTTGGTTTGGATAGATTCCCACACCATCTACTAAATCCCCACAAATTAACACAAAACGAATTTTCCTTGCTATTGGATCTGAACTAGATAACCATGATACAAATTCAGTAAATTCCTCTTCCATGAAGTATTTACTGCCAATATGTAGGTCTGAAAGAAAAGTTGCATATGTTTCAGTTTCAGACCTGTTTGAGGCTTGATCAGGAATATCAGGTGAAATCAAATCTTTAATGATAAAACCTGCATTTTTTCCAAAACCTATTCGTGCCATGATAAATTGATCACTAAGTAATGAGCCCGCTATTTTTTGTAATTCAGCATCAAAAACAATCCCCTCAAATGAACCTGAAGGATCTTCTAAGACTAATTTTGTGATATTTCTCTCGGTACTTCTGGTGGTTACCAAACCACAAACATACATGTCATCATCAGATTTTATAGTCTTGACAGAAGCAATTGACTTTAACATTCTTGATTCTGGTCTATCTGAGATTATTCGTTTTAGTTTGTTAAAACGACTTGAAAAAAGAGCATTATACCCTTTTACCCCCTCCCCAGTAGTAATTTTTAGAGTCGGGTCAAAGATTATCTTATGATCATTTTGTAATGTTTGATCCTCTTTAATTCCCAAATAAACCTCTAAATCATCTTGATTGATTTGAAACAATTTTTGTTTTGTTTTCTCACGGACAATTTCTTTAATTATTTTTTCTAGGCTTTTTACATCCACATTCTCTAAAAACTTGAATGCGTCAGGATGAATTTGAAATCCCTTATTCAAAGCATAATTCAAAGCAACAGTTAGCTCCTTTTTCATCATCAAAGAATGTTTTTTGGTTTAATTAAATCTGTATCCATACCCAACCCTCAAATATTGTTTCTAGTAAATGATAACATGTTCAAGATTAGAATAATTACATTTTTCATATTTATGGGATTATTTGCAGCAACTTATCAAATAGGATCAATGTCTCAAGTTAGTGAAGAAGAAGCAAATACATTCATGTCTGAATTTAAAAAATTAGTTACAGATATTGATGCTGTGGGAATTTTCCTTCATAACTCATCTGTATCATTACCAATGTTTATTCCAGGATTTGGAGTCGCATGGGGATTATTTGCAGCCTGGTCAACGGGGTTTGCTTTTTCAGCAATAGTTTCAATCACACCAGAATTGGCAAAAGTTCCACCACTTGCAATTCTCTTTTTATCACCGTTTGGAATCATGGAGCTTACTGCATACTCTATAGCAACATCTAGAAGTTTCATGTTGATTAGAGCAATATCTAAAAAAACCAACCTAATCCCATTTCTCAAACCAACGGTTATAGAAATTGGAATAGTAATAGGACTACTTTTGGCAGGAGGATATTTAGAAGATTACATGATAAAACTAGTTCAGGAAGACAGTATTGGTCTGCCTATTTTTTAATTTTAAGAAAAACCCATGGATTTGCCTAATCAGTCTAAAATAATTTAGTAGTAAATTATAAACCAAATCACATAGAAAATCTAGTATGAATACCATTACAATACTCTTAATGTTACTTGTTTTTTCAGGATTTGCTTTTAGTGATGCTTTTGCAACAATTTCTCCAAACAGCGCTTTTACTTTGGAAGGATCTGGATACGCAGTAACAGAAGATACAATAAAAATTTCTGAAATTGATCTAGTATTATCCACACAAAAACAAACTGGAAGCAGTGTTAAATCTTCAATTGAAGATGGATTCATTACTTTAGATGATGAAGATTTTCTAGCTACTGAATTAGTGGCAACAATATTACGTGAAGGCAACTACATCCGAGTTAATGGAGTTGCTGAAAGTGATACTGGTGATACAGCATCCATTAGATTTTTTGGAAGACTAGTTGAAGAAAGTAAAACTGCATCAGTTTATGGATTTACAGGAAGAATAACAATTGATGATAATGATTATAAAATAATATACACAGCAAAACTATCCGAACTCTCCAAAATTAAACCCACATCAACAGAATCTAAAACAGATGAAAAACTTACAATCCATATTCTTAAAGGTTCATCAACTCAAGGTGTAGGTACATACATTGATGTTGGAGCAGCGTCAGAATCAACTAGTTCATTAAACCTTAGATATTTTTCACAAGATAGAATTTCAATTGAGCCAGGAACAACAATTACAATTGTAAATGACGACGTAGTGTCACATAGTATTCTCAGTGGAACAGAAAACGACAATGATCGTTATAATCAATTCACTGCTGATGGTAGAATTTCAACTGATAAAATATTACCTGGACAATCAACTAACATTACATTAGATAATGCTGGATTTTACAGATTATATGATCCAGATTACCACTGGATGAAAATTGTGGCCTATGTATTTCCAAATATTGAAGATAATTTGATTCTTGGGCAAGGAAAAAATCTGGGTAACTAGTTTTTCCACTGCCATTTGTAATTCATATATGAATCCAAAACAGATTGATTGAAAACCATTACAGATAAATCAGAAAATTCTCTACCTTCCAAATCTTTTACAGTTCCAACAAAACTAGTCTCATTTTCAGTGGTTAGTGCTTCAAAGACATGAACCTTCATACTTTCTGTATTAAAACCATTATTT
The DNA here is from genome assembly GCA_023264875.1 of Nitrosarchaeum sp. GTDB lineage: Archaea > Thermoproteota > Nitrososphaeria > Nitrososphaerales > Nitrosopumilaceae > Nitrosarchaeum. The sequence continues at coordinate 12,231 of JAHFUX010000010.1, forward strand.
TTTAGGTATATTGCAATTTCAGATGGCATAAAATGCTTGTCAGGTTGTTTAGGCCACGGTCTTGGAACTAAAATTACATTATATCCGTCAATCAATGCTTTTTGCAATTCTAATTTCTTTTCTTCAATTGAAGTTGTTACATGCATTGTAATTACTTTGGATTTATCAAGTGGTACTCTTGCTTTTGATGCAGCAACTTGGATTGAACTTATTCCTGGAATTATTTCTATTTCACCAAAAATCTCAATTAATCTATCTACAACTTCAGATTCTGAAAAATTAACATCACCTGTAAATGGAATAACTAGAGAACGATCACCTAATTCTGCAAGAATTTTTTGATATGATTCCTCTTGATTATTCATTGTGATCTCATAGATTTCCTTACTTACAAGTAAGTCTTCAATTGTTTTTAACGTGTATTTGTAACCAATTACTACATCACAGTTCTGTATTATTTCTCTTACAATTTTAGTAACATATTTTGGCGAACCTGGCCCTACACCAACAGCATAAATTTTTCCCAATTTTACTTTGTAAATTTTTGCCTGTCTTTAATATATTGCACAAAAGGTTCCCAATCCACTTTCATGTACTTTGTAGGCTCTTTAATTGGATATTTTACCCAGTCCTGGGCAATTGCATACTGATATTTTTGTCGTTTACCATCTTTTTCGTATTCTAGTAGTAAGATGCTACCCCACTCCTTTTCCTCACATGTAATATTCAAAATATCATCAAAGGATAACTGTGTATTTTTTCCATTTGCCATATCCTCTATTAGATTATTTTCTTCATAACCATCATGACGAATTATGGTATTTTTTGATTTTAAGAAATTGATAACTTGTCTTTGCCTAATAGCTTGCCACCACTTCATTTTAGCCTCTGTCTTGTGGATAAACATCAAATGTTTATCAGTTAAAACTAACATACCTTCTTTTCCTCCAACTGAAAAGAATTTTTTTGACTCTCTCCATACTGAAACCAAATGTGCTTGAATTTTTTCATCAGGTTGCATATTGATTTATTATTTTAACTTGTTAAAAACTAATGCAATTAGCTTTTAAGTAGGATACTGTGAGAAAATTTATTGAAAAAAATTCTCATCATAATCTTTTTATCATTATTTTTAATTAATTTAGGAAATCAATCATTTGCACAATCTGATGATGTATTGGTAATTTTACATACTAATCTTGGGAAAATTGTGATAGAGTTGTTTCCAAATGATGCTCCAAATCATGTTGTCAATTTCATTAAATTATCTGAAAATGGATTCTATGATGGCACAATATTTCATAGAATAATTCCTGGGTTTATGATTCAGGGAGGGGATCCAAATACAAAAGATAAAGATAAGAGCACTTGGGGAACTGGAGGACCTGGCTATTCTGTCAATGCTGAATTTAATACAATAAAACATAATCGTGGAATTGTCTCTATGGCAAGATCAGCTGATCCAAACAGTGCCGGTTCTCAATTTTTTATAGTTCATAAAGATTCAAATTTTCTTGATGAACAATATACTGTATTTGGTAGAATTGTAACAGAAGAAAGTTTTGAAACACTTGACAAGATTGCTTCAGTGGAAACAGGAGACAAAGACATTCCAGTAAATACTGAACAAGTAAAAATTACAAAAGCTGAACTTGTGGTACGTTCTGACGTATCTGATTTACTTGAACTATCAGATCCTGAAAGAATTACTATACCAATTACAAATTCTTCAGGTAGTCAGCTTTATGAAAATAAAGCACTAGATATTGTATTTAATGCACCTGAAGGATGGTTATTACAACAACCAGAAAAAACTGATGAAAACGCTCCCGATGTAGTTGCTGTAGGACCTAAAGTTGGACCCATTAATCCAGTAATTTCTCTGACCATTACTAATGCCAAGGGAAAAAGTCTAGATGACTTGATCCAAGAAAAAACTGAATTTCTAAAAAATGCACTTGCATCAGGCAATTTAGAAATTATTTCTCAAGAAAAATCAACAATTAATGGAAAACAAGCATATGTTACTAATGCTAAAGGTTTTTTCCAAAGTAATGGAGAATCATACAATGTACAATTTAGAGAGGTAATCATTTCAACTACTGAAAAATTTTATACTTTTGCATATAGTAATGGAGTAGACAACTTTAATGATCAAATTTCTAGATTTGAAGAATCTGTTAATTCTTTTAAAATAATATCTGAACCAATTAAAGAAACAAATTCATCAATAGATAATTTTTCAGGTAAAACTGAAGAAAAAGGAGGTGGCTGTCTAATTGCTACTGCAGCATTTGGCTCTGAACTTGCTCCACAAGTACAACAACTACGAGAGCTAAGAGACAATACTATTCTTACAACACAGTCAGGAACTGCATTTATTACTGGATTTAACCAATTATACTATTCATTTTCACCAACAATTGCAGACTTTGAAAGAGAGCATCCAATTTTCAAAGAAGCGATTAAACTAACACTAACACCAATGTTAACAACATTATCAATACTAAACTATGTTGATATTGATTCAGAACAAGAAATGTTAGGATATGGTATAGGAATTATTTTGATGAATGTTGGAATGTATTTTGTCGCACCTGCTATGATAATTCAGAGACTAAGAAAATAATTACCAAACATCGTCAACTTCATCAAGAACTTTGTATTCTTTTTCTGTCTCACGTTTCATGAGTTTAAGTCTTGAAATATCTCTATCAAATAACAAATCAATTGCCCAATCTAAGAAAACTCTTATTTTTTTATCAGGCAATGTAATTTTTGAAAGGTAGACATTTCTCCAAATAAGCCAAGCTAAGAATCCAGAGATATTCATTCCCAAAAATGTTGCAATTCCAGTTCTTTTTCCAATAATTGCCATTTGTCCCTTAGAACGATATTCAAATTTTTTCTTCTCTAAATTTTTAATTAGGGCATGAAGATTGTGGGCTGCAATTTTAGCTTGTGCTTCTGCAAGTTGTGCAGTAGGTGCAAATGGTCTATTTGTTTTAGGATCCATAAACAATGCACAATCACCAATTGTAAAAACTCCAGGAAATTCTGGAACTTCAAGAAAATCATTTACAATAACTTTGCCTTTATCAGTTTTGAACATTGATCTTTTAATTGTATTAACAGGTGTAACACCTGCAGTCCAAATCAATGTTTTAGTTCTGATTACAACTATCTTTGATTCATCCATAGGATCTTTTGGATTTTCATCTAATGATTTTATAGTGACTTCTGTTCCATCAAAACTTGTAACTACAGTTCTTAGTCTGATATCAATACCTCGTTCTATCATCTTTTGTTTTGAAAATTCAGCTAACTTTTCATTAAAGCCAGGAAGAATCATCGGAAGAGCTTCTAAAACTATTACACGAATATCGCCTTTGTGAATTGTCGGATAATGTTTTCTTGCATCTAGTAGAAAATCCATCAACTCTCCTGCAGTTTCAATTCCTGCAAATCCTCCCCCCACTACAACAAATGTCAAAAAACTATTTCGAAGAATAGGGTCTGTTTCATTTTCAGCTTTCTCAAGCACATCTATTACTCTATTTCTTAGCATTACTGCATCATTAAGGGTCTTCATTGTGTAAGCATTTTTTTCTACATCTGCCATTCCAAAAAAGTTGGTTTCACTACCTAACGCAACTACCAAATAATCATAATGAATTGAAAAACCTCTTTTTTCACTAGTACCCCATAGTGTTACAAGTTTTCCAAAAGGATCCACATTTTTTATTCTGCCTTCATAAAATTTTGTCTTTTTACAAATTGCTCTAATAGGCATTACAATATGCCTTGTTTCAATCATACCTGATGCTACCTGAGGTAACATTGGAGTAAATAACAGAAAATTATCTTCACTTATCATTACCAACTCAATTTCAGAATTATTTCCAAAATACAACTCTAATTTTCTAGCACATTCTACTCCTGCAAACCCTCCTCCTAAAATAACTATTTTTTTCTTATTTCTGGCCAATTATATCATATACTCTAAAATTACTGAATATATCCTATGAGATCAACTTTCTCAACAAATCACAAATAATTTCAGAATTTATCCAATTCTGACTATATCAGAATGAAGTATTTCATATGCTCTAGACGCATCTCTCTCATTTAGAATTATGATTATACTGTCTTGGCTGAAAAATGCATTTACAAGTTCTATTCCATTATCATGTAAAATCTCTGCAACATAAGATACTACATCTGATTGATTCTGGTTTGCAGGAATTGAAATTCTAATCTTTGCAAGACCCGTACTAAACATATTTTCCCTATTTGGTATATTTTCAAAGATTTGTCTAATGCTTTCCATGTCTTCTGTAAAGAATCTAAACGAATCAGATAATCTAAAAAATTCATAATTACTAGTAATTTTTGAAAATTTATCTAAAATTAATGTAGGATCCATCTCTGCAGAATCTTTTTTTGAAAATTTAATGTCCATCATTCCATCAGTTAATACAAGTCTTGCATTTTTCAAAATCGATTCTTCTTTGATATCCTCTTTAGTTTCAAATGAATCTGCATATCGTTTTATGGCAACTACAACTGTATTGAGATTCACAGAACTACCTAAGACTTTTTCAATTTCTGGCTGAATCTTTACGGCTAGCGCTGTATAGTTAACCAAATCCATCTTCATACAATCATAAATTGAACGATTTCTAGTGACGATTTCCCTGACTATTTCTGGAATAGACATAGTAATCTTCATCAAACATAATTAGGTAATGTCAGTTATAATAGCATTATGTAAGAAATTACATAAATATCCATAATATTTATATAATGTAATATACATTACATATAGCAGATAAATATGACAATATTTGATGATGAATTTGATAGAATCTTCAAGAAAATGTCAAGCTCTTTTTTTGATATAGATGACATATCTGAAGAGTTCAAGGGAAATGGTTCCAACATTAGTCCATTTTATTATGGCTATACAATGACTGTTGGTCCTAACGGAAAACCTGTTGTAAAAGAGTATGGAAATGTAAAACCAGAATTACTTCCATCAACTGATACCCGAGAACCAGTTGTAGATGTAATTGTAGATGAAAAAGAAAAACTGGTAAAACTTGTAGCCGAGATACCAGGAGTTGAAAAAACAGATGTTAAAATTCTTGTGCAAGACAAATTTGTAGATATTTCTGCAGAACATGGTGAAAAGAAATATCACGTAAAAGTTCCAATCAAACACAAAGTTGATGAAAACTCTGCAAAAGCTTCTTACAAAAATGGAATTCTTGAACTAGTCTTCAAGTTAATTGAAGAAGAGAAACCAAAAGGCAAAAAGGTGGAGGTTGAATAAACCCCACTAATTTTTATGGAGAACAAATGACTGAAATTATTTTAAAAGTAATTGAAATTCCACAACAACATGTTGGAAGAGGAATAGCTATAATTGATCCTAAAATAATTAAAGATGCCAAGTGGAAACCAGGACAAATTTTAGAATTAACACATAACAAAAAAACACATGTAAAACTTTGGCCTGGCTCTCCTGAAGAATATGGTACTGGTATTATCAAAATTGATGGAATGACTAGACAAAATATTGGAGCTGGAATTGGTGATAGTATTTCTATAAAATCAGTAGAAGCTGCTGATGCTGAACAAATTACTTTATCTCCAACTGAAAAATTATCTATTGATGAAGACCAATTACATGATGTCATGATTACAAATTTCCAAAATTATGTTTTTACTGTTCATGATTCAATTCAACTACCAACTCAAATGGGTGGAAAAATACAATTCGTCATAACCAATACAAAACCATCAAAACCAGTAATTGTAACTGAAAGTACAATTTTCAAGCTTGGTACTATGACAAAAGCAATTGATTCAACTATTCCACGAATTACATATGATGAATTAGGAGGTTTGAAAAATGAAGTTCAAAAAATCCGTGAGATGGTAGAATTGCCCATGAGACATCCAGAATTATTTGAGAAAATAGGTGTAGAAGCACCAAAAGGCGTGTTATTATATGGTCCTCCAGGAACTGGAAAAACTCTATTGGCAAAAGCAGTTGCTGGTGAAACTAGTGCTCACTTTATTTCACTTAGCGGGCCTGAAATTATGGGAAAGTATTATGGAGAAAGTGAGGAAAGAATCAGAGAGATTTTCAAACAAGCAGAAGAAAATTCTCCAAGTATTATATTCATTGATGAAATTGATTCAATTGCCCCAAAACGAGATGAGGTTTCTGGAGAAGTTGAAAAAAGAATTGTTTCTCAACTTTTGACATTGATGGATGGTATGAAAAGCAGAGGTAAAGTTGTAGTGATTGCAGCTACTAACAGACCAGACTCAATTGATCCTGCTCTTAGAAGACCAGGTAGATTTGATAGAGAAATTGAAATTGGAATTCCAGATGATGAGGGAAGATATGACATCCTCTCAATTCATACACGTGGAATGCCAATTGATGAAAATGTAGATCTCAAACAAATTGCAAAAGTAACACATGGATTTGTAGGGGCTGATCTTGAAATGCTATCCAAAGAAGCAGCAATGCGATCTTTACGAAGAATTTTACCTGAAATTAATCTCAGCGAAGAAAAAGTTTCTACAGAAATTCTTCAAAAAATTAAGATTATAAATGATGATTTTAGAGATGCTCTAAAAGAAATAAGACCAAGTGCATTACGAGAAGTCCAAGTACAAATTCCAAATGTTAATTGGAATGATGTAGGCGGTCTTGATGAATTAAAAGAAGAGTTACGTGAAGCTGTGGAATGGCCAATTAAACACAAAGAAGCTTTTGAGTATGTTGATGTAGAAGCACCAAAGGGAATCTTACTTCATGGTCCTCCAGGAACTGGAAAAACAATGATTGCAAAAGCATTAGCAACAATGACTGATTCTAACTTTATCAGCATTAAAGGTCCAGAGTTACTCTCAAAATGGGTAGGTGAATCTGAAAAAGGAGTTAGAGAAATTTTTAGAAAAGCTCGTCAGGCAGCACCATGTATAATATTCCTTGATGAAGTAGATGCACTTGTACCAAGAAGAAGCAGTGGTGATTCAGGTTCCCATGTAACAGAAAATGTTGTCTCTCAAATTCTTACTGAAATTGATGGACTAGAAGAACTACATAATGTCTTGATAATTGGTGCTACAAACAGACTTGATATTGTTGATGAGGCATTACTTAGACCTGGCAGATTTGATAGAATTATTGAGGTTCCAAATCCAGATTCTAAAGGCAGAGAACAAATATTCAGAATTCATTCCAAAAAGAAACCATTAGCAAACGATGTAAACATAACAAAAATTGTTGAATTAACAAACGGATTTAGTGGCGCTGAGATGGCTGCTATAACAAACAGAGCCGCCATTCTTGCATTAAAAAGACATGTTAACACAAAATCAGAAAATATCAAAGACATCAAAATAACACAGCAAGATCTACTTGACTCCATTGATAAGGTAAAGCCTAAGAAAAAAGAGTCACCTATGATTCAATCCATAAAATAGTCTAAATACTATAAGGATGACTCCAAATTATGAAACTCTATCTTGATTTTGAGCCATGCAAAGAATGCAATACTATGATGAATGAACTAAGTAGTCCTGAAATGTTATTTGCAGATGCAAAGAAAAGAGCTGATGAATCTGCAAAATTCCTACGACATCTTACATATAATCACAATGAAGTAGTACAGGCTGTAATGGAAGATCTACCTAAACAAAAAAGAGATCAAGAGTTTGATTTCTTTAAATAATTAAATATTCATCTATTAGCCTGATCTAATATGAAAATTAAAACAACACTGACATTATTTTTTGATACATTCTAAATCAATACTATGATTACAAAAAATTTCTCCAACTTTGTTAAAAGTAATTTCTATTTGGTAGAGATACTACATTGTAATAAATGTTAAAAATAAAATTTGTTATATAAAATTAAAAATATGATAAAGCGAATTATTCTTTTCTAATAGACTCTAAAGAGTGCCCACGATTAACAATCATCTGAGTGATTGCCTCACTTGTATACTCAATTCCGTGCTCTTCTGCAAAATGCACTCTTAGTTTTTCAAGTAATGCAATATTTTTTGCTCCGTCTAAAACAAAGTCACATTCAAATCCATAATCTTGACATTGTAATTTTAGTGTCATTCATTCTACACAAACTATCGAACCTATAAAAATCCTAAGTTTTATGTTCAAAATAGATATTGACATTTGTCCTGATATGAATAAAAAATCATGACTAAATAACACTAATAATCTCTAATAATACCAAAATTCGAAGTAAATAATGAAAGGTTTGGAATTTGTATTTTTAGCAGCAGGATCTATACTTGGAGCTTTTCTAAGATATAAAATCACAGAATCGCCATTATTGTTCAATACTTTACCTCTTAATGTTTTGATTGTTAATGTACTTGGAGCATTTATCCTAGGAATGTTTATCATTTTATCAGAGCAATGGAATCTTGATGGAAGATATTCACTCTTAACTGCAATCGGTTTTTGTGGTTCACTTACTACCATGTCATCATTTGCACTTGACTCTAGTAATCTATTAGATAATCATCATTATGGTACTCTAGTTGTTAATCTTGTAGCAAACATAGGACTATCTATTGGTGCATTAATTGGTGGAAAATCACTAATGGCTGCTATAATAAATGGTTAATCAACTGTAAAAATTTGTTTGTATACTTTGATTACTAATTATTCATTAGTTTAGACTAATTCACCTAGAAAGTGAACAACTTTGTTTACAACAATCACTGTTCTGTCTTTAGGAACATGAAATAATTTTTCTGAATTATCTGATGATTGAATTATTAACTTAGAATAAGGGTCCTTGAGAGATTTGTATAGAACTCCTTTATCTCCTACCGATTGCGACCAGTGGGTACCTTGTAAAAATGATATAGTTTCAAATTTAATTACATGATAAGAAAAAACCATTTAAAATTTACTCTTTTGCATTCTAGAATTATTTGAAGAACCGATCTATCTGATCTCTATATTTGTAAGCTATTTTTGCAAACTCTGAAAAATCTTCAGCTGTTGGATATTTCATTCTCATCGCGTACTGATTAATAAAAACAGATATTGCGCTACCTACAATTAGATTGTAAATTCCATCTGCTAAGTTTTTTGAATAAGGAAATACTATTTTGATGATAGGAAGATATGTTTCAGTCTGAGAAATCATTAATTTGATATTTTTTTCAACGTATTCCTGAATGTCATCTGGAATTGCCATAACTATTACTAGGATTGATTTCTTATAATGTTTTATTATATCACATGAATTAGATATGAACTGGTCATTTTTCATTTAAACAACTATTAAAGGAAATTTTAATCAATTTATGCCAAACAAAAATATCAAATTCCAAACAACCAAAAATACAGCAATTGTAACAAACCAAATTGAATTTATAACACGAAAAGGAATTTTGATTATTGACTGAACTACACAAAAAAGTATTTGGAAGAATTACTACAAAAGAAATCATAGGAGCAATTCCGCCTGCAATTCCTGATACAAAGAAATTACTAGAAAATGAATTTCAAAATTTGATTAATGAACTTGAATCACAAACTAAAGATGATTTGAAAAAATTATTAAAAGAACAACAGATAGCAAATAAACACATCAATAGTAGACCCGGTGCTATGGCTCTAGCACAGGACAAAATTCGATTATTTACCGAATATAATCAAAAATATATCCAAACTATTAATGAAAAACTAAAGTCTTAATTCTTAT
>JAHFUX010000010.1:22102-45970 GCA_023264875.1 Nitrosarchaeum sp.
GTCCTTGGTTTCTAACGTAAGCTCTTTAAGACCTATTTGAGAAATTTCAAATTATGAAGCCTTTTGTTTTATGGATGACTGGCCTGCCATGTTCAGGTAAGACTACAATTGTTAGAGAGCTACAGAAAGACATTCCAAATCTTGCAATGCTTGATGGAGATGAGCTGAGAGAGTGGTTTTCACCAAAAGACTTTTCCAAAGCAGGAAGAGATGAGCACAACAAAAGAGTAGCTCATCTGGCAAAATTATTACTAAAACATGGAGTTCCATCTGCAGTATCTCTTGTTTCCCCATACAAGGAAAACAGAGACAATGCAAGAGAGATCATCAATTCAGGTGACCAGTTTGCTGAATGTTACGTCAAATGCTCAGTTGAAAAATGTGAGCAAAGAGATGTCAAGGGAATGTATGCCAAGGCAAGAAGGGGTGAGATCAAAGGATTTACAGGAATTGATGACCCATATGAAGCTCCACAGAATCCAAACTTGCTAATTGATACAGAACACGAGTCATTAACAGATAGTGCAAAAAGGGTAAAAGAATTTCTTAAGAAAAGAAATCTAATCTAGTTTTTTAAATTCTTTAACTATTTTATCATGAATCAATCCATTAGTTACTAAAATTCCATTTTGGTGATTTACTATTTTGTTATTATATGTAATATCATTACCTGACATATCAGTCATTTTTCCACCTGCTTCAGAAATTAAACAATATGATGCAGCTGAATCCCATTCTTTCATCTTATTTGTTGTAGTAATGTATGCTTCTGCTTCTCCTGAACTAATCTTCCCTACTTTTAGTGAACTTCCTATACTAGTAAAATTTTTGATCCCTAATTTTTTGATAAACATTTTTTCTTTTTCTGAAAGATGATGTCTTGAACCAACTGCTTTACATTTTGAAAGTTCTGAAACTTTTGTAACTGATATTTTCTTCCATTTGCCTTTGGAAAACCTAAAAGCACCACCGCCTTTTTGTGCTGCAAAAATAGTTTTTTCTGTAGGCCAACCAATAACACCTATGATTGGTTTTTTATTTTTTATCAATGCAATCATTACAGTAAATTCTCCAGTTTTATCTATAAAATCAGAAGTGCCATCAAGAGGATCAACTATCCAAATAATCTCCTCTGATAATCTCCTCTGATCATCTTTATCTTCTTCAGATAAAATTTTATGATTTGTTTTTGATAAAATAGCCTTAATGATTTCATTACTTTTCAGATCAGCTTCTGTAATTGGTGAATCGTCACTTTTAGTGAATGTTTCATATTTGCCTTCGTATATTTTTAAAATTGAATTTCCTGCTTCATATACAGCCTCAATAGCCACATCTAACTCTGGCATTTTGTCTAAAACTGGAATATTTTTCATTGGTAATTACCTAGGTAGTTAACTCTGGTTTTAATGTCCAGACTACTCCTAGGACAACAAATGGAATTGACATTATTCCAATAATTGCAAGTATGATATTAAATTGAGATTCTGATACTTGTGGATTATTGACTATCCAAGGTAATGGCAATGTAATGACTATCCAAATTATTCCTAATAAAATAATTAATTTGACCTTTTTCTTTCTATCTGTCATTATTCTCAGTATCTTTGAGCAGTATTAAATCCATGTGGATTTACTTGATTGATTCTCCACCATCAACAGTAAGTATTGCCCCTGTTGTCCAGGCAGCATCATCGGAAGCAAAATACAAAATTGCTTTCGCTACTTCTTCTGGTTGGCCAATTCTGCCTAGTGGGTGCTCATTATTCATAAATTCTCTATCTTTTTCAGTTTTTAAAAACGGTTTTGTCATATCGGTATTAACCACACCAGGACAAACACAATTAACTCGAATTTTGTATTTTGCATATTCTAATGCCCAACATTTTGTAAGAATAATTAATCCAGCTTTTGCTGCAGAATATGCATCTGCATTAAATCCTTGATATGCTTTTAATCCTGCATCTGATGAAATATTGACTATTGATCCTGATGTTTTTTGTAAATGAGGTATTGCTGCTTTTGTAAATCTAAATTGTCCTGTAAGATTTACATCTAAAACATCATTCCATTCGGACTCATCAATTTCATGTAATTGTTTTATCTTTGGAAAAATTCCTGCATTATTTACTAAGATATCTAATTTACCAAATTTCTTAACAGTTTGTTCTACAACTTTTTTAACATCATTTTCATTTCTAATATCAGCTGTTATTCCTATTGTATTTGAAAGCTGACTAACTGCATTTTCTAATCTCTTTGAATCTTTTGCTGTTATGACTACATTTGCACCGTTTTCAGCAAAAATCTTTGCAGTTGCAAATCCAATACCTCTACTTCCACCAGTCACAATTACAACTTTACCAGATAGATTCAACATTTTTTTCAATAAATTTCGTAATTTATAGCTCTTTAAATTAATAATATGAGAATTTATTTTTCATATTTGTAGGATAAATTCTATAATTTGAAAATATTTTTATCATTTCATAAATCACCCTTCAAAACCTAACTGTTTTCCGGAATTTTCATCAAGTTACTACCAACATCTAATACTAAATCAAAATATCATGTAACACTTTTCTTTCACATTATCTATGTTGAACTTTTCAATTTTCTAATTATTTTGATATGATTTTTTCTAAATCTTCGAGTTAACTAGAAGCATAAAATTTTTCATAAAACTCTATAAAATATTATAATTTTTCATACTAAATCTTAAATAATTGAAGTAGCTACAATAAATAATGCCGAAGGATATAATTCCTATCGACTAAAGTGGCGTTACCCCGCAGAACGAAAAAAGTAATCAGGCGTTTTAACGACCTGACCACGAGAGGAAATCTCTCACAGTTCTGCAGTAAAGGGGTAAACGCCTTTTAATTTTCAATAATATCCACTGATACTGGACCTAATTCATTTCCATTCGGATTAATTTCAATGGCTATTACCTGTTGAGCTGGAATTGAAATTGCTTTTTGTCCATCATAATCCCAAGTATAATACTCTGATATTCCTGTTTGATGTAGAATCCCTTTCAGCTTGAAATTTTCAGAAAAATTATAGTTTTCTCCTTTTAATAAAATAGTTAGAGATTGAGGACTATCACCATTGGGAACAAATCTGAAAAGATAATCTCCTTTATTCACAGTAAATGTATCAGAATAAATTCCATTTTTGTATAAATCAGGATCTGCCAAAGTAGCATGAAAAACTACATTACTATTTTCCGTATCATCCTGATTAAACGATAATCCTATTACAGCTATTATCAACACTATAGGAATGATAATTATTTTTTTATTCATTTGAGCTAAATTATTAATTCTATTATAAAAATAAATTCCTAATCATAACTCCAAAGCTTCTTTCAGACCCTTGTATCTATTTCTGATAGTCACCTCTGTAACTCCTGCAGCAACTGAGATATCTTTTTGAGTTTTATTTTCACCATTTATTACACAAGACAGGTATAATGCAGCAGCAGCTAACCCCATTGGATCTTTTCCTGCAGAAAGTTCAATTTTAGTAGCCTGATCTAAAATCTCTACTGCCTTTCTTTTTGTTTTTTCTGATAATTCTGCAATACTAGATATTCTTGAGATACATCTAATAGGATTTACAACCGGCATTTTCAGATCTAATTCTCTTAATAATAATCTGTAACATCTTGCAATGTCTTTTCTCTTGATGTTAATTCCATTTGCAACATCTGTTAACGTTCTTGGAGTTTCAGTATTTCTACATGCAGCATAAAGAGATGCTGCTATAAGACCTGGAATTGAACGCCCTCTGACAAGCCCCTTATCAAGTGCTTTTCTGTAAATATAGGCTGTCTTTTCAATAACAGCATCAGATAATGCAAGTTTTGTTTTTAGCCGATCTAATTCACTAAACGCCTGTCTAAAGTTTCTGTCAACTGGTTCGTGAACTTGACTTCTATTGTCCCATGTCCTTAGTCTCTCAATCGTGCTCTTCATTGATGCAGTTAGTGGTTTTCCAGTGGCATCCTTATTTTGAGGATTAATTATTGTGGCCAATCCCATATCATGCATAGCCAAAGAAGTCGGCGTACCTGTCCTGGTTCTATTATCTCCCTCTTCTTTAGAAAATGCTCTCCATTCTGGTCCTTCTTGTTCTACTCTATCTGTAGCAACAAAACCACACTTGGAGCAAAACATCTCCCCAGTATTAGAATCAGTTAAAATTGCTCCCTTGTTACAACGTTGACATCTATCACTATAACCAACACTTTGAGCCATAAACTCAGAAATTCATCTTCATCCTATACTTAAAAAGATTTGACATTCAAAATCGGGTAGATTTTCTGAATTTAGGCTTAAAAAAAATATTTAAATACAATTTTTTTATCCACACAGACATAGAATGGTAAAATGTCCCCTATGCGGAGAGCCGCTAAATAACAACTCTGTGATTCCAAATCACATACAAAAAATCCATCCACAAAGAATATCAATCCTAAATCTCTAGGAAAGGCATTCTTGTTAGTAATATTTTATTTACTGTTAAGCAATGTTTACACTTGAAATTAAGTACAAATCACAAGATCAAATTCATTGTCAGATTTACAAAATAAATGGAATAAACAACAAAAACCAGGGATTACCGATAAAATCAACGACACATTTAATCCGAAAGGAGCATTAAAACCTAAAATCCAAAATGGAATCAAAAAATTACAGACACAAATTACCAAACTAGATTCAATGATTATAAAATTAAATGAAAGAGATAGTAAACTTTTCAAAAGAATAGTTGAAGCAACTCAATCACATGATGTGAGTACAAGTAGAATTTTATCCAAAGAATTAGTAGAGGTAAGAAAAACTACAAAAATTTTAGGTAATGCAAGAATAGCATTAGAACAAATTGAATTAAGATTAACAACTTATCATGATCTTGGAGATACTGTAGTTACTATCATGCCTACAATAAGTTTGATGAAGAATCTTAAATCATCTCTTGTAAAGTTCATGCCAAGTGCTGACCAAGAAATTAATCAGATGGCACAAATGTTGGGTGGATTTATGACTGATAGTTTCTCAAGTGGTGCTACATTTGGAATGGATGAAACAACCAATTCTGAATCCGAGAAAATTCTACAAGAGGCAGCAGCTGTAGCTGAAAGTTCTGTTGGAGATAGATTTCCCTCAATGCCTACAAACACTAGGACTTCTAAAAGTAAATTTTTCTGATACGTAAAATTCTAAATCTTAACTTTCTAGAGGTTCTCTGGATTCTTTAATTTTCTTAATTCTATTACCTTCATTATCGATTATTCTGTCAATTCCAGATAATCTATCTCTTAAATTATTGATAAGTGAGCCTACCTCATCAGCCTCATTTTCAACTTGTTGTCTCTTATGAGCCAGTTCTTTAATTCCTCTATTTTCCTCTTCAATGTACTGACTTACTTTCTCTAACTTTTCTTTTAGATTTTTAATATCTACAGATTCTTCTTCAATATCTTTTTCTAAAACAGTTCTCTTATCTTTTAGATTTTTTATCATCAAACCTACATAGTCAATAGCTTCTTCTAATTTGGCGCGTTTATCCATTAATTCTACAATTCCAATTTCTCCTGCTGTTTCATTAGATGACATCCCTCTAGATTTCATATTCGCATTTTCATCGGCAATTCTTTCTTCAGTCATCTCTTCGCCTTCTTCCTTTTTGAATTTATCAAACATTTTATGTTCTCTTTTCAAAATGGGAATAAAAAGTTATTATGAATCTCAAAGCTGACCTAGTGACTGATTTTTTGATCATTGAAAAGAAAAATGGTGGCTACACCAAAAATTGAATTTCTAAACTTGATTAGAATTATAAAAAATTTTCCACGTTTACTGTTAGTTGTCCAATATGAAATAATATGATACTAATCTACATCAAGACTTTTTAGACCAGAATTAATCAAATAATCCAACCTTTGCCTACATTTCTGTTACATTTCTATAAAATATGATTCTGTAACTAATTTCTTCGTCAATTGCTCTTTGTATTGCGTATAAAAATTCTTAGATAGATCTTATGGATAAACTGTGTTCAGCTAATGTTTCACCATCTGTTCTTTATATATCAAAACTAGCTAAAACCAATCAAAAATCATCAAAAACTTCTCAAAAAAATAATTTTTTCTTGTATTTTAAAAAATTTGATTTTTATATGAAAATTTTAGGCATACAAAAATTTGAGATTTTCTCTCATTGCAGTAATTTTTGCTAAAATTATTAATTTTAAGAGATGAAATACCTGTTCCGCTATGCGTTTCGCTTTAAAGTTTCAAAATGTCCCTCATTAACCAATTAGTCTTATACTAACACATGTCAAAACAACAATACAGGTCCGAAATGGGCATAATGGGTGACATCTTAGACGTAACTGCCGATGGCGGTCGTACTGGAGTCATTGTATCTGCAATATCTCGAAAAGCCAACCTATCTCACTATGCAGTACTAGACAAATGTGAGAAACTGGTAGAAGCAGGCTTAGTCGAGTCAGTCAAAAACGACAGGAATAGAGTCTTCTTGATTACTGAAAAGGGACTTCAATTTTTCCAGGAATTCAAGAGATTTCAGGGACTTGTCGAAAGTATGAATCTGAGGTACTAGTCATGAACCCAGAACTCATACCAGCTCATAGGGGAGAGTCTATTCGAGAAGATGGAATGCTTTTTGTAAGGACTGATGGTATTCTCGAAACAATGGTTAAGGCACCTTTGATACTTGCTGGCTTAATTATTGTGGCAGTAGTGATGCCTCTTCAGACCTCATTCAGCTCTACTCGAACTCTTGAACTTATCATTTATTCTGATGGATCCACACATGTATCTACACAGATAGACGTGGATCCATTAGAACCTGATTTTGAGCTTGATTTGTTTGGTAAATCAATAGATAATTTTGTTGCAGTAGGAGACGCTGGATTTTTGTTATCTGAAGAAATAATTGAAGACAAAGCAATGATTGACACATTTGGTTCATCAAGTATTATAATTGATTATGATATTCATGATTTGATTTCGAAAGAAGGACGAGTTTGGACATTCTCGTTTGATTCTCCATCTGATTACACAGTACTAATGCCAAAAAATTCAGTCATAGTCGGAATAAATGGGTTACCAAACAATATGGAAATAGTAGATGAGCAAACAAAACTCAATCTTACTACTGGGTTATCTGAAATAAACTACATCTTTGGTACACCAATAAATCAAACAATTCCAGATGAATCACAATTTAATTATGTTAATGATATAGTTATTGTTGGCGCAATTACAGCTGCAGTAATAGGCGGAATATTAATGCTAAAAAGAAAACAACAAAAATCTTTACCATCAATTATACAAACAGAATCTATTTCTGAAAAACAAATTGAAACAAAATCTATTGACACAGAAACTATATTCAGTTTCAGACCTGAAATGCGTGAAGATGATAAAGAAATTGTAAAATTTATTTCTAATAATGGAGGTCAAGCACTTGAAAGTGAATTAAGAAAGAAATTTCTTCAACCAAGAACTACTATGTGGAGAGCTGTAAAAAGATTAGAAAGATTAGGAGTTATTGAAATTGCTAAAAAAGATTTACAAAATTTAGTAAAACTAAAAAAAGATTTGGAGGAAGAGAAATGAAAAAAATAACCTCATTTGTATTGCTGATTTTAGTATCTAGTATGATTCTAGGTGGTATTACTAATACTGCTCAAGCCCAAACTGATCCATCAATTCTTCTAAAAATTGCAAAACAAGCCCAGAAACAACTTGAAAATCAGATAAACCAAGACTCATCAGATAAAACAAAACAACTTTTCAAAGATGGCGCACAACAAATTAAGGCATTGGAAGAATCTCTTAGAAATAATGAAATTGATTTAGCAAAACAACATTTTCTTTCTGCAATGAGAATATTCAAAGAAGTGTCTCAACAATTATCAATCAATCAATCTTCCAAAGTAGAAATGGCTACTCTTAAAGCTACAGCAGAAGATCCTTCTACTGATCTTCTTAGAATGCAAAACTATGTTAATAATCTCAAGACAATTGCTAAAAAATACAATACATCAGTTGACTTTTCTGAGCTAGACAGTCTCTTTGTAACAGCAAAAAAACAGATCATAGATAAACAATTTGATGATGCACTGCAAACAATTAGTAAAATTAAACAAATTACTGTAAATTTCAATAACGAAATTCGTGAATATGCATCTCAACAGGAACAATCCCGTGCTAAAGAATATGCCCAAAAATACTTAGAACAACTAGATCGATTAATTGAAAACGCAAAGAATCAAGGATTATCTGAGGATATTATCCAAAAACTTGAAACTGCTAGAGAAAATCTTTCCTCAGCAACAGATCCACAGGAGATAATCAAACAAGTAAAGAAAATTATATCAATTAAAGAACAATTTGAATTAACAAAAAATGATCGACTGGAATCTAGAGTTATGCAAATTGAAAAAATATTATTCAAATTATCCAACTCTGATAAATTAAGTCAAACTAATCTAGACGATGCTAAAAAAACACTTCAAACCATTAAACGTCACTTATCTCAAGGTGAATTTGAAACAGCAAATGAATTATTACGATCATTAGCAACATTACTAGAACAATTTCGAGATTAATCCTCTTATCATAAACTTCATATACATTTTCTAAACAGAATTGAGCATGGCTTCTAAGGCAATTACTGTTGGTGTAGGAATTCCAATGATCGTAGTTGGTGCTTTGATAGCATGGTTATTGGCTCCATTACAAGGTGAAATGCAAAACACAGTAGAATTTGTGGGAAGCTTAATTGGGATTTTAGGAGTAGTCTTCTTTATTTCTGGCTTATTCTATACAAAAGAACCTGTAATGCACTAATCAAAACTCATTGAATAAATAATGAAAAAAATTACCACAATTACTTGAAAGTTAGACTATTTGAGATATTTACATCAGTTGAAGGCGAAGGAATTCTTTATGGTACAAAAACGCTTTTTGTTAGATTAGCTGGTTGCCCATTTACTTGTTTTTATTGTGATACAAAAGAATCACTCCCGCTTGATTCTGGAAAAGAATACACAATTGAGGATGCGTGTAAACTAATAGATTCTAATCTTAAAAATCAAACATATAAAGTAAATTTTACAGGTGGTGATCCATTAATTCAACATGATGCAGTAGCTGAACTTGCAAAATATATTCAAACTAAAAAGATCCCAACTTATCTAGAGTCATCATGCTTTGATTCTGACAGATTCAATCATGTATTACCTTTTATTGATATTGTTAAAATAGAATTTAAGACAAAAGATTCTGATTTTGTAGATTCTAAACACTATGAAAGATTAATTGATAATGCAATGAAATGTCTGCAATCATCTGTTGTATCTAAAAAAACTACATATATCAAAATAGTTGTAAGCTCCAAAACTAAATTGGAAGATTTCAAAGATTTGGTGGATAAAATATTTCATATTATTTCAAAGCAAGACATTGATGGATTCATTATACAACCAACATATGGTATTGCAGAACCTTCATTAGATCTATTGCTAAATTTGTATGACATAGTTTATCCACATTACATTGATGTCAAAGTTGTCCCTCAACTTCATAAATTCATTGGAGCACCATAATCTTATCATCAGCCTAGAAACCAGATTAGGTTCAAATACTAGAAAAAATCTGTGAAAATATCAATGGATAAAGAACGTGTAAAAAAACTCGTTAGAGAATTAATCATAGAAATTGGTGAGGATCCTACTCGTGAGGGTCTTAAAGATACTCCTGAAAGAATTGCAAATATGTATCAGGAAATATTTGGTGGATACGAGTCTGATTCTGAATTATCAGTACAATTCTCTGAAGATTCTGATGTAGTTATTGCACGTAATATTCAGTTTTATTCAATGTGTGAACACCACATGTTACCATTTTTTGGAAAAATTCACATAGCATATTCTCCTAACGGCAGAGTTTTTGGAATCTCAAAACTGGTAAGATTAGTTGAAAAATACTCTAAAAGACTACAAATTCAAGAACGCCTAACCAAAAATATAGCTGATGAGTTATTTGCTCAGGGCGTAAAGGGAGTTGTAGTTTTAGCTGATGCAGAACACTTCTGTATGAAAATGCGTGGAGTTAGAAATGATGCAATACTTACCACATCTGCATATAGAGGAATTTATGAAAATAGGGAAGAAAAAGAGAATATTATGACTATGATTAGACGACGTACCTCCGACATATCACTTTAGGTTCTCCTGAAAAATTAAATAATCAATCTTTTAGACAAAAACCATGGGAGCTAATCCTAATGTCCATATTCCAAAAGAATCTTGGCCTAACTGGACATGGTATGCAATTGAATTTGGAATTGTTATTGCAGTTTCAATGTTAGTTTCAAGAGAAATTACCAATTCCATACAAGGACTAACTCCACAAATCCAAAATTATGTATTTATGGGAATTGTTGGTGGAATATTCTTTATTTGGTATATTATAATTAGAAATTTTGTTTTCAAAAAGAAGATTCTTGATAACAGATACTAGAACTATTTTAGATATTTTGTTTTGTCTATGATACCAGCTTTTTGAAAGGCTATTTTTCTATTATTACAAGATTCACAATTGCCGCAATGATATTTTTTACTAGAATAACAACTCCATGTTTTGAAAATGGAATTACCCAAAGTTTTGAAACCAACTTTTAACAAGTCACTTTTTGAAAGTCCCTCACGATACGGTGACCATATTTTGATATTTTTTCGTAATCCTGAATCTATTCCATCAATCTCACCTTGATTAAATGCAAATTCTAGCTTTTTTGCAAATACTGGTCTGCAATCAGGATAGTGTTTATCACCTGTATGCGCACCATATGCTACAAATGGTGCATTAAGAGTAAATGCCCATGCTGAAGCAACTGATAGAAATACTGCATTTCTAATTGGAACAACAATGGAATAATCAAACTCACTTGGAATTTTCCTCTTTGAACTAGTTAAAACATTAGAATCTCCATACAATTCTTTCATAAAACCAATATCGATAATTTTATGCTGTTTTAGTCCAAGCTTCTTTGCAAAAGTTTTTGCTGCAACAATTTCTCTGTTTGCTTTTTGACCATATGAAAATGAAATTCCATAAAGATCATATTTTGATTTCAGATAACTAACTACACAAACCGAATCTACTCCGCCACTAAACAAAATAACTGCTTTTTTCATAACTTCTCTTTTCAGATTATTTTTTTATTACTAGTGCACCTTTACTTGGTTTACAAATTACAGTTTGACATTTGGTATTTGCTGATGCAAATCCTCTAGACATTGCTAAACTTATCTTCTTTAAATCTGCTGAACTCTTTGAAAATGCAATTACTGAAGGACCTGCACCACTAATTGTTACACCAAATGCACCTGCCTTGAGAGCATTTTCTTTAACCTTGGCAAATCCTGGTATCATGTGTTGTCTTGCAGGCTCTACAATCACATCTTTTATGGAATCTCCTATCAGCTTGGGATCTTTTTTCATAAATCCTGCAACAATTGCTGCAGCATTTGACAAGTTTGCAATGCTGTCAATTAAGCTGACTTTTTTAGGTATTACACCTCGTGATACTTTGGTTTTCTTTTTTGGAACTTTAAGTTTTGGAACTGCAATACACATTCTTAGATTCATTGGTGGTTTAATTTTGATTACATTTAGAGGGTTTGTCCTTACTATTACAAATCCTCCTAATACTGATGCTGCTACATTATCATAATGAACAGAACCAGCACTAGCCTTTTCTCCAGATCCAGCAAACTCTACAAGCGTGTTTTCATCTAATTTCAATTCATACATCTTATCAAACGCAATTACAGTAGCTGCTGCTGAAGCTGCACTACTTCCCATTCCAAATCCTGCAGGAACACCTTTTTTTATTTTAATTTCTATGCCATCTTTAATTTTGAATTTTTTTATCATATTTTTAACAACTAATCCTGCTGTGTTGTTGTCTGGATTTGTTGGAATGTTATCTTCAGTAATTATGCTTATCCCATTTTTCTTTTTTGTTAAAGTAACTTCATCAAAAAAAGCATCAACTGCTAATCCAAACACATCAAATCCAGGACCCAGATTTGCAGTAGAAGATGGTGCTCTTACAGTAATCTTTGATGCCAACTAATCTTCTACCTCTTCACCCAAGTTAAGAATTCTGCTTAGCGCTCCCTCCAAATTTACTAATCCTTTTCCCGTAACATTAGAAACTGGAATCAATCCTTGAGCAAAACCGCCGAGATTCAAGCCTCGTAAAATATTTGTAGTTAAACTGTATGTTTCACCATCTGCCTCTTTGGCAATGGCATTTTCTAATAATTTGAGATTACTTGACCATTCTAAAATATCTCTTAGTTTAGAACCTATTAGATCTGTTTTAGTAATGGTGTTAATTGTTGGCAAATTCAAGCGTAATCGTATTGATGTTGCAAGAAGAGTAATTGAGACAAAGTTTACTGGTGTAGTAATTAACGCACCATCAAAAAGAAATATGTTTGCCTTTTCTTCAGATGAAATATTTTCTACAACAAAGCGACCACTAGAACGATACGCAAACAGTTCAATTTGACCCGGCGTATCTACAATTAGATAATCTGGATTCACTTTACCAATATGTTCTTGAATTTCATCAATTTTAGAAGCAATCAAGTCATTTGCCATGACTACGGCACCATTTGGACCTAGATCATATTTTTGCATTATATCTATAACATCAACATAATCTCTAACATCAATATCACATGTATATGGTAAATTTCTAACACCAGGATCCAAATTCAATACAGCTGCAAATGCACTATTTCCTGTATAATACTCGTATAGTTTAGATGTTAAAAGAGATTTTCCTGCTCCTGCTGTTCCTGTTACAAAAATTGATTTCAATACTACCTAAATTTTCTTTCTTGGCTTATATTTCAAACTAGTTACTTTTGATATCAATTCTCAAAATATACCATAATGGCAATCAATAATTAAATAAAATTCCGACTGATCTATAACTTGTAACATTACATGAAATTTATGACTCAGAAATCTATTGATGAAAAAGAGACACATCTAAAAGATCTAGTTATCAAATTATTAGAAGAAAAAAACTTTTCAGATTATGACCTTTTGGATTCACTATTTGCTGAAATCAAAGAAGAAATTAA
The DNA here is from genome assembly GCA_023264875.1 of Nitrosarchaeum sp. Lineage (GTDB taxonomy): Archaea > Thermoproteota > Nitrososphaeria > Nitrososphaerales > Nitrosopumilaceae > Nitrosarchaeum. Next base: position 35,312 of record JAHFUX010000010.1, read on the forward strand.
AAAAACCCGTCAATAAACTAGCTAATTTCTTAGAGTTTTTCAAAATTTATGCCTAGATATAGGCATGCAATATTATTACTAAAATTTGGTCAACTTTCATATTTGAATCTATAAAAAAAATCATCGATGAATTGGAGAATTATTGCTATTCCGGCAACTCTTATTCCTATTTTTATTATAGCGATTCAATTTGATATAAAATTTGAAGATGTATTGGCAATTGGAGTTATTCCATTTGTAACAGCTGTAATTGCCATTATGATAAAACTAGGTCTTCAAGGAATAAAATTTGCATACATTACACACAAATATCTTGGAAAGTTTGATTCTTTTTGGAAGTTATGTGGCGTTAGAATTGGAAGTGAATTTATCAAATTTACCACTCCAATGTTTGTAGGTGCAGAATTTGTTGTAATTTACTATCTGCATAAAAAAGGAGTCCAACCTTCAAAATCTACTTGGATTGCAATAATGGATATAGTCACTGAAGTTTTTGCAGGAGGTTTGTTATCAATTATGGCTGGCATTTTTGCATTGATGAATGGAGCTTATGTTGTAGGCGCTATAATTTTGGGAATTAGCATTACTGTAACTTCATTATGGATGGTTCTATTCTTTTTATCATCTAAGCGAACTTTTCAAGTTCCAAGGATCTTTGTTAGTTTAACTAAACGATTTGCTAAAGAAAAAGGAGAAAAATACATTGAGAAGACCAACTCTTGGATGAAAGAAGTTTGTATAATGAGTAGACAAAATCTTAAAACAACAGAATCAAAAAAAGTCTTTACGATCTCTCTTCTCTTCTCACTTACATCTTGGTCATTTTATGGAATATCATTTATGATAATTGCAATGGGAACAGGATACGTGATTAGTATTTTTGATTCAATCATGGCTGTAATGGGTGCAAATGCAATTGGAAACCTACCAATTACAATAGGTGGTTCTGGATTAGCAGAGTTTGGTATTATTGCATATCTGAATAACTTGGATCCATTCAATCTTACTATCACTCAAGGAACAGTTGCATGGGATGCAGTAATTGGTTGGAGAATTGCTACTTACTATGTACCTATTATGATAACTTGGCTTTTACTGGTAAAACTAGCCTTGAGTAAAATCCCAAAGAAGGAAAAATTATAGAAACCACTTTATCTTTTAACGAATTTTTTGATTTATGGATTTCAAAGATAAAATTGTACTAATTACTGGTGCTTCATCTGGAATAGGCAAAGAAGCTGCTATCCAATTTGCCAAAAAAGGCTCCAATGTGATTTTAGTTGCACGAAGAAAACAAAAATTAGAACAAATATCTGATGAACTAAAAAAATTCAACGTTTCCACTATGATTTGTGAATGTGATGTTTCTGATAAATTACAAGTAGAGAAAATGTCAAAACTTGTTTTAGAAAAATATGGCTCTATTGATATTTTAATAAATAATGCTGGATTTGCAATTTATGGTTCTGTTTTTGATTTAACAACTGAAGAAATTGAATCACAGATGGCAACAAATTATTTTGGCATGATTTACTGCATCAAAAATTTTCTTCCATCAATGATACAAAAAAAATCTGGACATATTGTTAATGTGGCTTCTGTGGCTGCAAGTTTTGGTTTACCTGGAATTGCATCTTATTGTGCATCCAAATTTGCAATGCTAGGTTTTTCAGAAGGTCTAAAACATGAACTTAAAGGAACTGGTGTTGGAATTACAGTTGTAAGTCCAATAATGGTTCGAACTGACTTTTTTGATCATCCTTCTTTTAAAAAAATGCCAAAATATTCGCCACTATCTCTTAGTGATAAAACAGTCACAAAAGCAATCTTGCAAGCTGTAAATTCTCCACGATTAGAAATTATAGTTCCTTCAGTAGTACGTGTTGCTGTATGGTTAAAACATACATTTCCATATCTAATTAATCCAATTTTAGGTATGGCTTTTAAAAAACAATTAAACTCTAAAACAAAAACCTAGTCTTCTAGCTCTTCATCTGAAGATGTACCAGATCCTACGTCAAGTAACTCCATTTTCTTTAATTCAAATTGATATATTGCATTCATATCGATCTCTTTTTCTTTTTGGAGATACTCTGTTACCTTTTTACTTAATGGTGCTTTGTGTTGATCAAAAATAAATTCATAGACTACACCTTTTTCTAAATCTGATGTTTTAATTTTTTTTGACAAATCAAATGTAATTATATGTCTACCATCTTCAACTGGATCATACACTTGAGCATCTATTTTATTATCAGAGTCATAAATTTCAAGAACATATCCAGCTCTTTTTAGCTCTTCTGGTTTCTCAAACTTTGCATTTTGAATTTCATCTGAAACCCAATCAGGAATATCATCTTTTTTAGATGACTTTTTTTCTTTCTTAGTTGGTTTATCTTCATCTGTCTTTTTTACCATAAAATAACAACTCTAGTCTAATTCTTTGTCTTTCTTGCTTTTTTGCCACCATTCCAGATAATCATCTTGTTTATCTTCGCGTGTCTTCTCTTTTTGATTTAATCTGTATTTGATGTCAGATACTTGTTCTCGTGTAGCATACAGTCCGCATCTCTTACAAATGAAATGTTTTGTAGCAGAATCCATCTTCATAGGAATTTCCACTTGATCAAATAACTTGAATAAGTCATCTCTGCCTCTATTCTCTTCTGCAGTTTCTGCTTCATATTTTGCTTGAATTTTCTTTCTTTCTCTTGCAGTACATTCTGGACAGTTAGGCACTAATAATTTGGCTTAATTTTTTCCATAAAAGCGTTCCCACGTTATTATTTGATCGATTTAAAATCTGACACGCGGATTTTATCGTCATCCCTTGCGGTCCGTTCGCCCATCGAACATCCCGCGTGCCAGATAACTAGGAATTTCAAAATAAAGTATTATTTCTTTTCTTCTAGAATATTTGCTGCTATCTTTGCTGTGTTTTCTGCTCCATTAGGATCAAAATTCTTGGAAAAATCTGCTAAATTCTCTTCAAATTTATTATAATTATCTTTAATTTTTGAAATAGCCTCAATAACTTGCTTTGTTTTAACTGCTAGTACTCCAAGATTTTTCTCCTCAGCCCATTTGATGTTATTTGTGTGCTCATCATAAATTGGGATACCAATAATTGGTTTTGCCTTTCCTCCAAGAATCTCACCCATTACAGTATGAGATCCATTTACTACAGCATATTTACTCAAATTTAAGACAGTTTCTTTTTCTTGCTCTGATAGAAAACCAATATCAATTTGAATCCAATCAATTTTTTTCTCCAAAGCATTAGATATGGTATATTTTTTTCCATCTTTTCCTAAAACAGAATCAATTGTTGGTTCATTTTTTGCATGAGAAATAACTCTTTTTTCATTTTTCATTTCATTTTGATGAAATGCATGCTCATATCTCTGACCTGTTCCATCATTAGTTGATTTGTTTCCAGTTCGCATCCAATATCCAAACTCTGAATTTTTTATGAGTTTTTCAAGATCAGAAGTTGGTTTTTTTTCAATATTAATACTAGTAGTAAAATGACCAACATAAGTTATTTTTTCTTTTACATCTTTTGTGAAATTTAAATTATATTCACACATAGTATATGGAGGAGGAGAATCTGCCACAAGAATTCTGGAAGCTTTTGCAATTTGTTTTGAAACATAAACTACTGCTGGATAAAAATAAGATTTTGATCTATACAATTTTGGTCGAAACTGATTTGTTATAAACAAACTTGGAGTCTGACGATTTTTTGCTATAATATTTGAACCCATATCTCCATCATTAATTACCAGATCAAATTTTTCATCATCATACAATTTTCCTTCTTGTCTCAAGTAACTTGTAACTTGTTTTACAAGAGGAGGATTTTTTGAAACTGGTAGCAGTAAATTTAGTAGTGATAATAAAACACTTGGTCCAAACTTTCCATCAATTGGAGTTGGCATCAATATCTCATGGATTTGATCTTTATTATTTGGAAATTTTTCTAGCAATTTCTGATAAACGTGATCTTTGCTTGAAAAATGAACTTCAAATTTTTCTTTTATGTGATTACCTAACACTGCATTTAGCCTCATCATTCGGGAATAGTGACCACTTCCCCACGGATAGATGAATTCGCCAATTTTTAACACAGATTATAATCCTCAAATGCCGTTTAAATTCTCAGTGATTTTATTCTAGAGAATCAAGTATATCATGCACATTATTTGGTCCTATTTTGACAGTGACATTTTTCTTTGATTTTAGTGCAAAATCTATGTCTTTGTTTGAAAAATTTGGTATTTCATTTGAATTAATCGCAAATAATTTTTCTAACTTTGGAATTTGTTTTTCCAATCCAATCTCTTTGGCTTCTTCAAAAAGTTTGGTATCTACACCACTTAATGGCATTATTGGTAATGCATTTTTTTGAAACACACGCTTCATTGAATAATCAATAAAATTTGTAGAAAATATCAGTGGAGATAGTGCAAGAGATACATGACTTATCTTATTTGATTTTGCTTCATGCAGCATAATTTCTAATATGGAATTTACAAAGATTAGATAGTTTCTAGTTCCTGTTTGATTAATTTTAACATGAAAGAATTCCAGCACAACTTTTTGTTTTACCAGTCTTGGAATTATTTGATTGATAATTTTAGCTAAATTCATCAATTCTGATTTTTGTCTATAGCAAATAATTATTTTTGAATCGAATCCTTGTTTTATTGTTTCAAAACAAGAAATTGCTGAAATCTCATCATAAACACTGCATATGGCACTTTTATTTTGTGATTGATACGGTATGCCGCCCTGACCTTTATCTGAAAAAATACAAACATATGCATTATTTTTTGTTAGATATGTGTATAATAATTTATCAAAATTTTCTTCTGTCCCAGGACGTGCACCCATGTTGGCTTTTTTTTCTATAATGCTAGATGTTGCAGAAATTTCTATGTCTTTTGTAAAAAATCCCTTTGATGTTCCTTCAACTTTAACAAGAAATCTTTCTCCCTTTAAGAGCAAGTTTCCACCTACTGTAGTAATTTCTGATACAACTTTTTGAAAATCATTTTTTACCTGCCTAGCAATAGCTATCTTTTCAATACCAAAAAGTAAATTTATTGCAGATGATGAAAACACAGGATCATTTGCATCTACTAAAATGACATCTCCATCACGTTTTATTGATTTGTATGCTTGATTTTGAATCTTTAGAATTTTTTTAATATTTATGATTAGTTGTGGAATTTTATTTTTAGAGAAAACTGTTGGAAAAACCACTACATAAGAAATGTCTTCCATCTTATCTTTTTTGAAATATGCCTGTTTATAATTTAGGATAAATTTGGGTAATCAATATAAAACAAAACAATCCAAGTGTATTTGTGAAAAAATTTACCCAAGAACAAGTAGATCAACTCAATTCAAAAATAAAGACAACAAACGAGGCACTTCAATGGGTCTCTGATAATCTTCACCCACGAGTTGCAAAGGCATCAAGTTTTGGTGCAGAAGATGCAGTAATTATGGATATTATGCTCAAGATTAATCCCAAGTTTAGATTCTTTACATTAGATACAGGAAGATTGCCACAAGAAACTTATGACATTATGGATATTGTAAGAAAAAAATACAACATAACAATTGAAGTTTTGTTTCCTGATACTAAAGAAGTTGAAGATATGGTCAGAGAAAAAGGAATGAATCTTTTCTATGATAGTGTAGAAAATAGAAAATTATGTTGTGAAATCCGTAAAGTACATCCAATTAATAGAATGTTATCTACACTAGACGGTTGGATTACTGGATTAAGGCGTGATCAGACCGAAACAAGACAGGATGTCAGTATTTTCCAAATAGATAATGGACATGGTGGAATTTTAAAAATTAATCCAATAATAGATTGGACTTGGGATCAAATTCAAGACTATATCAAGAAAAATAATTTACCATACAATAGTCTTCTTGACAAGGGCTATCCAAGTATTGGATGTGAACCATGTACTAGGCCAATTAAACCTGGAGAAGACTTGAGAGCAGGACGTTGGTGGTGGGAACAAGGAGGAAACAAAGAATGTGGCCTTCATATAGACCATAAATAGGAAATTTAGTATGTCTAATTCAGTTAATCCACATGGAGGAAAACTGGTAAACAGAATTACCAAAGCTGATCCATCTGGATTATACTCGATATCAATTTCTGAAGACCTTGCAAATGATGTTGAAAACATTGCAGACGGAATTTTCAGTCCTCTTGAAGGGTTCTTGGGGAAAAAAGACTATGAAAATGTCATATCAAAAGGTAGACTAACAAATGGTTTGGCTTGGACAATTCCTATAGTCCTTGATGTAGATGAATCCACAGCTGCAAAAATGAAAAAAGCCGGCAAAGTATTACTGCAGAATCATCAGGGATTAGGCATAGCAATTTTACATGTAAAGGAGACATTTACCTTTGATAAAGAAAAGACTGCAAAGGGAGTATACGGAACAACTGATTCTTCACATCCCGGTGTTGCAAAGACAATGTCTATGCAAGACTATCTAGTTGGCGGCAAAATTGATTACATTGCAAGACCTGAAGAGACTGAAATTAGAAAATATAGATTAACTCCTTTGCAAACTCGAGAGGCATTTGCTAAAGCAGGTTGGAAGACAATTGTAGCTTTTCAGACAAGAAATCCACCACACGTAGCCCATGAGATGCTTCAAAAAACATCTATCACAACAAGAGATGGAGTATTTGTAAATCCAGTAATTGGCAAGAAAAAGTCTGGTGATTTTGTAGATGAAGTAATTGTAAAATGCTATGAAACTATGATTAAACATTATTATCCAGAAAACAGATGCAAGCTTGGAACTTTGCATACAGAGATGAAGTATGCTGGACCAAAAGAAGCAATACACCATGCAATTATGAGACAAAACTATGGATGCTCACACATCATTATTGGTAGAGATCACGCCGGAGTTGGAACATTTTATGATCCCTTTGCAGCACAAAAAATCTTTGATGACTATCCAGAATTAGAAATATCTCCAGTATTTTTCCCAGCATTTTTCTATTGTAGAAAATGTCTAACATATACAAATCCAAAGGCATGTCCACATGATGATGATGCAAAAGAGCAAATTAGTGGAACCAAGCTAAGACAAATGATTGATGATGGTAAATCTCCATCTGAGTTTATCTTAAGACCCGAAGTCTCAAAGGTAATTCTAGATTATCCACACCCATTTGTTGATTAGGTATTTATTCACTCAAACTAGATTTAGCTCGTGAAATACCTCATTGCATTAATTTTACTTTCTGGATTTATCATATTACCTGTTTTTGCAGAAGAATCAAAGAATCCAACATTAATCATTGATACAATAGAGATTCCATCATACGAATTTAATAAAATTCTTCGAGACGCAATCATTATTCCAATGCAAAGACCACATGGAATAAGCTGGCAAATTACAATTGATAACAATCTTGTGTATGCAAATCCTGATGGAAATGCAGTTTTGAGAATCTATGACAGAGACAATCCTGAGAAATTAGTTGAAATAGGTATGGGCTCACAACCAGATGAAAAATTCTGGCTTGCAGTACAGACTCCTAAAGAGGGATATGTAGTTGTGCATAGTGACTTGGAACGAGGATGGTCTCCTTCATCTAAAACAATCGTATCATACACTGAACGAGCCGGATTAACAGTTAACAACGGTGCAAGAATAGTAGTATCTAATCTTGATATTGGCACATTTACAATCAATTCCTATTCTGTTCACGGAATGGAAAGCCCTACTGATCCACCCGCAGTAAATTCTGGAAGTATGATTTTAGAATTTATTTCAGGAGATCCTGCAAAGAACCCAATTGCATTTTTTCCATTTTATGTAGCTACAGGAGTTGGAATATTAGTTGGTGTCTTATACATAACTAAGAAGCGTTCTTAGTTTTGTAATATTTACAATCTCTTTTGATTTTACATACACTACACATTGGTGATATTGGCTTGCAAATATTTTGACCATACATTACAAAAGTATCATTAATTTCAATCCAATATTTTTTTGGAATCTTTTTCATTAGCTCCTGTTCTGTTTCTTCAGGAGTTTTTGTATTTACTAATCCCAATCTATTTGAGATTCTGTGAACATGAATATCTACTGGAATAGCTGGTTTATCAAATGCATAAACTAGTACACAGTTTGCAGTCTTTCTTCCAACCCCTGGCAGTTCTATTAATTTTTCTAAGCTGTCTGGAACTTTTCCTTTGTACTTGGAATCAATAATTTTAGCAACCTCGATTATTCTTTTTGATTTTACATGATAGAAACCAATTGACTTTATAATTTTCTCAACATCTTTTGTTTTGGCATTGGCAAGTTCCTTTACATTTTTATATCTTGAAAATAATACTTTGACTGCTTTTGTTGTAGTCTCATCTTTTGTTCTTGCTGAAAGTATTGTTCCAATTAAAATGCTAAATGATCCCGTCTCTGCTTCATGCAATTCTCTTAATGCAGTCATTCTTGGTGGCTTTACGGAAATCATGGTATCCATCATTCCACGAAGAATTTTTTGCATCTCTGTATAGAATTTTACGTACAAGTATTATATCTGTAATAGTCAAACTAGTACTGTTGGAGTTAACAAAAGAAGAAGAATCTGCACTAAAAGGCGAACAAGGTGAAATTATGCAGATGGCATATAGAATTTTGATTGCAACAGGTGAAGCAACAGATGCAGAGAAGCTAATCCCTATTGAATGGGCACATCTTTCTGGTGTAAACTATAATACAATTGGAGATGCAGGTGAGGAATTCTTATCTGGTATTAGTAAAAATGCTAGAGTCAAAGTCAAAACCACTCTTAATCCAATGGGGTTTGACATTGATAATGTATCAAATTATGGTCTAGACGATAATTTTATTTCAAAACAACTCTCCATTAGAAAATCATATGAAACAATGGGAGTAACTCCATCATTTTCTTGTATTCCATACGAAATTTTTGATATGCCAAAAGAGGGAACACAAGTATCTTTTGCAGAAAGCAATGCCGCAATCCACGCAAATTCATTTGATAATCTAAAAACTAACAAGGAAAGCGCATTTAGTGCACTTGCAAGTGCAATCACTGGAAAAAGTCCATACTCTTCACTAAGAAAAGAAGATTCACCAAACCTAACAATTAGAATGAAGATAGATAATCCAAATGAGCTAACATATGGAATGCTTGGATTTTTTGCAGGCAAAGTTGGAAATAATTCTGTAAATATATCCGGTGTAGAAGAGATGGATAGACGTAGCTGCAAAGCACTATGTGGAGGAATGGGAACTTCTGGGACATGCGCTAAATTTCTTTTTGGTGATGGAGATCCTGGTTGTGAAAAAGTAGATTTTGATAAAAAAGAGATGAGTGACATTCATGATGAACTAAACACCGCAGAAAAAGGTGATCTAATCACACTTGGCAGTCCCCAGTTGGGTCTGGAAGAAATCTCTGATCTTACCAGTAAACTAAAGGGTCGTTCCTTTAAAAAAAGATGTATGATATTTTGTCCTAGAACAGTAAAAGAACAAGCAAGAAAAATTGGCTACACTAATGAGCTAGAACGAGCCGGATGTGAGATTCTTGCTGATTGTTGTACATGTCTTACTCCTTTGATCAGTAAAGAAAATGTTGATTCAGTCACTACAAACAGCATCAAAGGAGCATATTATTTGAAAAATTCCAACGGTGTAGATGTCAATCTAAAATCACTTTCTCAAATAATTGAAGATGAAACACGATGAAAATTCTAGTTCAAGGAAAGATACAAGGAATAATTCTAAAATCACAACATTCAATTAATTTTCTAGGTACAGTTGATAAAAAAACCGGAATAATTAGCGATAAAAATCATGATCTCTTTGATAAATCCATCAAAGACAGTATTCTAGTATTTCCAAATGGTATTGGAAGTAGTGTAGGTGCATACACTATCTACTCTATTAAATCTAATAATGCTGCACCGCTTGCAATGATTTGTCAAAAAGCAGATCTTACTGTTGCAACAGGATGTGCTCTAGCTAACATTCCACTTGTAGTAATAGATGGTGAGGAATTTTCATCCCTTCAAACTGGACAAAAAATCTCATTAGACACTGAATCTTCTAATCCTATAACATTTCTCTAATAACTGCGCCGTTTGGTTTTTCTTCTTTGAAAATAATTCCTTCAAATTTTTGAATCTCTGTATCTGAATTTCTCCAATAATTTTTTGGCAATCCAGCTTTTTCACATGTATACTCTAGAAATTCTTCTTCATTCCATCCATATTCGATTGGAACTTGTGGCAAAAGCAAACCAGAATAAAATCCATGTTTGACAATCAATCCGTCTCTTCCTACTTTGATCTTTGACAAACATTCCTCAGGTTTATTCACAACAATTTTCTTTGGTGGTGTAAGTACGGTTACTTCAAATGTAATTGAATCCAGTTCTTCGTATTTGACAGGAGGAAATCTTGGGTCTTGCGTTGCAGCTGAAATTGCTGCATCTTCTAATGCATTAAACAATGATTTATCTGGTAATGGATATCCAATACATCCTCTTAATCCTAGAGTATTATTCAAAGTTACAAATACTCCTGATTTAAAAGAAAAATTATTTTTAAATTCTTTTTCTAGTTT
>JAHFUX010000049.1 GCA_023264875.1 Nitrosarchaeum sp.
TCTGGCACTGGCCGCATTGCAAAGCAAGACAACTACAAAAGATGAATTAATCTCTGATCTAGAAAAAGCAAGAAAAATTCTATATGAAACAAGACCTACTGCTGTAAATCTAAAATGGGGACTGGACAAAATTATGAAAATTGCCAATTCTGGAGTTACAGTTGAACAAATAAAAGAATCGGTAATTAATGAAGCTAAAAAAATGGCAGATGAAGATATACAAATAAACAAAACAATGGGAAAACATGGTTCTGTTTTATTTGACAACAATGATACTATCATGACTCATTGCAATGCAGGTGCTTTAGCTACTGTGGCATATGGAACAGCTCTTGGTGTAATTCGTGCAACAAGAGAGAGCGGAAAAAATATCAAAGTAATAGCCACTGAAACACGACCAATTCAACAAGGTTCTAGATTAACAGCATTTGAGCTAAAACATGATGGATTTGATGTTAGCTTAATTCCAGATACTGCAGTAGGATATTCAATGGCAAATGGATTGGTAAACAAAGTTGTAGTTGGAGCAGATAGAATTCTAAGAACTGGACATGTCTTTAATAAAATTGGAACATACCAAGTCGCAACTATGGCAAAGCAACATGGAATTCCATTTTATGTAGCAGCTCCATTGTCAACTTTTGATATGAAAAGTGATGTTAAAGATGTAATTATTGAGATGAGAAAAGGAACCGAAGTAACTGGAATTGGTGATAAAAAAACAGCACCTGATGATATCAATGTAATAAATCCCGCATTTGATATGACTCCACCTGAACTAATTTCAGGAATAATCACCGAAAAAGGTGTAGTAAAATCACCCTATGAAGAATCGATTAAAAAATTATTTGATAACCCCAAAACAGTATGAAATTTTCTTCTAAACTCTGCTTTGAAACGTTTTTTTCATTAATTTGATTAAGATTTTTAATGGCAATAATCATTTTGTGATAAATATGATAAAGAAAGATGAAAATGAGTTCAACATAAATGCACATGAAAAGAAGATTTATTCACAAAATGGAGAGGATGGAATCATTGAGTTTGTTTTTTCTCAGATAGGTACAACAAACAAATTTTCTGTTGAGTTTGGCGTTGGAAATGGATTTGAATGCAACACAATTCATCTTTTAGAAAAAAAGGGTTGGAGTGGACTTATGATGGATTATGGTGCTGACCAAAATATTCACTGGAAAGAGGTAATAAAGAAAGCTTGGTACAATAGAAAATTGGGATTAATAGGCAGTATAAAAAAAGATCTTGCATTTTCTAAAAAAATGATCTCTAGAACAAAACGTTCACAACAATTTCATATTGATATAAAGTCAGAAAAAGTCACTGCTGAAAATATTCAAAATTTATTCAAAAAATATAACGTTCCAAAGAGTTTTGATTTACTGTCAATTGATATTGATTATAACGATTATTGGGTATGGAAGTCTATTACTGATTATTCTCCAAGAGTAGTTGTTATTGAATATAATTCATCGATTCTTCCAACAGAAAGTAAGGTTGTTCCGTATGACCCTGACGCAAAATGGGATGGGACAAATTATTTTGGTGCAAGTTTATTAGCATTAAAAAATCTTGGCTTGACTAAAGGATACACTCTAGTCGGATGTGATAGTGTAGGGGTCAATACATTTTTTTGTAAAAGTGAACTAGTTGATGGAAGAAAAATTAAAGATATTGAAGATTTGTATAGGCCTCCAGGTTATGGGGAAATCATAAATGATGTTCATATAGGACATCCTCCAAGCACAAAAAAAATGATTGAAATTTAATTTTTTGAATATCTTTCACATTCTATTTTGAAATGTTATTTGAAGCTAATTTACTCAAAGTTTTTATTGATTTTATATTAAATCAACAATATGAGTGCTGTTACAGCGCAAGCCATTAAAGAATCCCTAAAACAATGCATGGATCCTGAAGTACCGTTAAACATTGTTGAGATGGGTCTGATTTATGGAATCGATGTAAAAGACAATAATGTTAACATCAAAATGACAATGACAACACAGGGATGCCCACTACATGAGACTCTAGTCCAAGATGTAACAAGATATGCCAAAAAAGTCCCTGGTGTAAATAACGTCAAAGTAGACATTGTCTGGGAACCAAAATGGACAATGGATAGCATGACTGAAGAAGGCAAAGCAAAAATCAAAAACATGAGTAAAGCAATGACTACTCCTGCACCGATCAATTATGAAACTGCATTGCCTCAAGGAGTTGGAAAACTAGTACAACAAGAAGACGGTTCTATGGTACTAGCTAATGAACATGAACAGGGATTCATGGTCAATCAAGCAATTGTAGATTTTTGGAAGTCTTGCAATGGACAACGCAAAGTCACTGAACTAGTAGAGATGTTTGCACAACAGACAGGACTGCAAAGAAATCAAGTGGAAAAAGAAGTAATGCAATTATTACAACAACTACGTGAAGGTGGATTGATTGCAATCCAAAACCAATCTGATGCACCAAATGTTCAATTCAAAAAATAATTTTAAAAAATATAACTTGAACTTGCACCATCAAAATTAATTACAACTCCTGATAGATACTTTATCTTATTTTGAATAATAGCTTTGACAAAGTTTCCAATCTCTTCTGGTTCTCCCAGCCTTTTCATGGGGAGAGATTTTTTGTATTCTTCAATGTTTTCTATTAGTTCTTTGGTTCTGTCTGTATTGATTAGTCCTGGTGCAATGTTTATACAGCTGATGTCTTTTGCTGCATACTCTTTGCTTAGAATTTTAAATACTTCACTAAATGCTGCACGATATGCAGATGATATTATCAACTTTGCATTAGGCTCTTTGATCACACTGGAGCTAATCAAAAATATGTATCCTCCATCATTAATTTTGATATTTTGTAAAATTAGACAAAATCCCAAAAATAATTGATTGTGATATTTGTTCCAATCCTCTTCTATAATGTTTGCAAATTCTTTGGATGTAGGTCCTCCTGTATTGAGAACAAGCACATCTGTTTGATTATGAATTTTAACAAATTTTTTCACACTGTCCAAATTTGATGTATCTATATCATTTTTTGATGCTGCAAAAACATCAATTCCTATTGATTTTAGTGACTCTGATATTGCCTTACCCATCCCCCTGGAACCACCAAGAACAATCGCTTTGGTCATATTGTTATGAGAAATTATTCTGTAATTAAATTTCTTTACTAGTTAGATTTCTTTAATCTCTGTAATTGTTCCTAATACTGAGTCCATCTTAATAACGGCTTTTTTCTCATTCCATCCAAGTGCAACATACCAATCTCCTGCATCGCCATCATATTTTGTCTCTAACGTCTTGATATTTTCTGGTTGAATATCATATTTTTTTGCAATACCTGAAACA
>JAHFUX010000050.1 GCA_023264875.1 Nitrosarchaeum sp.
TTCAATCCTAGATTTGGTTATCTGCAGAGATTATCATTACCTTATTTGTTTTTAGGAATGGTAATTACGCCAATAATTGGATTTACAGCAACAGCAAATGCAATTGTAGGTATAATTTTAGGAGATGGTTGGTATGTTCTACAAGTTTCTGCCATATTCATTGTAGTTCATTATCTTATGTCGGCCTTGGCAATTAGAATTGATGATGAAGATCCCAAACTATTATGGCATGCAGGGTTTTTGGTTTTTGGTTTTAAACAAATCATAGATTATTTACTACTAAAAGCAATCATAGAACAATTAAGAAATAAAAAAGCAACTTGGACCAGTGCAAAAAGAACCGGGGTGTAAAAAATCTATCAAGCATATTTTTGGTTATTGGATAGTTTCATGTAATAAAATGACTTAATGCAATATTTTCATGTCATATTTTGTTTTGTAAACCATTCCAACATTTACTATGAAACCACTTTGCATCAAAAGTGACATCCCCCTCATCTAAAATCATTTCTTTATTACAAGCATCATATTCTATCTTCACATAATTTGCTTGCTTTTGGAACATCTACCAGAGGAAGAATGATGTGAATTTCTGTACCTTTTTGCAGACCTTCTGATTTTGCAAAGATTTGACCGCAATGCTCAGTCACAATTGCCTTGCATATAGATAAGCCTAATCCAGTTCCACCATGTACACGAGTAATGGATGGATCAGATTGATAGAATTTTGTAAATACATTTGAAAGTTCAAATTCAGTCATCCCTTTCTCATGTCTTTAATTATTATTTTAGCTGTGTTTTCTTCATGTTTTAGACTAATTGTAATTTGTCCAGTTGATTTTGAGCCCAAAACCACCACAATAGAATAATTGTATGCCTAAGTTCATGTCATGTGAAACATGAAAATAATTTCAAAGGCAAAACATTATTTGTAATTATCATATTTTGAGACCTAAATAATCATATAAAATAGTAGACTAGATAGAAAATAGGGTAAAAAATGTCAATACTATTTACAACTTTATTAAACCAAAATATCAAACAAAAAGGCATACTCATGCAAACTAACATCAATCTTGTCATTTATTCCATGATATTTTTACTATCTTTTTCATTGTTGACTCAAAATTCTTTTGCAGTAGAAGCAACCGGCGACATGGATCTTTTATTAAAATATGAAAATGGAAATAAAGCAAGTATTGATTCAATCATACTAAAGATATACAAGGATTCAGAGAAAATACCGTTAAGAGAAATTTCTGTACAAAGCAATCCCATAAGTATAACGAGTCTTCCGCTTGAACACAAATACAAAATTGAAGTTTATTATAATGATCACTTTCAGAGTGTGGATTATTATGATCTGAAAAAAACAACGAATAATTTTGAGATGACAATAAAATTACCAGGTGGAATTAAACTTGAAATATTTTACAAGGACGGACAAACACCAATCCCAAAAGCAAGCATATTTTTTAAAACAATGAATGAAAAAACAGTAGGTTTTGACGAGACTGACTTTAATGGAGACACTGTACGCTTTTGGTTGCCACAAACTATCGGCAATGAATATTACAATGTAGAGGTTGTGATTGATCCTGCATTAAAATTCACATATACCCCACTTCAAATACAATCTTCGCTTTCCAAAGATATCAAAATTGTGACAGAGTGGCCCAAAATAATTGATTCGGCAATATCAATAGGAGTGTACAAAGATGAAAAAACAAAGGTATCAAAATCAGATGGAAACTTTTTAGTGCAAGTTAATGACAAAAAGAAAGCAAAAATAACTGAATCTCCAGTTTCAGACAAGGGAGATGCTGTAATATCCAATATCCCTGTTGGAACGTATGCAATTCACATAATCTCAAAAGATGATGGCAAAGTCATAGCATCAAAAAAAGTCACACTTTCTGGGAATCATGAACCTATCAAGATATTCATAAACAATCCACAACTAAACTTTAATGCACTATATTGTAATTGTGTTGCATTTAGATTCGATGATATACAAGATTATTTTTTGAATAGTGCCCAAATTCAAATGATGAAGTTATTCAGTGAAATGGATGCAGGTCTCACCATTGGAGTAATTGGGGGGGCAACTGGAAAAGACCCGAAAGTAGTAGATACAATAAAAGAACAATTACAAACGAATCCAAGATTCGAGATTGCAAATCACAGTTGGCGCCATAAAGTAATTACTAGTCTTTCTTCAGAAGAACAGGAAAAAGATATTAAAAATACAGGTGATAAAATATATGAATTATTTCAAGTAAAACCAACATCATATATTCCACCAGAAAATATTTTTGATAACAAAACAATTGCTCTCTTAAAAAAATACGATTATGATCACATCAGTGCATCTGTTTCAACTGAGATTCCGCCAAAATTTATAAAATCTGATTTTTATCATTTTGATACAGCAGCATATACTTCAAGATTAAATCCCGTTACAGGATATTGGATTCCATTATCGAATGATAAAATCATGGAGCAGATAGATGACAGTCTGTTTAATTATGGATATACAGTAGTAATGATGCATCCATTTGAATTTTCAAATTATATTGATGGGGCTTATGTAAATGAAGCAAATCAGACAAAATTTGATGAATTAAAAAACATAATCACAGATCTAAAATTACAAGGATATCTCTTAACACCTATAGGAAAAATTGACAAATATAATTCTGAAACATTTCAGAACAGTGTCAAAAATCAAACAATTAGTAAAGAAAACATAAAACCAAATTGTAACTGTGTTGCATTTAAGATCGATAATATACAGGATTTTTGGCTAAATGACGTTCAAAATAATCTAATCAATACATTTTCAGATAATAAACTTCCGATTACAGTAAGCATATTAGGTAAATTTTTCGGTACTGATTCTAAAGTTGTTGACATTCTAAAACAGCAGACACAAAATAATGGCAATCAGATATCAATAGCCATTAGAGGATGGGAAAACATTGACCATTCTTTATACGGTATTGAAGAACAGTCATCTAGTATCCAACAAACAAACAAACAAATAAATAAAATTTTGGGACTTGATTCAAATATATTTTCATCACCGTTTGGCAAGTTCAATAACAGCACACTAGATGCATTAAGACAAAATAACATATCATATATTAGCGCAATGACCACTACTGACACACCAAATTTCAAGTCCAATCCAAATCATATTCCTGAAACATCATACATGCCAAATTTACTAGATGATGATCCATTCCTTAAAGGAACAGTTGTTGAAAAAATGTTGGCAAAAATACAAACCCAACAAAAACAATACGGCTATGCACTAGTAAGTATGCAGCCTTCAGACTTTGCAGTAAGAGATGGTGAGTTTAAAAACCAAGTAA
>JAHFUX010000011.1 GCA_023264875.1 Nitrosarchaeum sp.
AATCAGATTGAATAGTTCTTCCTGTTTCATGAAAATATTTATGTTCAATTTCTTTTAATTTTTCTAATATTTTTTTATTTTGTACTTTTTTTATCTTTAATTTAATTTCTTTATACTCTGCAACAAGTCTTCTGATTTCAGATTTTTTCATTTTAAGTTTTTAGTCGTTGCTCTATTTCTTTTCTGATAAATTTGGCAATTTTTTCTTTTTTTACCCATCCTGAAGAAATTACTTTATGTGAATCTATAACTAACACTTCATTACTTTCAGAATTTTTTTTATATCTAATTGAACCTATATCATTTGCAACGATCATATCTGCAGCTGATTCATTCATTTTTTTCCTAGATAGTGTAATCAACTCATTTTTTGAAAGATTTGTTTCTGCTTTGAAACCAACCAAAAAAACATTTTTTTGATATTTTTTAATCTGATCAATGATTTTTGGTGCTTTCTTGAGGCTAATTTTTATTTTATTTTTGGTACTTTTTATTTTATTTTTACTAGGGTTTTCTGGAGTATAATCTGATATAGCAGCTGCCATTATTACTATATCAAATTCTTTACTCATCTCTTTTTTCACAACATCGAACATTTCTTTACTTGTAGAAATTTTAATTATTTTTGCACCACTTGGTGTTTTTTCAATTCCAGGACCATAAACTAATGTGACTTTAGCTCCTGATGATATTAATTCTGAAGCCAACAATACACCAGTTTTTCCTGAACTTTGATTTGTAATTACACGAATAGGATCAATATACTCAATTGTTGGTCCCGCAGTCATTAACACTTTTTTATTTTTTAAAATAGATGAAAATCCAAATTTTCTTAATACATACTCTAAAACATCTTCTGGTTCAGATGCTTTTGCTTTTCCTTCAATCATTTGTGGTGTTAGGAATTCAATTTTATTTTTTAAAAACTCCACATTCTTTTTTACAGCTACATTATCGTACATGGCTGCATGCATAGCAAGACACATCAAAATTGGAATCTTTGATCCAAATCCTACTGTAAGAACTGTTGATATTGGTGTATCATCAATACCGTTAGCTAATTTTCCAAGTGTATTTGCAGTAGCTGGATATACTATGATAAGATCTGATTGATTATAATCTGCTAATTTGATATGTTCTAATTCTCCTGTTAATTTTGTTATAACTTCGTTTCCAGTTGCCCACTTGAAATAATCTGGCTGTACTAGTTTTGTGACTGCGTCACTTGTAACACAGGTTACATCAGCACCATGTCTCATTAGTAATCTTGCTAACTCAATTGCTTTGTATGCTGCAACACTTCCTGCAACACAAAGAACAATTTTTTTCTCAGAGAGTTCAACACCATAAGAACCTACAATATCTAATGAAGGATGATTCTTTTTCTTGATAATTTTCTTTTTAGCTACCAATTTGTTCTCGTAATTTTTTAAACTCATTATCATCCATTGAAAACCAATTCTCTTGAGCAGGAAATGTGCCTAATTCTATATCATTTTTATAGTTTTCAAGTGCTTTTACAATGTCCTCAGATAAATTCAAGTATCTTTTTGCAAATCTTGGTTTGATTTTTTCAAACATGCCCAACAAATCTTGTACAACTAATACCTGACCATTACAACCAACACCTGAACCAATTCCAATAGTAGGTACCCTGATAGTTTCAGAAATTATTTGTGCAACTTCATGACTTATCATTTCTAATGCAATACTGAATACACCAGCTTCTTCAATCTCTTTTGCATCTTCAATTAGCTTTATTGCAGTATCTTTTGTTCTTCCTTGTACTTTATATCCTTCTGATAACATTGTTGTTTGCGGTTGTAAACCAATATGACCCATTACTGGAATTCCAACATCTACAATTGCACTGATTGTTTCTGACATAGAAATTCCCCCCTCAAGTTTTACTGCATCAGCTCCTGCTTGTATTAACCTCCCTGAATTTTTTATTGCATCTTCAATACTTGCTTGATATGACATAAATGGTAAATCTGCAACCAACAAAGAATTTTTTCTTGCTCTGCTTACTGCTTCTGTAAACATACACATTTGTTCCATTGTTACAGGAATAGTATTTTCATAACCAAGCATTACCATTCCTGCACTATCTCCAACAAGTAGCATATCTATTCCAGATTTATCACATAATGATGCAAGTGTATAATCATAACTCGTAATTGCTGAGATTTTTTTTCCATCTTTTTTCATTTTAATAATATCATAAACCGATTTATGCAATATGTGACCTCCTTGTTAGATTATCTCTAATTTCAATAATATTATCTGAGAGATTTTTTTTGTTATTAAAATCATGAACAATTTTTTCAAGTATTTTTTTATTCTTGTTTGATAATTTTTTACATGTTATAGTTAACAAATCCATTGCTCGTGTAACGTTATCTACTATTGTTATGTTGGCAGTTTGTGAAGTTCTTGAAAGTGGATTTAGATCAAATGTTATGACTATTTTTCCCGCTCTTCTTAATGCCATAGTTCTATCACCATCTTCTAATGGAACAATCACCACATCCGCTGCAAAAATCCCATTTTTATCAACTATTCTTCTTGCTGAATCTAATCCTGGTAATGTAGTTGATAAATTACGATTTGTACCTAAAATTTCCTTTGCGCCACTCTTTTTGAGAGTCTTTATGATGTTCTGTTTTCGTTTCTCATTAGCATAAAATAGGTTTACTTCGATTTTTGCCCTTGATGTGTTTGCAAGTCTAACTATTTCTTTTGGACATAATGCAGCAATATTACCGTTGACAGAAATTACAGATAAATCTGCCAAAAGAATTTGTGCAGCAGCCGCTTTGATTGCTAGTTTTGCAGTCCTGCTTGTTTTTTCACCAAGCAAATAATCAAAAGCTTCTCCTCTACCATGTGCTAGGAGACCTTCTTTAGCTACTAATCCCTGATCAAATCCAGTAACAAGTTTTTCTCGAATTAAAAGAGACTTTACTCTAGGATGAGATTTTGGAATTAAAGACATCGACATTCAATTAATTACTGAGTACTCTTGCTCCAAGATTATCTAATTCTGATCTTATGATTATTCCCTCAGGATATTTTTCTAGAATTTGTAGAACATGCTTTTCTTTTTCTTTTGGTATCATTGTAAAAACAGTTTCACCAAAGAGTGCAACACCACATTTTATTCCATTTGAAGCAAATTCATGAATTAAATTTTCCATCCTCAAAGTCATTACTTGAACATATTTTGCAAATTCCAAAGACATATCCTGAAAATGTTCATAATTCTTTGATTCTAATAACCTATTTACCATTTTTCCACCAAGACCATTAATTTGAGAAAGTCGTTCTTTGATGAACTTATTTGTTGAAATTGGTGAAAAACAAATCATAATTATGGAAATATCTTTTGTGTTAATTTTTTCGACTTGACCTATTCCTGGCGCTCCCGGTTTAACTCTTATTTCAAAACCACCATGATATGATGCCAAAACATCACCTAATCCTGTCTTGCAATTTATCTCTGCATTATGTGCAATCTGACCAATAACTGTCTGATCTAATCTTGTTTTAAGTGCATGATCTAGTGCATATGATAATGATAATGCCACAGCACTACTAGAACCTAAACCATACCCAACTGGTATGGTGATCTTATGTTGAATATCAAAAAATATATTTTTAAAATCTCCAAGCTTCAGAAATTCATTTAATACATATTCTGAAACATCTGTCTTATCTGATTGATAACCTATAGTAGTAATTCTAAAGTTAGAATTTTGATTAATTCTAGGTAAAATATTGATATGGGTAGTAACTCCTTCTCTAATTGAAAATCCTGCTCCCATGGAACCTAATTTTTCAGGATTTTTTTGATTATTTTCCTCTAAGTAAGCTTTGAAAAAACCTGTAATATGTGCAGGACAAAATGCAGTTGCCTCCATTAATCTCAGTTTAAATTTTACACAAAATATAAGAATATGGCTTAAATTAATTATATTAGTATAAATTGACTAAATTCATTCGACGCCTACAAAGGATTGGTAGTAGCATCCTAGTTTCATTACCTAAAGAATGGGTAGTTGCCAATAATCTAGATAAAAGTAATGAAGTTGAGCTAGAAACTGGGCAAGATACCATCTCAATTTCTGCAAACAAAGAAATGCGTCCTACAAAAGAACTTGTAATTTCATATCCATTACCTAAAGATGAAAATATTGTAGCTGACATTACTGGAGCTTATCTTTTAGGATATGACATTATACAAATCACTTCAAAATCAATCATACCTGGTGAGGATAGAGAAAAAATACGAAACTCAATGAGACGATTAGTTGGTATGGAGATTATTGAAGAAGATGCTTCAAATATTAACATGCAATTTCTTTTAGATGCTACAACTCTAAATCCAGAAAAAATTCTAAAAAGAATAAGTTCTATTGCACTTGGAATGTATGATGATGTATCAAATGGATTAATTTTAGACGATAAATCTAATTTACAAACATTATCAAAAAGAGACGTTGAGGTTAACAGACAATATTTTCTTCTAGTACGTTTAATCAGGAGTACACTTGTTGATAAAAAATTAGCCAATGTATTTAATTTAGAAAATATTGATATTTTAGATTACAGGGTAGCTGCTAACCTTTTAGAAAATGCGGGTGATACAATAGTTGAACTTGCTAATTTTATTTATAATTCTTCTTTATCTAATGAACACCTAAAGAAAATTTTTGATATAGTACAAAATTTTAATATTCTTGCAGAAAAATCTATTGATGCTTTTACCAAACCTGATAGACGATTAGCCATAGAAGCTATATCACTACATAAAAAATATCAAGAAAATCTTTCTAAATTAAGAACTACAATAGGAAATAAAAAACAAATCCCTATTGATCTTCTTGATCTTGTTTATATGTTTGAGCGAATTGCAAAATCTTGGGCTGATGTTGCAGATCTTGTACAACCTATTTACAATAAATAATTAATACAATTTCTTTTTTACAGCATATGTCAATACTGCACAAATTGTTTTTGAATCCTGTATTTTTCCATTTCTTATCATCGAAATTACTTTTTTAAGGTCTATCTTTACAACAGATAATATTTCATCCTCATCTAGATTCAAATCTGCAATTTTCTTTAGTCCTGAAGCTACAAAGCAATGAATAGCCTCAGTATTGTAGCCTATGGATGGATAGTAAGTAATTAACGGTGTCATTTTTTTAGCTCTATACCCAGTTTCCTCTTCTAATTCTCTAAATGCACATTTCTTTGGGTCTTCTCTTTTTTCTAGAGTTCCTGCAGGAATCTCAATTACATATCCGTGAGGAAATCTATGTTGTTTTACAAGAATTACTTTATTATTTTCATCAAATGCTAACATTGCAGCTGCTCCTCTGTGCTCTATCATCTCTCGTTTAACTTTTCTACCCTCAATTACTAAATCATAAACACTCAGACCTAAAATTTTCCCTTCATAGATCTTTTTCTTTTTCATACCTAATTCTAAATTTTGTTATTATTTAATTTGTTTGATATGAAAGATGAAGCGTAGATGATTTTTTGGCATCATTAATAGCTTGTTCTAACCATTTTAATGGAAAAGATATCTTTTTTGGAATAAATAGATCTGCAGACCTTACATTATCCATATTTCTAACTCTTTGAGTTAATTCATCCATTTCAAATATATCGTGACTATACATAAATAACACAATTTGATTTTTTGCAATAAATGGTATCTGCATATATGACTCATGAAACTCACCATTCATTTTTTCTAATGTTTCTCTAAGATCTCCTTCAATCCAAGCAAGTATGGCATGTGGAATAAAATCTTCAATTTTTGTTGGATCATAAATTACTGTAAATTGAATACCGTCATTTTCTTGTAGTTTATCAATACATCTTGTGACAGTTTTTGTAGATAATCCTGTATTTTTTGATATATTTTCAATTTTTTGTCTTGGTTCTTTTATTAACAGTTTTAAAATTTCCAAATCTGTTTTAGTTAAATTGGAATCAAATCCTGGATTTTCTGCTTCAAAAATAGATAATATTCTAACATCTTTCATTAATTTATTTGCAAGTATGATTTTTTGTTGCAAATTTTCTTTTACTACAATACTACAAACTGTAATTCCACCAACACATGGTACAACAAAAAATGGCTCTCCAACCAAACTAATTTGCTCTAAAATCTCTTTGATGTTTTGACCTGAGACTACTATATACAAAACACCAAATCCCAAAACTGGTGGCTCAACTTTAATGGTAAATTTCTCAATTATCTTTCTGTCCTGCATTTTTTTAATTCGTGCTCTAATAGCACCTCCTGAAATCCCTAATTCTTTTCCAATCTGTCTATCTGCTTCTCTACAATTATTCAAGAGCCTGCTTAGAATTTTGATGTCTAAATTGTCCAATCTCTCACCTGAACTACCTTCATACTGTTTGTAAGTTACTTATAAAATATAAAATTGTCTATAATATTAGTATTATACATAAAATACATTAAATATTAGACTATTTCTAATCTTCTTGTGGAATACCGACTACGTTTAGCAAAAAGAATGCTATTTAACAAAAAAGGAAGTCTCATTGGTGCAGTTTTAGCTGTGACAATTGGAATTTTAGTAATTCATGTTAATTTTGTAATTTTTCAGGGGTTGTTTGATGCAATTGTCAGAGATATCTCAAATTATAGAAACGGTGATGTTTTAATTACAGACGAGGAAGATTACATCGATAAATCGGATCAAGCCCTAGTTAATTGGTTTGAAAGAATTCCATATGTAGAAGCGGCTACTCCACGGTTGTCATCGACGGCATCAATTAACATGACAAAATTTGGCACATTACATGAAGAAACAAGAATTCCTATTGTAGGAGTTGATCCATTACGAGACATTCGAGCTTCTACTGTACATGAGACTGTATCTGAAGGACAATATGTTTTTTCAAGAAATTCTATTGTATTAGGTTCCAATGTTGCAAGAGATCTTGGAGGTGCTCAAGTAGGTGATAGTCTAAAAGTAAAGATTATTGATAGATATGGACAAGATCAAATCAAAAGACTGGTAGTTACTGGAATAGCAAAATCACCTGGCGGTCAAGGTTTTGATTACAGTGTTGTTGTTCACATTGATACTTTACGTGATTTAATGAATAGAGATGGCGATACAGGTTCAATTATGGTAAAACTAAATGATCCATCTAAAGCAAGTGATGTGAAAAATTTCTTTTTAGCTGCTTTTCCTAACGATGATTTTATTGCAGAAACAATAGAAGAATCTGCTGAGGAGCAACTAGCAGGATTTAGATCTGGTATTGCAATGATAAACATGATTGGATATTTTGGAATGATGTCATCAGCATTTGCTATTGTTACAATTCAAATGATGTTAGTTAATGGAAAAACTAGAGAAATAGGTGTAATGAGATCAATAGGTGCAACAAGAAAAGACATTTTAATTATTTTTATTTTTCAAGGAATGATAATTGGTGCAATTGGTGCTGGAGTTGGAACCGCAGCAGGTTTAGGCTATACATTTTATGCAAAGGAAACAAAAATGTCATTTAACAATAGCCTCCCACTAGAAGTGAGCTATAATTGGGAAAAAATTATTCAGACTGCTGTATTATCATTTATTTTAGCGATAATTGCTTCACTATACCCATCGTATAGAGCAACTAAACTATTACCAGTGGAGGCGATGAGAACTGTCTAAAGTACTTGAAATTAGTAATTTGAGTAAAATTTACGGAACCGACGAAAATAAGGTAAAAGCATTGGATAATGTCTCATTTTCAATTAATAAAGGAGAATTTGTATTAATTGTTGGCAGCTCTGGTTCAGGAAAATCTACTTTACTTAACATGATAGGACTATTAGATCGTCCAACAAATGGTAAGGTCTTCATTGATGAAACAGATACAACAAATCTAACAGATGATAAAATCTCATCATTTCGAAACAAAAAATTAGGATTCATCTTTCAATTTTCAAATCTTTTAACTGATCTGACTGTTCTTGAAAATGTATTATTGCCAAGGGAAATTGCAGGAACCAGTGATTCTGCAGAAAAAAATGCTATAGAATTACTAAAAGCAGTTGGATTAGATGATCAAATTAACAAAAGAGCAAATAAAATTTCAGGTGGGCAGGCACAAAGAGTAGCAATTGCTAGAGGATTGATAAACAATCCTTCGATTGTTTTAGCTGATGAACCAACTGGCAATTTAGATTCTGTCACATCTGAAAAAATAATTCAATTGATGAAATTAATGGCAAAAAAACTAAATCAAACATTTATTGTCGTTACCCACGACAGACAACATTTTGGAGATGTTGATAGAATAATTACAATTAAAGATGGAAAAGCATTTGAAGGAAATTTACCATCTGAGATGGGGGTTTTAGCATGATCAATTATAAAATTCTATTTTTACTAATGATATTATTTCTCATTCCATCAATTATTGATAATTCATTTGCTCAAATAAAATCAGGCGGTTTTGGTCAATCTCCATTTGAAAGAGAATTTGGAGATGTCAAATTACTTGATGCCTATTTTGGAACTATTGATAAGAAAATTGAGATTGATCCTGGTGATGAAAATGTACCATTTACCGTAGTATTTGCAAATGTGGGAACTCAAGATATCACTGGAATCAAAGGACAACTATCGCTTCCTATTGGATTTTCCTCAGCAGATGGTCCTGGCTCACTAGTCATTGCTGATAGTGATTCTAATTCTTTGGCAGGTGATAATTTCTACCTAACATTTTATGTTAATATTGATAAAAATATTAGAATTCAACAATATCCAGGTACTGTTAAAGTAGATTATTCTAGATTAAGAGAATCTGGAGTAAGAACTGCTTTTTCTGATTTTAACTTCAAAATTACTGGAGATAGCATAATCAATGTTAAAGCATTAGATCCATTTCTTACATCTTTGAAATCAAATAATGTAGTAATTGAGATTTCAAATGATGGAACTGCACCAATTTCTGGTGTAGATATTGTAGCTACAAATACTCAAACAGAACTTGCATCAACTTCTTCATCAACTACCAATGTAGAAAATGTGGTAATTTTAGAATCTAACTGGGATGTTGGAAATATTGAACCTAAATCTTCTAGACATCTTACTGCTACAGTATATGTCCCAGAAAATCTCAAAGAAGATACTTTACGAATTCCATTGTCTATTAGCTACTATAATGCACATGGTGATCTGCAAATTATCTCTAAAATTGTTGATTTTTACATTAAAGGCTTGATTGATCTTACCATATATGATATTGGAGTAATTGAATTATCTGGCAAACAAATGGTTGTTGGAGAAATAATTAACGAAGGAAATGAAAATGCCTTATTTGGTTTTGTAACTCTTGAACCACTAGGTGATTCAAATATCAAAACACAGACTCAATTTATTGACGAAGTAGAAACTGATTCTCCAGTTCCATTTAACATTCCCATAGAATTTGATGGTGAACCACGATATGGAGAACATGATATCAAACTTACTGTAAGATACAAAGATAGTGTTAGAGATGAGATATTTCTTACACAGAATGCCACAATATTTGTAAAAGAACCACCAAAAACTGAATCTGGAAATGATTTACAGTTAATCATTATTCCAATAGTGATAGCAGTAGCAATAGGAATCTATATGATTCGTAGGCGTAAAAAATCAAAAATTCCAGCTAGCTAAGAATTAAATTTTAAATTAGAAATAATAAAAAATTAAAACTGATTAAAAATGAGATTAACCATTATTGTACTGATTGCTGTATTGGTTATAGGAACTATTGTAATTTCTTTTGGTTATCTTACTAATCAGAACTATGTTCAAATTATTGAAAAATCTAATCCATACGAAAAATTGCAAAACTACAAAGAAGAACTAGAAAAAATTAATCAATATAATCAACAATTACTTTCTGAATTGGAAGCTAAGGTTGCCAACTCTGATGATATCCATTTAGAACAACTAAACCAAGAGATTGATGTACTAAAACGTGTAATTAATGATAACAAAGCAGAACTTGAACAAGTAGTAAAGAAACTCTCTACTACAGAATCAAAGCCGTAATATCATTTAATTTCAGATTCCCTATTTTGGGATATTTGCATTATTGTTATATGATTATGTTGAGACAGTATGAATTAGGTATGGCAAAAAGTACATTTCTCTTTCTAGCAGGATGCATAGTAGGATTCATAACCACACCATTACTATGAATCTTTTTTCTAATTCCTAAATTCATATACATAGAAAAGAACCAAAATCCAAAAAATAAATTCTTACTAAACAAGCATGAAAAAGATACTAATTTTCAATTTTTGTTATGGCTAAGATTATAAGCAAATAATAGATCTTGCGTTCATGCCAAGAGATGAAATTGAAGTAACAAAAGAATTACGGGAATTTATGCTTGAAGGAGCAAAAGAAACTATATTGGGACAAAAAAATGGTGCCAAAAAACAATTTCGATATGGTAATTTACATATTAGAGAATATGATGACAAATTTCTAGTTCATACTGATAGAATTGATCCTCGAAAAGATCCGATTGGTCATCTAGTTTACGATGCTCCAGAAGTTCTCATTGGATTAGCATGCTCAATTTTAGGTGGCTCAGAAATTGCAAAAAAATTTCTAAATAATAACAAATCAAAAAAATCCACCATAACGGCAACTCTTCTCTCTTCTATTATTGCAGGATATGTTGGATATGTTGCAACTAAAAAAATTAGAAATTATTTAGAGTAAATATGTCTACTACAAGAACAATTAAAATATTTGTTAAACTACTTCCTTCAATTTTGGCATTACGAAAAGATAGAAGAAAATGGGTAAAAAAAGAGGGTAGAGATATTGATGTAGAAAAATATCGTAAGAATGCACGTAAAGTTCTAAACACTTTCATCTCATTAGGACCTGTTTACATAAAATTAGGACAATGGCTTTCATCACGAGCTGATATTTTGCCACAACCATACTTGGAAGAACTTGCTAAACTGCAAGACAATGTTCCAGCAGCTCCATTTGATCAGGTAAAACCCATAATAGAAAATGACATAGGACCAATTAATGAAAAATTTGATAGCCTGGATCCAAATCCTCTTTCTGGTGCATCTTTAGGTCAAGTTTATCGTGGAAGAATATCTAACCAAGAAATTGTTGTTAAAGTAAAAAGACCCGGTATTGAAAAAGTTGTTGAAGAGGATCTCAAAGTCTTGAAAAAAATTCTTCCAATGGCATTAAGATTTGTAGATCCAAATTTGCGTTTTTCTGCAAGAGCAATGCTTTCTCAATTTATTGAAACAATTCATGAGGAAATGGATTATACCATTGAATCAGCAAATCTTAAAAAAATTAAATATGATATGAAAAAAAGCAACATATTCATTCCTTCAGTTTATGATGATTATTCTTCAAAAAACGTGCTTACTATGGAATACATTCCTGGTATCAAAATCACCAATATAGAAGCATTAGATGAGAAGGGAATTGACAGGCAGAAACTAGTCGTTGATGTTCACAAGGTCTTTTTCACCATGCTTTTACGCCATTCATTATTTCACGCAGATCCTCATCCTGGAAACATTTCAGTAACTGATGATGGAAAACTCATTCTTTATGACTATGGAATGGTTGGACGATTAGATAATGAAACTAGACTAAGACTAATCAGACTTTATCTTGCCTTAGTTGAGAAAGATCCTCCAAGAACCGTTAATGCAATGGCTGACCTTGGAATGCTAACTCCTGATTTTAACCGATCAGTAATTGAGAAAGGAATAGAGTTGGCTGTTCGTGCAATGCATGGAAAAAAGCCAGACGAAATGGAAGTACAAAGTTTAATGGAACTTGCAAACAAAACAATGAGCAAATTTCCATTTGTTCTTCCAAAGAATCTAGCGTTGTACATGAGAATGGCATCAATCATAGAAGGAATTTACAAAACACATAAAGTTGATTTTAAATTTGTTAAAGTATTAAGAGAAATTTTAGAAGAAGAACATTTGATCAAAGATGCATATATTGAAGAGATAAAATATTCTTTTCAAAGATTTGCAAAATCAATTGACGCTACTATCTCAATTGCACCAGAACTCAAAAAATTTATTGATGAAAATAGATCAATTCAATTCTTAAATGCTAAACCAAAATCTAATATTTTACTTTCTGGAAGTATTCTCTCATCTGCAATATTTGTAGGTTCTACTGTTTTGTATACATCTAATGAATCTCTAGGAGTTACTGGAATTATATCTTCTCTGATAATAATGAGTATCTTTACAATTTTTAGAAAGCGTTGATTATTCTATTGAAATATCTTTTCCATGTTTTTTAACAGGAATTGTAACTGTTAATACACCATGTTCATATTTTGCAGAATTTACTTCTGTTTCTCTAAGATCAATTGGTAGTCTGATTTTCTTATCTATGATGTTTGGTCTTTGATTGCAGATAATATTGTGATTTTTTTCCTCAGGAATTTCTTTTCGTGCTTGAATGGAGAGGATATTTTCATCAAGTGATAATTTGATGTCTTTTTTTGCAAATCCTGGCAAGTCAATTAATAATGTTAATTTTTCATTATCCAGATACATATCTACAGGTGGTAAAACAAACTCGTAAAATTCTCTTGATTTATTCCCGATCTCTTTTATCATTTCTTTTGCCACGGATTTTACCAGTCCCATTTTGAGATACGTGCTTAATTTTTAGTTATAAACCTTGATAGATTTTTAATCAATTAATTTCTCTGATTTTGTAACTTATGATAATTGTTATTGAGGGTGGAGACCAAGCAGGAAAGAAAACCCAAACTGCATTATTGGCAAAAGCATTAAAACAAAGAAAAATCAAGACTACCACATTTAGCTTTCCTGATTATAAGACACCTATCGGAAAAGAAATCGCAAAATATCTTAATGGTAAAAGAAAATTTCCTCCTCAAGTGATTCATTGTCTTTTAGCTGCAAATAGATGGGAGAAACTAAATGAAATTTTAGCAGCCCAATCAAAAAATTCTGTTTTAATAATGAATCGTTACTATCAATCTAATCTAATTTATGGTTTAGCAAACGGAATGAAACGTAAATGGTTAGAAAATTTAGATGCCGGACTTCCAAAGGCTGATCTTGTAATTTTACTAGACGTAACTCAAAGAGAATCATTTCATAGAAAAAAAACTAATAGAGATAAATTTGAAAAAAATGAAGAATTCCTGAGAAAAATATCAAAAATTTATAGAACTATCGCAAGAAATCAACGTTGGAAAATCATTGATGCATCAAAACCAAAACAAGAAGTTCATAAAGATATTTTGAAAGTATTTACAAAGAAAATAGGTCTATGAAAAAAAATTATCTAGATATAGTTGATCCAATACACGATTTTATTCGTGTATATGATCATGAACTAAAAATAATTGATACTCCTATATTTCAAAGACTAAGACGAATACGCCAACTTTCTGGCGCTCACTTAACATATCCTGCAGCACAACATACCAGATTTGAGCATTCTTTAGGTGTTATGCACATTGCAAGTCAAGCTGGTCAGGCTTTAAATGAAAAAAGAATTTTGAAATCATATGATATAGAAGTTTTGAGACTTGCAGGACTTTTACATGATATAGGTCATGGACCTTTCTCACATCTTTTTGAGGAGATTATACAACAAAAGAAATTCTCACATGAAGATTTTGGTAAAGAAATTATTTTAAAATCTGAAATTGGTGATAGATTATCAAAAAATGGATATGACAAAAAACTCATTACAAAAGTAGCTTTTGGTGATTCAAAATTACAATACATGAATGAAATTATTTCAGGAGCATTAAGTGCCGATATGATGGATTACTTGTTAAGGGATGGTTACTTTACTGGTGCAGAACATGCCCAAATTGATCACAAAAGAATAACACAATCCCTAGATGTGCATCAGAAAAAACTTGCTCTAGAAAGATCAGCACTATACTCTTTTGAATCTATGATGCATTCTCGTTATCAAATGTTCAAGGCAGTATATTTTCATAAAACAGTAAGAGCTGCTGAAGTTATGCTTTTAGAGGCATTACGATTATCTGATGATGAGTTTGGTTTTACCTCTTTTAACATTAATGAATATGTAAAACTTACAGATGAATACGTACTATCCACGCTCATTTCATCAAAATCATCTAAATTAAAACGTGCTAGACAATTTGCCGAAGATTATCAAAACAGAAAATTGTTAAAATGTGTATTTGAACGAATTTTAACTAGTAGAACTAATTTGGGAAAAGCTAGAACTAACGAGATAAGAATGTCAATATCAAAAAAATCCAAAGTTGATGAAAGTGAAATTTTTGTTGATAGCTCTGTTACTCCATCAATTCCACTTGCGCCATCAAAAAATGAATCAAAATCTATCATTTTAATTACAAATGAGAATGGCAAGTCAACTGCTCAAGAGATGCCTATATCACAAATTCCTGTAGTTTCAGCAATATCTGGTTTTATGAATATTCTTAGAATATACACACATCAAAAGAACAGAAAAAAAGTTGAAATTGCCGCAAAATCAATCCTCGGTGGTTTAAAATAATGAAAAAAAGAATCGTCATCAAACTTTCAGGACGAATTTTTGGTATGGATAATGTAAAAATGCTAAAGGATTACGCCTCATTTCTAGTCAAGATTAGTAAGATATGTCAACCAATAATTATTGCAGGTGGTGGAAATATTGCCAGACATTACATTGCTCATGCAAGATCTTCAGGAGCTGACGAGTCTACACTGGATGAACTTGGAATAGAAATCTCTAGATTAAATGCAAAACTCTTGATTTATGCCTTAAAAGATAAAGCATATTCTCATCCACCAACAACATTACAAGAAGTAAGACATGCAGTAGATGATGGTTTGATTGTTGTTGCAGGCGGTTTACATCCTGGACAAAGTACTAATGGAACTGCAGCCCTTATTGCTGAAAAAATCAATGCAGAACAATTTCTCAATGCTACAGATGTTGATGGTGTTTATGATAGGGACCCCAACAAATTCAAAAATGCAAAAAAATTCAAACGAATTGAGCTCAAGAATTTAAGAAATATGCTTGTTCATGAAGATTCTCTTGCAGGAGGTTATGATTTGATGGATATTGTAGCTCTAAAAATTATTGAACGCTCTAAAATAAAGACACGAATACTAAAAGCTGATATCAAAACACTTGAAAAAGCAATCAAAGGTGCAGATGTAGGAACTGAAATAGTTCTATCATCAAAATAATTACTCAGAAATTTCGTTTTGTACAGTTGGACGTCGCTCTGACCAAATCTGAATATCTTTTTCAGTGTATTCTGGAATTCCAGAATCTCTTAATTTCTTATAAATTGATAATGCCTCTTTTTTTTCTAGCGACTTTGATTGAGCCTTTGTAAATCCATCTTTATCTGCTAATATGGTAACATATCCATCTGACGAATTAATTACTGCAACAAAATCCTCTTCTCCAACTGGATGAAATTTACCATCAATTTTTTTTGTAGTCAATGTTAGCATTCCAAATCCTGCAACTTCAAACATTTTCATTTGTGATTTGCTAGCTCTTTGTTTTCCTTGTTGTACAGCTTGAAAATATTGCATGATTAATTTTACTCTTTAATATTATAAGAACTATCTCAACATTTAAGATATCTAAAAAATGAGTCAATCTAGTGAATTCTAAAATCTTTGTTCTTGTTGCAATTATAGGATTAGCTGTGGCTTTGGGTGTAATTCTTTTGTCTGGCTCATCCTTTGTTAGTCATACGTCAGAAAAAGACATCACTAAAGAAATATCACAAGTCCCACAACAGATACAACCAATATCTGTTGAATTAGCTGATATTTCAATAATTGAAGTCACTAAAAGAGATGCTAGAATCGAGTTAACATTCAAACTTAGTAATCCTAACCCCAGTTCTATACTTGTACAAGTTATGGATTACCAGCTATTTGAAACTGGATATTCTAACGAAAAACAAATTTCAGGTGGTCAAATTGGTAGTAGACCAGAAGGAATGGTAGAGTTTGGTTCTGATTACTATACACTTCTTGGTAACAACTCAATTCTTCTAAAAGACAAAATAGTATTGAAAAATACCGGCAATACCCCTGAATTATGGTCTGCCCTTGAAAGTAATACTGCAAAATGGCGAGTTAGTGGAGATGTTTTCTTTAATCAAAGCTCAATGACTAGTGGACAAGAAAATGAACTTCATTTTGAGTTTGTAAAATAGTTAAAAACACCACAATTTGATTATTGTATCATAAAAATTAAAAATTATGATAATTTGTTTTTAGGTAAGAAATATTGACAAAATTATAAAAGCCCAAGAAGTGGGTTTTTATCAAATGGCAGAAGCAGGAATAGCCGCATATGGCTCAGCAATAGGAGTAGCAATTGCACTAGCAGTTGTGTGTTTTGCACTTCGTGGTAAAGGACATCCAGAACCACTAGATTAATCAAAGGAAATTATTCCTTTACAATATTTTTCATTTATCTTACTAGTCTTTGCTTAGACCTAGCATTTCAGATAATGACACCTGCTTGGTATTTTTCTTTGTGATAAAACATCTTTGATAGTATTGACAATCAGTGCAATCATTAGACGGCTCTAAAATTGGTGTTTTTTGCTCTTTAAGAAGATCACTTAGGACTCTGATTCTTCTAATAACTTCCTCAAACATTTTTTTATCTCGCGTTAGTGAAAACATAATTTCTTCCTTATTTCCAGTAATGTAAATAATTATTCCATCTTTTTTATCATAAATCCACATGCAAGCATTAAGGTAAAGCAGATCATTTGCTTGTGGTGTTTCTAGAATAGTATTAGTAGGTCTAAACAAAACAATGGAATCATCTGCAATCATATCTGCATGTCCTTTTAATTTGATATCGTCAATTGCAAATTCTTTTGGGTTACTACCGTATTGTAACTTTCGAAGCATGCCAGCAAGAAGATCATTGAAACCTCTCCTTTCAACTTCTTTGGGATCTACTCTATCATAATATGAGCGTCTTAGACATTGAACCACTTCTTTGAGATGAATAGTTTTGATGTCCTTTGCATCGATTTCAATTTCTAATTCCCTTCCAATAGAGTCTACTGCATTTTTTACTACACTTCGAAAATCTCTATCACCCATCATGATAAATCACTTAACAATCCATCCTTATAGATTAACTCATAATATTAATCAGAAATTTTGAAATTTTACTTGAAAATACTAATATGACAAAATGGACTCCAAAACCTACAATTGCACCTATTATGAGATTTCCTGTTAGAAAATAGATTCCAAGAAATAACCCCAATGGAGGCAATGATAGAATCATAGCCAAAAATGTACTAACCCAAATTGTCTTAGTCACAATCTCTGTAGAAATTTTAGTTTTTTTCTTTGGAAATTTAATCATTTTGAGAATTTTATTCTTCTTCCAGAATTAACTTTGACATGGTGATTTCCGTTGGTATTTTTTGCTCAACTGCAAATGCAATGGCTGCCAAATTTCTGACTTCAAATGCAGTTAATTTAGTAATTCCTACAATTGTTGCAAAGCTAAACATTTTCGTGAAAGATCTTAACGCTGTTTGGTAAATTGCCATTTCAAAGGCTCTCTCAAACTCAGCAATTGCATCTAATTCATTTTCAGTCTGAGGGATCAAACTTTTGTATTTTGTATTGGACAATTCATTGAATGCATCTCTTATTGTTGGGGCTGCTATCATTTTTCCAAGTAGATCTTTGGCAGTTGGAGTTTGAGAAACAATCAAGTCTTGAATTTGGTCTTCCTGTAATCCCCAGAATTTTCCTCTAATTACACTTAGAATATTGTAAAAATCAACATCCATTCCAACCACTTTGGTTGCATCATTATCTGCATAACTTTTCATTGAACTAGCTAAATGTTGATATAAAATTTTATCAAAATATGTATCAAAAATTTGTAGATTTTTTTTATCATTGTATAATGCTACAGCCTTTACTATTTCCTCACTAAACTCTACTGAACTCAAGCTTGCAACTGCTTCTTCAAGGTCTTTTGCAACTAATGCCTTGATGACAATATCTCTTTGTTTGATTAATTCCTCAGCATGAAGATTTATGTGAGTTTCAATTTCTTCTTGGGACTTTCCCAACACTTTTCCTTTCAGAATTGTTTTCAAATTAGAAACAATGAATTTCATATAGTATGCGTCTAAAACACCAGAATTGCCTACTGATTTTGCAATGGAATAATGTGTATCTGCCAGATGACTTCTTAGAGCCGATTCAATACCTTGTGAGGTATATGGTTTTTGTACCTCTACTATAGAATCACCATAAATTGTATTTTTGATCCTAGTCAATAATTCATCAAGATCTCTGGATTCTGCCAGTGTTTGGAAATCAGATCTTTTTAATAATTTACCTCGTTTACTATATGATTTTACAGAGGCATAGACATTTTTTGATCCACCCATTTAGATAAATCTCAGCAGATAACTGATTTTAATGTTTGGCGTTCTCTTCTAAAAACAATGATATTTTAAGTAATTTCATTGAGAAATCTAATTGCTTCTTCTTTATCTTGCTTTGATAGTTTCAAAAAAGCCTCTAAAATCTCCTTTTGAATTATTAAAGACTCATCAGAAATATCCTTAAGTTTTGAGAGATCAAATGGAAGTAAATCTTTGATTTTATTATCACAAAATGCCTTGACATATTTTTGAAAAATTGAATATGTAAAATTTGGGCTAGCATCTGATAAACTTTTAATGATTCTTTCATATTCTTTTTCCTTTGGATCTGATTGTGAAAAAATCTTTTCTAGTAACTTTCCTCTATCTTTGATCTCACTTATGGATAACGCAACCAGTACTCCTTTTTTTGTTAGATGATAATATGGAATTCCCTTTTCTTGAAGTGCTTTTGGACCACGTTTTAGAGGTAATCTTCCAGCTTCTTCAGCAATTTCCAAAGGAATCAAAATTTCATCTAGATCTCGAAAAATCCCGGAATAGATATTTTTCCAGGCAATTCCATGTCTCTTTGCAATATTTTGAGAAATCCCAGTTCTTGTTCTTTCTGCTGGATTAGCATTACTGGCCAATATTGTGATAATTGCTCGTTGTCTATTAGCTTCTCCTGTAAGTTCTCCTTTTATCTTAAATGTATCAAAAATGGAGAGTTTTGTATCTGATCCCATCTTTATTTAATCACCACATGACATTATTTTCATTTTCTATGATAATATCAGAATAACCTAAAATATAATAATTTATCTTTTTTCCAGTTTTTGCATCTTCAATCCTTAAATAATTTTCAATTTCGATAAATTTAATGAATTCTAGGAATCGCAAGTATGCTCTATTACTTGTGATCACAGTAGCCATTACAGCAACAAGTGCAATGTCACAAGCATTTGCACAAAGTGTTAATGATGGTATGGACGGATATGTTAAAGGAACTAGTGGAATTTACACTGGTAATCCTAACGAATGTTGGTACGATGGTGGTGAAGGCAACATGTTGCCCTGTAAAATTGATACAGGTGCTTCAGCATGGATGCTAACAGCTACATCACTGGTACTCATCATGACACCCGGAGTCGGGTTCTTTTATGGCGGTTTAGCCAGATCAAAGAACGTCGTCAACGTACTTGGTATGACCATAATTGTTATGGGCTTAGTATCAGTACAATGGGTTCTATGGGGATACTCTCTAGCATTTGGTCCAATTGATAGTGATGCAAACATGTTCATGGGTTCGCTTGAATATGTTGGATTTAATGAGGTCTCATCTCATGCTCCACTAGGAGCACCAACTACTTGTTCTGATACAAGATTTACAGCAGCACCCGGTGAAGTATGTAGCGACAATTGGACAGGAGGAGTTTCACATCAGTTATTTGCCATGTTCCAGGCAACATTCGCAATTATTACACCAGCTCTAATCATTGGTGGATTAATTGACAGAATTAAGTTCAGCGCTTTGATAATCTTCATACTCCTATGGGCTACCTTCGTTTACGATCCAGTTGCACACTGGGTTTGGGGCGGTGGTTACATTGGAGGAGGCGCAATAGATCTTAATCCCGACTTATCTCCGTCATACGGATTAGACTTTGCTGGTGGTACTGTAGTACACATTACTTCTGGATTCTCTGCACTAGCAGGTGCCTTAGTCCTTGGCAGAAGACTTGGATTCGGTAAGGTACCTATGGAACCACACAACATTCCAATGGTAATACTAGGAGCATCATTGCTCTGGTTTGGATGGTTTGGTTTTAACGCAGGAAGTGAAGTAGGTGTAGATGGCATTACTGTAAGCGCATGGACTGTTACAAATACAGCAACAGGTATGGCTGCTCTTACTTGGGTCTTGATGTCATGGGCACATACAGGAAAACCAAGTATTGTAGGAGCTGCATCAGGTGCAGTAGCAGGATTGGTAGCAATTACCCCAGCTTCAGGTTGGGTTGGTCCAATGGCTTCGATTATAATCGGTATTGCAGCTGGAACAGTTTGTTATGCATGTGTATCATTTAAGAACGCACGCAAATGGGACGACGCATTAGATGTATGGGGAGTACACGGAATGGGTGGTCTTACAGGTGCAGTTTTGACTGGTACATTAGCTAGTCCACACATTTGGGATACCGGTGACGGTATTGGTGCATGGACTGGTACTGCAGAAGGAATGGAACAACAAGCAATCAACATCATTGCCGCAGCTATATCAATAGGCTATGCATTTGGTGTTACCATTGTAATCCTCAAAATAATGGATGCCATATGGCCTGGCGGAATCAGAGTCACTCCTAAAGAAGAGGAGATTGGTCTTGATTTGGCACAGCACGGAGAAAGAGCATACGTCAACGAATAAGGAAAAATCCTTTTTCTTTTCTTTTTATTATTCAAACCAAATAAATTTACATCTGTTATATTTTCTTAGATTATGATAATTTCTACAACAAATCTCAATTCAATCTTAAGTGATTCTAATATTGTAATAATTGATACACGTTCTTTCAAGGAATATTCAGAAGGTCATATTCCAAGAGCTGTAAATTTAGATCTGTTTGCATTTCATTGGATTGATACAACTAAGGAAGGAATTGAAAATTTTAACAGACAAACTGAAATGCTTTTTTCATTTGTTGGAATTACGCCAGAAAAAAAAGTTATATTTTATGATGAAATCTCTGGCATGCTAGCTGCAAGAGGTGTTTGGATGTTGATGTATTTTTCACATCCAGATGTATCTATATTAGATGGGGGAATGAAAAAATGGAAACAAGAAAATCTTCCACTAGAAACAAAATTAAATGGTTTCAAACCTGCTAAATTTTCTGGAAAAATTAATCCAGAAATTCTTTCTGGGTTTGAATATCTAAATGACAATCTTAATCGTCTCAAAATACTTGATGCAAGATCACAAGGCGAATTCACTGGAAATGTAATCCGAGCAGCTCAAGCAGGACATATTCCACACGCTACAAACATAGATTGGAATCTTAATCTCAACAAAGATGGGACTTTTAAAAGTAATGAGGAATTATTAAAATTATATGATATTCCGAAAAACTCTGAAATTGTAACTTATTGTCAAGGAGCGTATCGTGCTGCTAACACCTTTCTTATATTAAAAAAACTTGGGTTTGAAAATGTGCGTGTATATCTGGGCTCATGGGGAGAATGGGGAAATAAATTAGATCTACCTATAGAAAGTAATTAATTTTGTATTTCAAACTATAGTTGAATTTTTTGATTGCATAAAACTAGAAAAAACTAAGAACTAATTTTTATTATTGCAAAAATAGCAAACCCAAGCATAATAAGCGCTGGAACAAGTGTTATCACAAATTCTTTTGACATGTTCAGTGTAATTTACACTTGGTATTATTTGTTAACTTGTAGAAATTTTGTTATTTTTTACTCTTCCATGAAAATGAATTATAGACCATCTCTGGAACTAGTTGTTTGAATGGCTGTGAACCTCCATAGTACCATTTTGTAAAGAATTCATAAAGGTGAAGTCTGAGGGATTGAATGTAAACAATCAAACCTTCAATCATCATAATTCCTATTTGTCCACCGACAATAAGTACAAGCGAAGTTGGGGAATCAAGTCCCCCCATAGATTCATAGGCTTTGTTAACAGTAAGTAATAATGCTGCATGAACTAGTAGCATAATTCCTATTCGAGCATAACTGATAGTATGTGCTAAACATTCAATTGATTTTCCAAGGAAAACTTCCATTATCACACTTACTAAATCTCCTCCACTATCTGGGTGTTTTTTGTTATGTTTTAGTCCACCAACTATCATCATTGCCATAGATGCAATTATGACAATCACTGCAATTCTGACAACCAACCAAACAACTGCCCAATCTCCAACAATTACAGTAATCCATGGAACCGCTTCTGTATGAATTTTAGAATACATATTCATAACATCATATCCAGAACCTATTGCTCCCATCATTACTGCAAACACTCCTAACCACATGAATAAATTGGGAATAGCTTCAAACATCATGGTATCTTTGTCACCGGTTCTCCAATAATTATGAATGCGGAGAATGAAAGCCCATCCTAAATGAACAACTCCTAAGAAAATTGATACTTTAAGAATCATGATTACTTGATCAAATGTTAGCTCTGCTACACTGATAACCCCTATCAACCAATCAATTGAATGAAGTGGACCTCCTTCTTGTAACAAGGATTCAAACACTACAAAGTGTTCTAAATGAAAACCAAATGCTTCACCCTGAAAAATTCCTGCAATCGCACCTGCACCACCAGATATGGCCAACAATGTTCCCCATCTTGAAAGGTTTCCCTGTCCTTTGAATTTGAATAAGAGACCTAATCCCATTAGTAATAATCCATGACCTAAATCTGCAAACATTAATCCATAAAAGATAGGCCACATAAGTGCAATCATCCATGTTGGATCAAATTCTCCTCGTTTAGGAATTCCTTGACTATCAGTAATTACTTCAAATGTTCTAACCCATCTGGGATTATCTAAATGAGTAGGGGGTTCTATAGAAATTTCTTGATCTTTTATTTCTTCAGTTATTGATGTCCATTGGTTAGTTATTTGTTTGAATTTTTTTTCCATTTTTTTTGGAATAAATCCCTGTATAACTGCAAAATTTTTAGTACCACCTGGCTTACGTAATGTTTCCAGAATTTCTTTTACTACAAAAGAATTTTCATGTATTGCTAAAATTTCACCACGAACTTTGCGTGTAATGGCAGAAATTTCTTTTGAGATTAATTTCTGTTTATCTGAAAGCTCTTTTATTTTTGATTCTGCTAAAGAATATGCTTCACTTGGAATCTGCGGAAATCCTTTAGGAATACTAAAAGGATTAGAATTAAAAGATCGCATTATTTTGAGAATTTTAGCTGAATCATCTGAATCCGATATTATTATTATAGCTAATTTTTCTTTTGATTCTAAATCATATTTAAAAATCGGTATATTCTCCAATGTTCGTTCAATTTCACCATAATCAGAAGAATTAATCACAAATAGATTGGTGTAAAAATGATTCATTAGACCAAAATTGCTTAGGTCCACATTCAACTTGTTTGCAACTTTTAATGTATCCTTTAATGTCCTGTATTCTTCTAAGGAGCGATTGATATTTGTATTCTCTTCTAACATTGTTGCTGCTTTACTAATTATATCTGGAGTTTTCTCCAGATCAGTAATCATATTCTCGATTTCATCAATCTCATATTTTTTCTTTTTAAACACAGTACCTTTGAAAAGAATCTCCATTATTCCAACCCGCAGAGGAATTCCTAATCCTTTGATTATTTCTTCAATGAATTGATGTACTTTTTGTGCTCTAAGAAGAAGATCATCAACTTCAGGTGTTAAAGTCTCATTTTGCATATCTAATTTATGAAACCATTCAAATTCTGCAAGACGTGATATTGCTTTTGGTGATTCAATTCTTGGAAGTATAACACTTCCAATTAGAAGTTCTGCAACAGTCACGTTTTCCAAGACTATTACTACATTTTAATATCTTTCTACGTGTAAATCAATAATTCCAATAGATCTTTACAAATTACTAATAAGACTAAAAAATATTTCATTAACTTCACAACATTAAAATCTAATAATTAATTTACGCCTCATATTGACTGACTCTTTATTAGCTAAATCTATTGATAAAATTCTAGAAAAAACAGAAAAAGAAACTCTTGTAAACCTAGAAAATTCATTTTCTGACGCTAAACAAACACTAGATAATTCAATTCCTAAACTTGAACAAGAATTTGATAAAATTATTTCAGATGGTAAAAAAGAAGCAGACAAGATCGAAAAACAGATCATTGGAAGCTCTGACCTTGAGGTACGAAATAAACAACTTTTAACATTAGAAATAGCAATCGACAAAGTTTTCACAAAAGCACTAGAACAAATTGCAAATACAACCCGCAGTGCTGATTATTCTAATTTAATGAAAACTCTATTGGATGAATCCACTAAAATTTTATCTACAACTAAAGTAATAGTTAGTACCAATTCCAAAGATAAAGATCTAGTACAATCTTTATTATCTAAATATCCCGGTGCTGAATTATCTTCTGAAACCATTAATTGTTTAGGTGGTGTTGTAGTAAAATCTAAAGATGGTGCAATGAAATTTGATAATACTCTTGATGCAAGAATTCAACGTCTGAAGCCTTTAATAAGGAAAGAAATTGCCACCAAATTCGGGGTAGGTAATTGATATGGCAGCTAAAGGTAGAATTGTTTGGGTAAGCGGTCCAGCAGTTAAGGCTGATGGAATGTCTGATGCAAAAATGTATGAGACTGTAGTTGTTGGTAACTCAAAATTAGTTGGTGAAGTTATTCGTCTAACAGGCGATGTTGCATTTATTCAAGTTTATGAATCTACAAGTGGACTAAAACCTGGTGAACCAGTTGTTGGTACAGGAAACCCCCTTAGCGTTCTATTAGGTCCAGGTATTATTGGACAAATTTACGATGGAATTCAAAGACCATTAAAAGAATTATCAAAAGCTTCTGGTTCATTCATTGGTAGAGGTATCACAACAACTCCTGTAGATATGATAAAAAAATATCATTTTGTACCAACTATTAGTAATGGTGATAATGTTGCTGCAGGAAATGTTATTGGAACTGTTCAAGAGACTGACCTTATTGTTCACTCTATTATGGTCCCACCGGATCATCTTGGTGGAAAGATCTCAAATATGGTAAGTGAAGGAGATTATAATCTAGAAACTGTACTAGCTACTACTGAAAAAGATGGAGAAAAGATTCCTCTTAAAATGTATCACAGATGGCCTGTTAGAAAACCACGTCCATACCAGAATAGGTACGATCCAACAGTTCCACTTCTTACAGGACAACGTGTTATTGATACATTTTTCCCAATCGCAAAAGGTGGTACTGGTTCTATTCCAGGTGCATTTGGAACTGGAAAGACAGTTACACTACATCAAATTGCAAAATGGGCTGATTCACAAGTTGTAGTTTACATCGGATGTGGTGAAAGAGGAAACGAAATGACTGAAGTACTTGTTGAATTTCCACATCTCAAAGATCCACGCAGTGGCAAACCACTTATGGATAGAACAGTTTTGGTTGCAAACACAAGTAATATGCCAGTAGCTGCAAGAGAAGCAAGTATCTACACTGGTGTAACAATTGCTGAATATTATAGAGATATGGGTTATGATGTTGTACTTGTAGCAGATTCTACTAGTAGATGGGCAGAGTCACTTAGAGAAATGAGTGGAAGATTAGAAGAGATGCCAGCAGAAGAAGGTTATCCATCATATCTTGCATCTAGATTAGCAGAATTTTATGAAAGAGCCGGTCGTGTTAGAGCTGTTGGAAGTCCTGATCGTGATGGCTCAGTTACTCTAGTTGGTGCTGTTTCCCCATCAGGTGGAGACTTTACTGAGCCAGTAACAACACACACAATGAGATTTATCAAAACATTTTGGGCTTTGGATGCAAAGCTTGCTTACTCTAGACACTATCCTTCAATTAACTGGATGAATAGCTATTCTGGTTATCTTGGTGATATTGCAAAATGGTGGGGTGAAAATATTAACAGTGATTGGTTGTCTCTTAGAAGTGAAGCTTATGGTGTTTTACAAAGAGAAGACACACTAAAAGAAATTGTCAGACTTTTAGGTCCAGAAGCATTACCTGATGAAGAAAAACTAATTCTTGAAGTTGCAAGAATGTTAAAGATTGGACTATTACAACAAAATTCATTTGATGATGTCGATACTTATTGCAGTCCACAAAAACAATACAAATTATTAAAACTACTAGTTGAATTTTACAGGAGAGGTCAACAGGCACTAAAAGAAGGCGCATTATTAGCTGATATTCGTGCAATGCCTATAGTTACTACATTACTCAAAGCAAGAATGGATATCAAAGATAATGAAATATCAAAACTTGATCAATTAGATATTGATATGAAAGAACAATTCAAATCTATTATAGGAGTGAAAGTTACAAATTGACAGCTAAAGGTGGAGTTCAATACAGTAAGATTGCAGAAATCAAAGGTCCACTGGTAGTTGTTGATGATGTTGAAAATGCAGCATTTGATGAACTAGTAGAAATTGAAACTAAAGAAGGAGAAAGAAGATTAGGTAAAGTTCTTGAAGTTGGAAATGGTAAAGCAATTGTTCAAGTCTTTGAGGGAACCACTGGATTATCAATTTCTGGTACTAGTGCAAAATTTGTAGGTAAACTCATGGAAATGCCAGTATCAAAAGAAGTACTTGGTAGAGTATTTGATGGACTAGGTAGACCAAAAGATGGACTGCCAGATCCAATTGCTGATAAATTCATTGACATTAATGGAGAGCCAATGAATCCAGAACAACGCGAATATCCAAAAGACTTCATTCAAACTGGTGTCT
This sequence comes from Nitrosarchaeum sp., assembly GCA_023264875.1. GTDB lineage: Archaea > Thermoproteota > Nitrososphaeria > Nitrososphaerales > Nitrosopumilaceae > Nitrosarchaeum. The sequence continues at coordinate 26,987 of JAHFUX010000011.1, forward strand.
CTGTCATTGATGGAATGATTACTCTAGTAAGAGGACAAAAACTACCAATATTTTCTGGCTCAGGCATGTCACATAATATTCTTGCAGCACAAATCGCAAGACAAGCAAATGTTGTTGGTACAAAAGATGATTTTGCAGTAGTATTTGCTGCAATTGGTGTGCAATACAGTGAGGCAGAATATTTTAGAAGAAGTCTTGAAGAATCTGGTGCACTAAAAAGAAGTGTTCTATTTCTAAATACAGCAGATGATCCTGCAATTGAAAGAATTATCACTCCACGTGTAGCATTAACTGTTGCAGAATATTTGGCATTTGATCTTGGAATGCATGTTCTTGTAATACTGACTGATATGACAAATTATGCAGAAGCACTAAGAGAAATCAGTGCGGCAAGAGAAGAAGTACCTGGAAGAAAAGGCTACCCAGGTTATCTCTATACTGATCTTTCAACAATTTATGAAAGAGCAGGGAAATTAAATGGAAGAAAAGGCAGTGTCACACAAGTTCCAATTTTATCAATGCCATCTGATGATATCACTCATCCAATTCCTGATCTTACTGGATACATCACAGAAGGTCAAATTGTACTTGGACGAGATTTATTTAGACAAGGTGTTTATCCACCAATCAATATTTTGATGAGTCTTAGCAGATTAATGAAAGATGGTATTGGTGCAGGAAGTACAAGAGAAGATCACAGTGAAATATCAAATCAAGTTTATGATGCATATTCTAGAGCTCAAGAGGTAAGAGCACTAGCTGGAATTGTAGGTAAAGCAGGATTGACAGATATTGACTTGAAATACATGGATGTAGGCGATGTATTTGAAAAAGAATTTCTTACACAGGCAACTGATGAAAATAGAACCATTGAAGAAACTCTTACTATACTATGGAAAATTGTTTCAAAACTTCCAAAGAATGAAATTACTAAGATTAAAGACAAATACGTAGACCAATACTATCAGGAAAACTAGTAGCATGTCATTTGGACAGAATGTAGCTGCAACAAAAATTGAACTTCTAAAATACAAAAAATCTAGCCAAGTTGCTAAAATGGTTCAGAAAATTTTAGATGATAAACGTAAAGTTATTTTAAAAAATATTGAAGAAATGATTGAAGAAGCCTCTAAAGCAAGAGGTGGAATTTGGGATCCATTACAAGACATTTACAAATCAGTCAACGAGGCATATCTTGCATTAGGAACTAATACGGTTGATTCTGTTGCTGAATCTACACCACCTGTAATGCAAGTTGATGTCCATGTACGAAGAGTTGTAGATGTTAAAATTCCAACACTTACTGTTACTGAAAAAGATACAAAATCAATGCCATATGGTTTTGCTGATACCAATTCCTCTATAGATAGAGCAGCAAAACAGATCAAAGAATTACTTCCAAAAATTTGCAAGGCGGCAGAATATGAAAATTCCATTTTTAGCCTTGCAAAAGCCCTTGAAAAAACACAAAAGTTACTAAACGCACTAGAAAATGTCATTATTCCACAATATCAACAAAAAATACGATTTATTCTTGCAACTCTTGAAGAAAGAGAAAGAGAAGAATTCGCAAAGTTAAAAAAAGTGAAAGCTAAGATGGAAAGTAGGAAATAATGACAAAAGAAGAAATCAAAAAATTAATTGAAAATTCCAAGAAGGTATTAGAACAAGATCATGAAAATTCTGCTAAATCAATTAAAAATGATTTGAAATCATTTAAAAAGAAAACACTAGATCTAATTTAATTCACAGTGTATCATGATTTAAATATGGAATTATGGCGGAATAAAAATAGATGAAACCTCTTGTTTTATTATTATCTGTAACAGCAATTACATTTCTAATTGCTGGTGTGACAGATGTTGCTTATGCTCAAGAAGATTCAAGTGGAGGATCAAGTGATGGTTCAAAACTAATTGGTGCCGGTTTAGCTTTTGGTTTAGCAGCTGGTGGTGCTGGTGTTGGTTTGGGTCAAGTAGGTGCAGCAGGTCTTGCAGTAATTAGTGAGAATCCAGCTCTACAATCAAAAGTATTCATATTCATAGGTATGGTTGAATCAATTGCTATCTATGGTATAGTCATGATGTTTATCATCTTGGGACAGTAAAAGCCTTAAAGATACATTTTTTAAAATTTTTAATTTAATTATATTTTAGTTTGTTAACATCTAATACTCTTGCACAATATCTACATTTGAGTACTCTTCCTTCCTTGTCAATTACATCCATCACTGATTCAATATGTTCAGTGCTGTTAGTAATACAATCTGGATTTGAACAACGGAAAATTCTGTCTATCTCATTTGGAAGTGCAACTCTTCTTTTTTCAATTAGTTTGTAGTCTTTGATAATATTGATAGTTGCCTTTGGAGCAATTACTGCAAGTTTGTTTGTATCGTCATCTTTTAGAAATTTATTTTCTACTTTGATGATATCTTTTTTCTTGAATTTTCCGCTAGGTACGTTAAGAGCAATAGTTATGAGACTTCCGTCCTTCCCATCAATCCTTAAGGCATTTAGAACCTGAAGACCTTTTCCCTCGTCAATGTGGTCCAACACAGTACCTTCTTTAATTCGTCGAACCATAAGTTCGGACTCTTGCATCAGAATACTTTGTATAGTCACCTGTATATATCATTGAAAGAATGAACGAGTTCTATAAAAAAGACATAATTTCTATCAAGGAGTTTAACAAAACTCAACTTGAGCAAATCTTTACATCTACTGAAAAAATAATGAAACTTAAACCCGTAGAAAGAAGAGAGATTTGTAAAGGAAATACACTGGGTTATCTATTTTATGAGCCAAGCACTAGAACTCGTCTTAGTTTTGATGCTGCGATGGCATCAGTTGGTGGTAATTCTCTAGGAATTTCCAACATTTCATCATCATCTACACAAAAAGGTGAAAGTCTTGCAGATACTGTGAGAATAATGTCGATTTATTCTGATGTACTTGTATTACGACATACTCTTGATGGTTCAAGTAGATTTGCAGCTGAAGTTTCTTCAAAACCAGTTATCAATGCTGGAAGTGGAACAGAAGAACACCCAACACAAGCCATACAAGATTTGTTTACAATAAGAAAAGAAAAGAAAAAGATTGATGGTCTCAAAATAGGAATCATAGGTGATCTAAAATATGGACGAACAGTTTACTCTCTTCTCTATGGTCTTGGAAATTACGATGTTGATGTTCATTTAATTTCTCCTGAATCATTAAGAATTAGATCTGATTCTGTTTATGAAATAAAAAAGAGATTGTCTTTTACTGAATCTACTAACATTGAAGAATATATCGATGACCTTGATGTTCTATATGTCACACGAATCCAAAAAGAAAGATTTCCTGATGAAGAAGAATATCTCAAAGTAAAAGGAAGTTATGTTGTGGGATTGGATTTGTTACAAAAAATGAAAGATGATTCTATTATTTTACATCCGTTACCTAGACTAGATGAAATTTCAACTGATGTTGATAATACAAAAAATGCAAAATATTTTGAGCAAGCTGAATACGGAAAGTATACACGAGCTGCATTATTGGGATTAATTCTCAACGAAAATGGATTCTAAATTTTAAAATCTGATTTTTCATTAAAATTGATTGCGTATTCCATATATCTAGTGACATATCAAATAACAACAGTTTGACACAAACAAAAATTCTACCAATTTTTCCTTTGGATTTAGTATTGTTTCCTAGACAAGAACTACCGCTCAGAATTTTTGAACCACGATACAAGCAATTAGTTGATGATTGTATGTTAGGTGATGGTCAATTCGGCGTATGTCTAATTGATGTAAATAATTTGATTAATGGTTGGACTGCACCAAAATCAATAGGCACAATTGCAAAGATAATCAAATGCACAGATGTTGAATTAGATGGAATGCAGTTACATATTGAGACTGTTGGCCGCAATAAATTCAAAATTAATAAAATAATTCCACCATCATTGACTCAGCCTTCTAATTATGATCCATATACTGTAGAAGGCCACCAAAGTATTTCAGAATTACATGAAAAATTAGGAACTGGAGAAAAAATGTACATTCGTGCGGAAGTTGAACTAATTCCTGAAATTGATGACATTGTACCATTAGATAAATGGGAAAAACTAGTAGAGATGTGGAAAAATAAAATTGTCAGGCAAGCATTACCACAAACTGTTGAACCTCATGCATTAGATCATGTCTTAGAAAAATACTATCTTACTACAGAGATGCCTACAATCGATTATGTCTATTCTTTATCTGCACTTGGAGCCAAAGATCCAAATGAATTACAACCAATACTGGAAGCTAATATCATGGATGATTTGCTTCAAAAAGTCCAAGAATTACTGACAGTAAAATAACCCCAAAATGTATAGAACTATATTGTTATTATCAAAATTTGGAATATTTGTAATAGCTGCAATAGCGGTATCTTTACTATTTCCAGTATCTAGCGTTTATGGACATGGATTAGGAATTGATACTATCCGTTCAGTTGATGTACAAGGAAAGAAAATTTCGATTTCAGTCGAACTTCCAATATCTTTTGAGCAAATCAGTGAAAAACAAATTACAATTACAGCAACTGAAGATGAGACAAAAGAAAATGCAAAAAACGTTACATTTCTAATTGGTTTATTTCATGAAAATAAAATGATATTTAGAAACTATTTTTTTGCACCTAATGGAGTTCTTCCAATCAAAGTAAATCCTACACAAGAAGGTGAAATTACAATTCATGGAGAACAGGATTCTTTGTTAGGTGCATGGCATGGAACAGAATCTAATCCAATAATGATTTCTGGCCCTATTTTCAATTCAGGCGGATTATATAATTTTGAAATCGAGGTAAGAACAATTGATGAGCCAACAAATATAATTGAAAATTCTGGCGTTTACAACGCAGATTTGAGTATAGCAGATAGCACTGAATTTTTACAAAAAGATGCCGAAAATCAGGATATTCAGTTTAAAATAAAGTCATACTTTGATAATATCTCCAATTTTGAGTATGATCCTATTACTAAACAAGTAACATTTGAGATGCCTTTTGATTGGAGTGAAAAACAAATGTCCCACATTCCAGTAGTGCATGAAGAGGTGCATTTTCCTAAGAATTTTGCAGAATTTTTATCTCCAAGTTACACAGGTAAAGCAAACGGAATTGACTTGTTTAAAGCATCAGTTACAATTGATGATTACACTGAAGATGATGAAAGAATAGTTCATTTTGTTTTGTTGCAGGATCATCTCAGATTCATAAAGAACCAACTGCAAAAATCTGGAGAGCCATTACCTAATACAATTACTTTTAGTCTTTCTAGATCTGAAAATACAGGATTTCCATTAACTGCATTTACAAAAAGTGAAGACTTTCAAGTAAATCTCTCATGGGATCCAATAGAAATTGTACCTGGGCAAAATACAAATTTTATCTTTACAATCAGAGATGGTAAAACTGGAGAACCATTACGTAATTCTGATTATACTTTTGTAATTATACAAAATGGTAAGGAAATTCATAGAACAACTGGAACGGCACAAGTTGGTGGAGAATTTGAACGCTATGAATTTGCTGAAGATCAAACAGGCCCTACAATTATTAGATTTGACAATATCAGAAATACAGGTCAAGAAACTGATTTTGGAATTGTTGTTGCTCCTGAATTTGGAGCTATTACAATTATGATCCTATTTTCTACCTTATTAGTAGTTGTTTTAGCATCAAAAAATCACTTTTCAAAAAATCTAATTTCTAATTAATTCTATAATGTTACTAATTTTACAGTATCCATGTTTTTGTTTACTTGAAAATCTTTTGTAATAGTTGATACTCTTTCTGCATCACCATCAATTACAAATAATTCCATACACTTCTCTCCCTCTATCTTACTGTGTAGATGTGTTGTAATCAGATCTTCAAAATTATGTTTTATTCCAGACACAACATGATCAAACTCATCATTATGAACAACTAAAAGAATAGCATGAATATTTCCTGTTAATTCAGTTCTTTGTTTTTCTTCTGAAACAAAAGTTCTGATTCCTGCTCTTATTACTTCAGATCTACCTGAAAAGCCCATAGTTTTTTGCAGCTTGTCTAATTCTGATAAAATCTCTTGATTCAATGAAATTGAAACTATTGGCATAAATGATAATTGTTATTAATTATCTTATAAGTTTAGCAATTAAAGTTATTAATATTTTATAAAGTTATTAATAACTCATATCAAAATTGCGTGTGAATAGCCAAGTAAAACTAGCAATAATTGCAATTGCAATTACAATTCCCCTAATCTCATTTGCTGTTTTTTCAAGTGATTCAAACCAATTCAAGAAAACAAACGAATCAAAACTGCAGGTTATGGCATCATTTTACCCACTACATGAATTTTCACAAAATGTTGGTAAAGAAAAAGTTGATGTAAAATTGTTAGTTCCAGTTGGAGTTGAACCACATGATTGGGAACCAACAATAAAAGATGTACAACAAATGCAAAAATCTGATCTTATCGTAATTAATGGAATTGGATTTGAAAGTTGGGTTGACAAATTAAATGAAATGAATTACCCGGGTGTGGTGGTTGACACAAGTAATGGAATTATTATAAAAAATATAGATGAAGAATCTTTAGTGCATGAAGAACATATTGATAAATCTGGAGATCCTCACATTTGGTTAAATCCAGTTTTTGCAAAAGTTCAAGTCCAAAATATTGCAAATGCATTTTCTAATTCAGATCCTGAAAATCAACAATATTTTCAAGCAAATGCTGCAAATTATATGGATGAATTAGATTTACTTGATTCAAAAATTCGTAACGAATTATCTGGTTGTAATCATGACTTTATTGCATTTCATCATGCCTTTTCATATTTTGCAGATGAATATGATCTTACCCAACACACTATAATTTCCTCATCTGCATCACATGCAGAACCCACTGCCAAGACTTTAGAAAATGTAATTAATAAAGCAAAACAACTTAATCTTAAAGTTATTTTTACTGAAGAAATGGTTGATCCTAAAACTTCTCAGGTGATTGCAAATGAAATTGGAGGAAAAATACTAGTTTTATCTCCATTAGAAATTGGTGATGATGGAACTTATATTTCTAGAATGACTGAGAATCTAAATCATCTAAAGGAGGCATTATGTTGAAAGTAGTTGAAATTGATCATCTTACAATTGAATATCCTGATGTAAAAGCTATAGATGATGTTAGTTTCACGGTTAACCAAGGTGATTTTTTAGGCATAATTGGTCCTAATGGAGCAGGAAAATCTACACTTTTTGCTTCAATGCTTAGTCTTAATACAAAATACAAAGGCACAATCAAATTTTTTAGTACTGACATTAGAAAATCAAAAAACTATCTTAAAGAGATTGGTTACGTACCACAGAAACCAATATTTGAGAAAAACTTTCCTGCAACAGTTAATGATGTTGTTAAAATGGGATTACAAAAAGAATCAGATGAAAATAAAATTGATGAAATTATGCAACAACTTTGGATACATGAGCTAAGTGAAAGAAGAATAGGTGAACTATCTGGTGGACAACAACAACGTGTATTTATTGCAAAAGCCTTAGTTAACAATCCTAAAGTTTTGATTTTAGATGAACCTGTTACAGGTATTGATCAACAAAGTATAGATCTTTTTTATAGTATTTTAAAAGAACTAAACTCCAAACAAAATATTACAATAATTTGGTCTTCACATGATCTAGATGCAGTAAATAAATTAGCAAATCATGTAGCTTGTCTTAATCGAACTCTTTTCTTTCATGGAGAATCTGATGATTTCTTTGAAAACGATGAGCTTGTAAAACAATATTCTGAAGCTTCTATGCAGGAACATATGCATCATCATTAGAAATGACTTTTGAAATTTTTACTTTTAGTTTTATGCACAGAGCAATTATTTCAGGTATCGCAATTGCAATTTTGTGTTCAGTAGTAGGTCTTTTCCTAGTCTTAAGACGCTATTCATTATTTGGTGATGCTATTGCCCACTCATCATTTGGTGGAATTGCATTAGGTTTGATGGCAGGAATCTATCCACTTTGGACTGCATATGGTGTTTCAATAGTTAGTGCACTAATTATGACGCGAATTAAAGATAGATTCAACATATCTGGAGATGCCTCCATAGCGGTTCTTTTATCATCAGGAATTGCTGTAGGTCTTGTAATTATTGGATTATCTGGAGGATTTACTCTTGATATTTTCAGCTTTCTTTTTGGAAGTATCTTACTTGTTAGCGTTAATGATACAATTCTGATTTTATCATTAACAGGAATTATTCTAATTGTAATTCTTTTACTCTATCGCCAACTTCTTTACTCTACATTCAACGAAGAACAAGCTAAAGTTAGCGGTGTCCCAGTTGAAAAAATCAACTATCTTATTGTCTTTATGGCAGGAATTACTGTTGTAACTTCAATACAACTAGTTGGTGTTTTACTAATTTCTGCACTATTTGTAATTCCAAATGTAACTGCAATAATGTATGGAAAGGGCTTCAAACAAACTGTAATAATTTCAATGAGTTTTTCCATATTTTCTGTAGTCGCAGGAATATTAGTCTCATATATTTTTGATATAACACCGGCAGGAACAATTGTATTATTTGCAATTGGAATATTTGCATGTACAATGGGAATAAAGTCTGCTGGATTGTTATCCAGACATAATTAATTCATTTAATCTTCTTTTATCTTTTAGACTTTTGACAAAAAATAATGATGTTGCAATTATGCCCATTGCAATTAATGGTGATGCAATTTCAGTATATTTTAGTTGAAAATCATCTACATCTGGTATTTGAGATATTGTTATGGGGATCTCTGTAATCTTTATCATTGCTAATTTGTTTCCTTGTTGTTCAACAAACCAAACATTATCTTTGTTGTCAGTTGTTGAAAATTGCACAAATGATGTTGCAGTTGGAATTGGAATCTCAATCAAATTTTTGTTATCTGGATCATATGCAGTAATCTTATCTACACTATGTTCTGCAATCCAGATATTTCCATATCTATCAAATGACATTCCATAAGGTAATGCCTCTTGATCTGGCACTGAAATTCTTTCAAATGTTTCAAGAATTGGATTGAATTTGGTAATTGCTGTGCCTGTATGTTCTGCAATCCATAAATTCCCTTCATCGTCAAAAACTAGTGCCTCTGGTGATGCAAGAGGTTTTTCAGGCGTAAATTCTGAAATATTGTTATTTTTTGGATTGATAAATCCTATTTTGCCAGATGCTGATTCAGTAAACCAAATTTTTCCCTCATCATCAATTGTCAAGGCAAATGGTAGTGATTCTCTTATAGGCATCTTGATTTCTTCAAATGTATCAAATTCCGGTTGATATTTCAAAATCACATCTTTGTTAGTAATTGCAATCCAAATATTTCCATCAAGATCTGCTTGGATGAAAGTAGCTACATTCTCATAAATCACAGGTGCTATTTTTGGTAAACTTTTTGTGATAATCTGCTGATTACTTGGATCAAAATATCCAATCTGATTTCTTGGCGTATCAGTAAACCAAATTTTTCCTTGGTTATCTTGTGTAAGTAGCATGGTAGTTAATCCATCAAATGAGTATGAGGTAAATTCTTGCGTATCAAGTGAGAATTGCCATAATCTTGGAGAAGATGAATCACTTACCCAAATTGAATTCTTTCCATCATACAAAGGATAAAGAGGTTTTGAAGATTCAGGTAACTCATATTCTATGATTTCTGTTTTAAGATCTGTTAATCTTGGTTTAACTAGTAAATTCATAAAAATTGATTCATTTGCATTTTGCTTTCTTTGAGTCTCTATTTCCACTTGCCATTGGCCTGAAAATCCAAATGTTAACTCTCCTTGAAATTCAACTGGTCTATCTTCTTCTTGTTTGATAATTTTCATGGGAATTTCTATTGTAGAAATATTTTTCTGAGGATTGGAAATCTTTACTTTGATTTTATTTGAATCACTTAATGGTTTGTTTTCAAAATCACTAATCTTGACTAGAATTGTGTTTGCACCACTAGAAAATGGTGTTATATCTATATCGAATTTTGTATTTTCTGAAAATTCTATTGTACTAAATCCGTATGAAATTTTTTGAGCATCGACCTGTTTGATTTCTCCAGCAGGCAATGTTCCATTAGTAAGTAATGCAACAACTCCTAAAAGAGTAATACCTAATACTACATCAAATTTCAATGATCTTTTTAGTTTCTTGTATACTGCAATAGAGCCTGATTGCAAATCTTTTTCAGCCTTTTTTTGAATCTTAAACTGGAAATATCCTCCAAATCCAACCATAATTGCCGCAATTGAAATTTTTACAAGAATTAATTTTCCGTATACTGATTCGGTGATCAAACCTACGTCACTTTCCAAAAACCACATCAATGTTGGTCCAGTAATTATTACAATTCCTACTGCAACGATAAACATAGTTGAAAATCTTGGAATTAAAACAAGAGTCATCCTCTCCCGTTTTACTTCTTCTAATTGCAAAAATGTGGGTAATAATGTAAATACAAAGTAAATTATGCCTCCAATCCAAACCGCAGCCACAAAATTGTGGATATAATCTAGAATAACTGCAGGTGTTTCTCCGCTTGCTGCACCATGTCCAATCAAACTTGAAGTTCCAATTAATCCAAGTGTAGCTGCAAGCATTGGAATTTTATTTTTTATAGACAGATTCTTTTTTCTATCCATTCCAAACCACAAACCAAGCAAAATGATTGTGATTATCATTCTAATTAACCACGTATTTCCAAAATTAGTTTGAATTACATTCAAAACTGAAGTTTCTAATCTTATGGTTTGTACCACTAACATCAAAATATTTGATGCAAAAACAAGTACTAATCCAATACCTGTAATTGTCATGAATTTTCCATGATGAAAAAATTCTAGTTTATCTAATTCCTTTCTGATTAATTGTTTACTTTGAGTTCCCCAGATTAGTATTGAAGCAATTACAACCCCTAAAACAATGGTTTGACCAACAAGTCCTGGAAATCTTGCTCCAGCTTCAGGCAAAAATACTATCTCAGAAACATTTTGGTTGTGACTTGCACCAACATCAATTTTGATATCACCTACTGCAAAAATAAATGCATCATTAACCAAATGTCCATCAATTTTTGATAGAACTTTACTAGTTACAGTATAAACCCCATCTTCTAATGGCCGTGTAGTTACAATTAGGGAATTATCACCGTCAAAATATTTGGAATCTTTATTATCGATTTGTTCTCCATTGCTGTCTAATACCTTAAGAGAACTAAAATCAATTTCAATTGGTTCAGAAAAATGAACAATAATCTCTGTAATTCCCACTTGTGCATTTGATGCCGAATTTGGACTAGTTTCAATAGTAAATGGATGAGCTGCAGCACATGGAATAGATATTGATAAAATGAGCAGTGAAATAATTAGAAATTTACTCATTTACTTTTCAGATTATGTTTGACAATTTAAACAGTTTTCATTTAATTCGAAGTTTGTACCAATTCACGTAAAGATAATAACATGTGACAATAAAATAACAGTCATGAAAGTTGCTATTTTGGGATTAATTGGATTGTTATTTTTTGTTGGATTTACATCTCAAGCTTTTGCTCATACTACAGTTGAGGTGGAACCTTACAAAATTGAGGTAGGTTGGGGACTTGAACCACCAGTTGTAGGTATAAGAAATGATTTTGTTTTTAAAATAACTGAACCTGAAGATACTCCCGGTTCATACAAAGGAGTCACAAACGCATTCAAAAGTGTAGAAGCTACTGCCTTATTCGGCGGCATTTCTAAAAAAATTGATATCAACTCAGATCCAAAAATAGGATACTATTTCTCACCTGTGATTCCCACAAAGACTGGAACGTATATCATGGATTTGAAAGGAGAAATTAATGGAGTTCCAATTGATGTACAAATTCCAGTTGAAGATGTAGAAAGTACTGCAGTCTTGGACTTTCCTCAAACTAGTGGTTCCTCATCAGCTCAAGATGTAACTGCACTCAAAAATGCAATCTCATCACTACAAAGAGAAGTTTCCTCTATGAAAGATGGTTCAGAAAATGTTAATGGTGGTACAGTATATGACTTTGCTATTTTTGGATTATCTATTGCAACAGCAGCAATAATCTTGGCAATAGTTGCTTTAATAAAAAGAAAATAGAAAAAAGTTAATTCCTAAAATCTTGGAATTACTTTAGATTTTGCAGTAACGGCAACAATGCTTATGATTGCAACAGCTAGTATCATCATTGCAATTGTTCCAAATTCTGGAACAATGTTTGAGAATACTACTTGTTCACCTATAGGTCCTGTTTTTGGATCATCTATTCCATAACCTTGGAAGGTAATGGTGATCTCTACTGGATCTGATGAGCTAAGTGGTGCTGTTTCATGCATACCTTTTCCATCATGCGAATGTGTACCAATATCATTTAGTACTTCTTCACCATTTTGTGTTGCCATGATGTCATAGTTGACATGTTCTGAATCTTCAAAGTGAACTGAGATTTCCATTTTTTCACCTGCAGTTGATGCAGAAGCATTGATTTCAACTTTTGTGCCATCAGATAACATTCCAGTTGCAGATGCACCTTCTGTGTACATTTCTTCACCGTCATCATGTCCTGCTTCTTGTACTACAATTAATCCTGTCATCCATGGATGAACCATACAAAAGAATGAAACTTCGCCTGCAGTTGTTGGTGTCCATTCATATGAACTTCCGACCATTACTAAACTGGAATTAAACACTTCGCCTGGTGTTTCATCTGTTGCAGCCCCTGAAGTAAATGTATGTGCAGCAGTATCTGTGTTAGAAAATATTACTTTTCCACCAACATCTACAGTTGCTTCTTTGGGAATGAAACATCCTTCTGCAGTCTCTTCACATCCTGGTGCACCAGATCCTGATGCTGGACTAATTGTGACTTCGGTATGATCTGCAAATGCAGCTGGTGTTGTTGCAACTAATCCTGCTACAATAGCAAATAATACGAAGAGAGAGCTTATCGTCTTCATTGACTCAGGTACTTAATGGCATAAATAAAAACCTGACTGGAAATTTTGATTGTTATATCTATTTTCTTTTAAACTGGTGTATTTTCAGAATTCCAAATATAGGAATTCCAATATACATTCCAATATTTAGTAAAACTATAGAGATTCCATAACCTAGCATTTCTTGTTCTGAATCAATATTGACATGATTTAGTATAGATAATGATGTCAACATTGGCGTTAGTGTTATTTTAACAGCTTCTTTGAAAATTGGATGCTCTCTTTCAAAGTCTGCTATTGTTGGTGAGAATGAATAGTATAATTGATTAAATCCGGTCATAAATGCAGTTCCCGATTGTGTTGTAAGAATGGTATTGTCTCTTAGCTCTCGTAATTGTTGTACTTGTGGAGCAAGTTCAGAGCCAAATGCTGCAGTAGCAATTAGACAACCATTATTATTATCTTCAGGAATTTTTGTAGGTTGCGCATAAGATTCTCCAACTGCAACATCAAATGAAACCTTTTCCAAAGGAATTGGTTGGAATAATATTCCCTCAATTCCCAATTCTACAGTATAAACTCCTTCATCAATAAACGGAACTGGAATTTTTACTGAACCTATTGAAGTATGAGTAAGTGATATTGGCCCAAATACAGATTTACCATCTTTTGAAACTGTTATATTATAATCTATATGCTCTTGAATTTTCTTTGTTTGAGGATTGATGAAATCAATATTTAGTTTAGTTTGTTGTCCTGGAATGATTTTATCATATGATAATTTAACATCTAGAGTTCCTTTTTCTGTTGGTAAAGTTTGTGAATTTGTTTGAGCAAATACTGGAGTAATTAATAATGGGATTAAGAGTAATACTATTAGAAATCTCACAAGTTCTCTTTTTTGTTACCATGAATAAAAATTACACGCTTATCAAATCTAAAACAGCTGTTTAATTTCATTTTTATATAATAATAACAGAGATTAATAACCAAATGAATCATCTTACATTATAACTTGAACCATTTTTCTATTTACAATTATATGATTCTTATTTTCGCCCTTAGCTTCCTTACCATCTCTCCAATTTACATAGCTACAGTTTTTGCTGAAGATAAAGCAATTTCTAGTAATAACTATAATGATATAACATATGTAGCAAAATTTGTATGCGGTTCTATTGCAGATGATAATGGTCCATTACGACCAGGCCATTATAATACTGATATCAGTATTACTAACAAACAATTATCCAAAATATCTTTCTTCTGGACTGTGTCAGTAAATGATGGACCAATATCTCATTCAACTTTAATGACATTAGATCATCAAAAATCAATAGGACTTGATTGTAGGGATATTAAAAGAGTGATAGGCTTAGACAATAATACTTCTCATGTAGGAGGATTTGTATTTGTTACAATCCCACAAAATTATAATCTTGCTAATCCAAATACTGTAATTCAATATTCTTCAGATGACATAAACTTGTTAGACGTTCAGGTTTTCTTTACTGCAAATGCCTTAGATACATTACCGCATGAAGTAGTTCTTGAAAAAATATCATTTTATATAATTAGTGATGAAACTGGCAAGATTCCAAAACATATGATGAAAACTACATTAGATGTTACACTAGAATCAAAACTAAATATGATATCTGATACGGAAAGAAAAGTAAAGGAAATTTTATCTTCGACATATGATATTTCTGAAAATGAATTTGATAAAATAGAGATTAGGATAAAAAATATTTCAATAGGAGTTGGTTCTATGATAGATGATCATGCAATTTCACTAAGTATAATCAAACCACAAGTCTATCCACAGAATGAAAAATAGAGATATTTTTAAATTGTCAAGTCATACAATGCCAAAATTAGATGATATTATGAATAATTCTAACATTTTAATTTTTTCTATATCGGTGATGATGTTTTTACAAATTCCTTCTACTGTTTACGGCGATGGATTAACAATGGAAAATCTTCCTCCTGCAAGTGTAGGTGACAGAGATGCTAGTCTATTTATCAAAATCAGTCCACCCATCCTCACCAAAGATACAGTTGGTGACAAATTTTTAGAGTTACGTCTCTTTGATGCCACAACAGGAGAAACAATTCAACACACATCATTTCTTGTGTCAGTTGACAAAGAAGGAAAACTTTTGATGAGAGATTTGTTTCATACACATTCCGGCAATTTAATCATTAAAATTCAATCTGAAGATCTAGATGTAAATGATGTTGTTGTGTATGGAGATGAAGAACCATTTCAAGGAGGATGGACTTCAGTAAATGATAAAATCACTGTCAAGGCTCCAATTTTACTTGATGCAGGATTGTACCACTTTGAAATAGAAGTTTTTGGAATAGATAATGACAGAATTATATTTGTTCCATCAGAAGCCCCAATATTTGATTCTTGGCTTAGTGTTGGAGACATTTTTAATCAAGTGATTTTGACTGGAGGTAAATCCTATGATTTGTCTGTTACCTCATATTATGACAAAATAAATAATTTTAATTATGATGAATCTAAAAAATTGGTCTCATTTTCCATGCCATTTAACTGGGATACATCAAGACTAGAAAAACAAAATGTTTTTGTTCACGAAGAAATTCATTTTCCAACCTCATTTAAAGAATTTTCACAAGCTGGAACATACAAAGCAACTGTAAATGGATTTCCTGTTACAGGTAGAATGTTAATTGCTGATCCATATTCAATGGATAATACATTAATTCTTCACTTCTTGTTAAGTAAAGAAAATATTTTGGATATGGCAAAAATTAACAAACCTGGAGCAAAAACAATGGAATTTAGTCTATCTCCAGATACTGGTTTGATTACAGAAAAAAATTCATTTGACATTAAATTTGATAGTGGTGCATTTGCTAGAGTACAATATGACTCTAAATTGATTTCAGGTGAAAAAATACCTTTTGAGATAACCTTTTTTGATAAAGATAACGAGTTGCTAAAATGGATCACATATGGTTATAGAATAGAAGATTCTTCAGGAGCTAAAATCTATGAATCAAAAAATACTGATCCTAATAGACCGGGCATACTTGTTACAGAAGGTATTGACAAACCAGAATTTAATTTCAAATCTGCAGGTAAATACAAGATGACATTGGCAATCTTTACTCATGGATTAGATAATTTACAAACATTCTCTGGAATAGCTAGTACATTCTTTGATATCGGTTCAGGCTCAGGAACAAATCAAATTCCATCTTGGATTAAAAACAATGCTGGGTGGTGGGCAGATGGTTCAATTGATGATAATTCTTTTGTTCAAGGCATACAATTTTTGATCAAAGAAGGTATTATGAAAATTGAACAGTAATTCTATTGATCTCTAAAGTGATAAAATATGAAAGACATTAACGATATTCTTCCAAAAGTACCTAACATGAGATGGGGAGCTTTAATGAACAAAGCACCAACTAACGATAAGGTAGAAGAAATGAATAAAATTTTTCCTCATAATGGAAAATGGCATACTGTCTTTGAAGAAAAAGATCAAGTAACTATTGATGGCAAACCAATTTGGAAAAAAGATCCAACCAAATGGACTTGAGGAAAAAACTTTTACATCCACTGATTTTTTATCAGTTTTCATTCTTCTTCCCCTAACAATTGTAAATGCTTATGGTCATGGTGTAGGAACTGAAATATTTCCACCTGTTGATATGTATGGAAAACAAGTAAGTTTAGAAGTTTCATCATCCCCAAATAACTCAGATAAAAATGATAATCAACAAATATCTATTTCATTAATTGACTTTGATTCAAAAATTACACTTAGAGATGTTACATTTTTAATAAAATCTAGTCGCGGTGAACAATTTCTTTTTGAAAAAGAATTTCAAAGTCATAACGGAATGATAGTTTTTAATTTTATATCAGAAAATACTAAAACAATTCAAATTCAAGAAGAGAATGAGGAAAATTTCTTTGATTCATTACTTGGATTAGATCGTAAAATGATAAATGTAAAGGGTCCAAAACTAAGTGAAGGAGGGCTTTACAAGTTTGATATCAGTATTCTTACAGCTGATGGTTATTCAAAGAAATTAGATGTACCGCTGACTTTCAATGCAGGAATTTCAATTGCACAAAAATCTAAACATGAAATTAATCATCCTATTTTTGGCTCACAA
>JAHFUX010000012.1 GCA_023264875.1 Nitrosarchaeum sp.
ACTCTTACTAGTTTATCACAATCAAAAATAATATTTATTTTAATTGGATTCATGTTTACTGCATTACTGATTTCTCAATTTACATTTGCTGAGGTTTTCATACCGCCACAAGAATATCTTGGATATTTTGATTATGAAGGCGTATATACAGTTGGAGGCAATGTAAAAAACCAAAACGATTATGCAGTAATTCCAACCATTTCAGTTTCTGTAATTGATGGAGAAAATACATTTACCAAGACAATATTTCATGTTCCAATTCCACCAAAAACAGATATTCCATTTAAGACAAAATTTCCTGAAGTTACAGGAGATACTCCTATCTTACTAGAAGCTGAACTCAAATTTGTAAAAACACAAAAAAATTCAATATCAATTGAGATTCTTTATGATAAAACATTAATCAAACATGATGACGGTCATGTTACAGGGAGAATTCATAATAATGGAAACCAAACTATCTTCAACCCAAAAATTCTTGCGATAGCTCATGGTAATGGAACAGTACTTGATATTGTTCACAATATTGAATATATTGACAAAATAGAACCTGATCAAATTCTAGAGTTTTCAATGTATCCTGATCCTTCAATAACTGATGATGTTGTTTTCTATAGCTGCTTTGCTCCTGTAGATACTACTGTTGTTCCTGTTACCACAAAGAAAAATGGAGGTGATTTTGATTTTAGGTATGATTCAGGTGCATGGTATTCTGCTGCTAAATTCAATGAGGAGGGAACAACTCTTACAATACGTGGATACAATAGTTATCCACTTGAGACTTATGCAAACTTTGAATTTCCGCAAATTTCAGGTAAAGAAAAATTCAATGTCACTCTAAACGATAAACCTGTAAAATTTATTCAAAGTATAGACGATACTGGGTTTTGGCATATTGCATTTACCGTAGATCCAACGTCACAAGGAATTCTAAAGATTACTGGTTTTGAAAAAGGTTTACCTCCTGAAATCTCTAAAATCCCACAGTGGATAAAAACAAATGCAAATTGGTGGTCCACAGATCAAATATCTGATTCAGAATTTCTTGAAGGAATAAATTTCTTGTTTGAAAAAGGAATTGTTGTAGTAACGTCAAAAGAAATGAATGCTCAATCAAATTGGAAACTACCATCATGGATTAAAATGACGGCATCTTGGTGGTCTGAAGATAAAATTTCAGACGATGATTTTCTAAACATGATTGAAAATCTTGTTAAAAGAAAAATAATTATAATTTAATTTACTTAATATGATAAATCTTATTATACAAACTTCAATCAATCTTAATATCTAATGTTTCCATTACGAGATGAAAATCCACATCCTCCAGGATACAAACCAAAAGTAACTTATGTCTTAATTGCAATTAATGTTCTGGTATTTCTTATTGAAATTGCATATACTGGACAATTTATAGAATTTACAAATAATAATGCATATCATTTATTTTATAATTGGGGTGCAGTACCAAATTGTGTTACAGGTGGAACTGTATCAAACATAGATTTTGGTGAAGGTCCACTACAAGTCGTATGTCCTGATGCACCATATCTCTCTCTTCTAAGTTCTATTTTCTTGCATGGTGGTGCAATGCATCTTGGCGGTAACATGTTATTTTTATGGATATTTGGTGATAACATTGAACTAAAGTTTGGTAAAATAAAATATCTGGCAATTTATCTAATATGGGGAATAAGTGCAGGATTGGTTCACATACTTGGTGATCCTACCAGTGTAATTCCTGCAGTAGGTGCATCTGGTGCAATATCTGGAGTACTTGGTGCATATCTTATAATTTTTCCAAGAGCTAAAATTCAGACTGTTATGATGATGGGATTCTTTATGAGAATGATGCATATTCAAGCAAGATGGTTTTTGCCGTTTTGGCTTGTCTTTCAAAATTTACTCCCATTTTTCATAGGAGGATTTGGTGTTGCAGGAGGAGGTGTTGCATATCTTGCTCATATTGGTGGATTTGTAGTAGGACTTGCTACTGGCTATATGTACAAGAAAACACACAGTTCTGATTTTACTTATGGAACAAGATATGGGTATAAGGCCTAACTAGAATACTCTAAAGAATAAATCAATGAAACTTTTTCAAACTAATCATGCCGTTGATTACAGTATCAATGTACCCAGGAAGAACTCAACAACAAAAAGATGAATATGCAAAAGCAATAACAAAATCAGCAGTAGAGATTCTTAAAACAAAAGAAGCTCACGTCATTGTAGTTTTTGAGGATAATCCAAAAGAAAATTGGTTTCTAGCAGGAAACCAACTTTAATTATTTTTAAAAAAAGACTGGAATAACTCATCTCCAGTAACAAGGACAGACATACAACCATTATGATCAGTTACATAACTTATAATCAATTTACATAATAACAAAATGATACATTTCATGTTTGTACTCCTTTATCCTTTTATTCTCATTTATAATTACAAATTTTATGAAAGTTGCAGTTGTACAATTCAAGGCTTCTACTGATAAAGAAATTAATCTAAAAAAAATTATCAACTATATTACAAAAGCAGCAGAAAAAAAAGCAACACTTGTTGCATTTCCAGAATTTATGATGTTTTATACAAATTCATCGCAAACATCAAAACAACTTACAAACCTAGCTGAAACAATTAATGGAAACTTTGTAAATACTATTGCAAAGATAGCCAAAGAAAACCACATCCAAGTCGTAGGCTCATTTTATGAAAAAAGCACAAAAAAAAATCGAGTATATGACACTTCGTTTGTCATCGATAAATCAGGCAAAGTAATCTCAACATATAGAAAAATTCATCTCTATGATGCCTTAGGATTCAGAGAATCAGATAAAATGGTACGAGGATCAAAAATTGCAAAACCTGTAAAGACTTCAATTGGAAAAATAGGAATGATGATTTGTTATGATTTGAGATTTCCAGAGATGTCAAGATCCTTAGCTGCTGCAGGTTCTGAAGTTTTGATTGCACCGTCAGCGTGGGTAAAAGGTAACATGAAAGAAGAACACTGGATAACACTTAACAAAACACGAGCAATTGAAAATGGTTGCTATGTAATAGCACCAGATCAAGTAGGAAATATCTACTGTGGAAGAAGTATTGTAGTTGATCCTTATGGAAAAATTTTACTTGACATGAAAAAGAAACAAGGAATTGGATATGTTAACATCGAATTAAAAAATGTTAAACAAGTTCGTAAAGTTTTACCGTTGCTAAAAAATAGACGAACTGATATCTATCCTACTTTGAAGGCTTAGATTTTCTACTGTCACAATTAAAATTAGAACACTGTTTTGTCCATTTCTGCTTTCTTGAATAACGAAAAATTACCATTGGCCACTTGCATACATCACATGACATTTTTATTGCTCTGAGTTTTGCTTTTTGCAAAAGTGGTGATGATGCTTTACATCCTCCATAAAAATTTGAACACCCCATGAATCTCTTTCTAGTAGTTCTAGATCTGATTACCATCAACTGACCTAATCTACATTCTGGACATTCTACCAGTCCATTTTTTGGAGAATTTGTCCCAAGAATCATATATTTTCTCTCTTTTGATGACCAAGACAGGTATCCATTAGTGTCTAAATACTGTATGATCTCTTTTTTGAAAATGTCTGTTTTTGACTTTGTAGCTTTTACAACATGTCTTGCTGCTTGTACAATTTGAAGATCTATTTTCTTTGAGGGCATTTTTCGTAATGAATTTACTAAAACAATTTTTATAGGGAATCTGGTCAGCGACATTAGTGGAAAAGGTCTGTGTTCTTGGTGCTGGTAGCACGAAATATGGAAAATTAGCTGATAGTATAGCCGACATTACTACTCAGGCATCAGTGGCTGCCATAGAAAGTGCAGGAATTGATCCTAAAGATATCAAAGCAGGATACATTTCAAATGTTTTTGGAGTTGCTGACAAACAGGTACATCTCGGACCTGTCTTGATGAGCAACTTGGGAATTTCAGATAAACCATCATTATCAATAGAGTCAGCTTGTGGAAGTGGCTCCGTAGCATTTAGAGAAGCATTTGCAAATGTTGCAGCTGGTTTTTATGATTGTCTTGTAGTGACAGGAGTTGAAAAAGTAACTCATACTGGAACCGAATGGACAACAACTTACTTTTCATATTGCTCAGATTTCTTCTATGAAGGACAAGCTGGTGCATCATTTCCTGGATTATTTGCATCAATGGCAAGAGCATACTTGACAGAATTTAATGCAACAGAAGAAGACTTTGCTAGAGTTGCAGTAAAGAATCATGACAATGGATTTTTAAATCCAAAAGCTCATTTACAAAAAAGGATCACAATTGACGATGTAATGAATTCTGCAGTTGTTGCAAGTCCACTAAAACTTTATGATTGTTGTCCTTTCTCTGATGGTGCAAGTTCTGTAATTCTTTGCTCTGAAAAATTTGCAAAAGAAAATGGTAATAACTACATTGAAGTTATTGGTTCTGGCAGAGGTGGTTCACCTGCTGCATTACAAGGTCGTGAACATTTGACTACAATTCCAAGTACAAAGATTGCAGCTGAGAGTGCTTATAGAATGGCAGGAATTACTGCAAAAGATATTGATTTTGCAGAAGTACATGATTGTTTTACAATTGCAGAAATTGTTGATACTGAAGATTTAGGATTCTTTGAAAAAGGAAAAGGAGTTCAAGCTGTTCGTGAGGGCAGAACGAAATTAAATTCAGATATTTCAATTAATCCTTCAGGTGGTCTAAAGTCAAAAGGACATCCAATTGGAGCTACAGGTGTTGGACAAGTAGTAGAAGTATTTGATCAACTAACTGGTAGAGCTGGAGTACGAACTGTCAAAAATGCAAAAATTGGCTTAACTCATAATTTTGGTGCAACTGGAGCTAGTTGCGCTGTTCACATATTCCAAAGTGTATAAAATGTCTGTAAAAGAACAACTTATTGAAAAAGCAAAAGAAGGCAAGGTCCTTACTCACAAATGCACACAATGCGGTAATCTACATCTCTCTAATGTTTACTACTGCCAAAATTGCGGTAGCAAGGGATTCCAAGATGAGATTTTGGAGGGTACAGGTTCAATAGCCACCTACACTATAATCACAGTTCCACCAGCAGGCTTTGAAAAATACACGCCATATGCCTTTGTTGTATTACAGCTTGATAAGACTAATCTGCGGATTTCTGGATTTATGGCAGGAATAGCGACCCCTAAAGATCTTCCAGTTGGAACTAGAGCAAAAATCACTGGTTTTGATGAACGTGGCATTATCATCGAAAAACAGTAAAATTATTTGTTTGAATTATTAAAAAAAATCATAATCATTTCTTAATAATTTTGTAAATATGATTATTCTGATGTCTGTAGAAATTACATGTGGTAAATGTGGAGAAAAGATCACTAACATGAAAATGCTAAAAGCTATAAAAGATGTGATGAATCCATATAATGGAAAGTGTCCATCATGTGGCCAAAAATTATCAACATCTGAATTTTCTCTAGATGTACAAGAAAACTGATCTACGATCTAAAAATCTTTATAAATTTTTATTTTTTTGTACATTTGTAATATTACAATAATATCTAAATTTTATTTTAATGAGAAAACCGATCTAAAAACAATCTAGTCATAAGTCTTATTTACTCCTTTTTTAGTGAAATAGTATGGAATTAGATGAAGAATTAGATGAACTAGAAGAGCCAAAGCGAAGCGGAATTCTTCAATCTACATCCAAGCGTGTACGAATGATCTTTTCTGTAATGGCAAGCCCAAACCGAATAGATATTCTGAGAATTTTAAATTCAAAGGGTCCATTAACATATTCTGAATTAAAATCCCTAGCAGGATTCAAATCCAAAAAAGAGAGTGGCAAATTTGCATATCATCTAAGAAAATTATTGAGACAATCTCTTGTAGCACTAAACAAATCTGAAAGACGTTATACAATTACAAATCTTGGAAAACTTGTCTTAAGCTTGGCAAGACAAATTGAAGAACGATCAATTATTGAAAGTGGAAAGATGTACGTTAGAACATCACATGAATCAATTGAAGAATTCAATTCCCACAAAATTATTCAATCACTCGTACGTGAAGGTAGTCTTCCATTGGAATTGGCTCAAAAAATTACTGAAGAAGTTGAAAATAGAATTTACAAATATCAAACAACCTATCTTACTGGATCACTTATCAGAGAAATGGTAAACTCTGTTCTTTTAGAACATGGTCATGAGGAATACCGCAATAAACTAGCACGCCTAGGCATGCCTGTATATGACATTCAAGAAATGCTCACAAATCTGGATAATGTAGATAATGGCGCAGAAGGCTTACTTTTCAATACTGGTCAGAAAGTGTTTGCAGAACATTTACTCACAAATGTATTGCCAAAAGATGTTGCTGATTCACATCTTTCTGGTGATATGCACATTTCAAATCCAGGAATTTGGTCAATGATACCTGATACCATATTTGTTAATGTAAAAGAACTGATTGAAGATGGAGTTATTCTTGGTGGAAAATATCTTGATGTATCAAGAATTACATCTTCAAAATCAATTGATGATCTTACATCTTCCTTGTCGATAATCATATCATTACTCTCCAAAGAAGCTTCGCAAGAAATTGTACTTGATGGATTGATTCCACTCTTTACAAAACATTCAAAGAATATTCCAGAACTTGAACAAAAACTAACAGATGCCTTTGCTACTGCATCTACCACATCAAAATACAATAGAAGAGCCACTAATGTTTCAATTAGACTTCAGTTAGGTGCTGATCTAAAAATTGTTAATGCAATAATTAATGCATACAAGAATTACACAAAGATAACTCCAATTCCAAAAATTGGGTTGATTATAGATTTCGATAAAGGAAAAGTTACTGATGTTTCCGAAGCATTAGCAGAAATAATTTCGATTGGTGGAAAAGTGATGTTTGCAAAAAGTGAAGTGTCTAGTTATGGCATTACAAATGGTACAACTAAAAATTCTGGCCCACTTGCAATAACACTACAATCTGTTTCAATCAATCTTCCAAGACTTGCCTTTGAATCCAATAAAGACGAAACCTACTTTAGAGCAAGACTTGCATTACTTATGAAACCTGCCTTATCTTCTATGGCATTAAGAAAGAAAGATATCTCTGATCTTACTAGAAGAGGATTAAATCCAATTCTTGCAAAGAATACACAATACATGCAAAGAAGTTCTGTGTCACTTATTGTTAATCTTGTAGGCCTAAAGGAATCTGTTTTCAATATTCTTGGATTCCAAGATAATAAGGAAGGAAGAGAGATACTCAATAAAGTAATAGAAACTGCAGTTGATATTGCGGCTAAAAAAGGTAAGGAACTCGGTGATACTGTGGCTATATCCATGACTGAAACTGAGGGATCTAGCCGATTCGCAAACCTAGATGGTGAGAAATATGGTAAAAATTCTGCTCTTAGTTCTATGGATAGTGACTCTTACTCACAGGGAATAGTTCTTAACGCCTCTGAAATAGGTGATTACACAAGTAAAACTGAGATCATATCTGAATGTAATAAACTATCTAAACTACTCAATGGTGGTTTACTAGTCAGACTTGATATTGATCAGAACGCCGCTCAAATTGATATCAAAAAATCAATTGAGAAAGCAGCAGAACTAACATCTTCATTCAAACCTGTAAAGAAAGTAGCACTCTGTGGTGAATGTGGATTCAAAGATGAACACTTTGTAGACAAGTGTCCAAAGTGTAAGTCTTCATATGTAATCTGAAATTCGTAAATCAAAAACTATCTTCGATCATTTTAGAAAATATTTTAATCAATTTTAGACATATGATCATAGTTCTGAATATATGACTATTTGATCAGAACAGTTATTGCTCTAAATTAATGACTATATTGACTTCTTTAAGTGTCTATATACAAGATCATAAACAGTATGAGCTAACAAAAATTCACTAACGGCGTACTGTAAATTTTTCATGCGATCATCGTACTGAATTCATGACTGTTTGATCAAAAAAACCATTACAACATCAATTGGACCGTTGTCAATATTTTTGAACTGAAATTTCAGAAAATACTGCCAAATCATTTATACCGTATTCTTTCTACCCTCTTACGGGGAGATTATAATTGGACAAATCACAAATAGAAAGTACTATCAATGAGATCCGTAAGCGCAGTGGCGCTGTAACGGCTTTCAATCAAGATAAAATTTCAAACGCTATATTCAGAGCGTTGGCAGCCACCTCTAAAGCCGACCGTGCGCTAGCCGATCAACTTGCAAATAAAGTCGTGCAAAAATTAGTCGAACAAGGATTCACAAGTTCTAGAACTCCTACCGTTGAGGATATTCAAGATATTGTAGAATCAACCCTTATTGATTGTGGTAACAGTGACATTGCAAAGGCGTATATCGTTTACAGACATGAACGAAGAAAATTAAGAGACGAAAAAATGAAAGTCTTAAACACAAAATCTTTAGATACTGTCTCAAAGAATTTTGATCTCAATTGCTTGAGGGTATTAGCATCTAGATATCTTTTTAGAAATAGTAAAAATGAAATCACTGAATCTCCAACTCAAATGTTTGAAAGAGTAGCAATTCTAGTTGGAATTGGCGATATTCTATATGATGCGCAAGTATTTGATAAATCTGGAAATATCACCCAAAATATTGAGGAAGCACATACATATCTTGAGAAATTAGACAATTTTGATTATAAGTTCAAGATTGGAGAATACTTTCTCAACAAGTGGCACTTTAGATCTTTAATCAATCACTATGTAGCACTTGCAAACAAAGGCCAGATGAAAGTCAGCTTTAAAGATCTTCTGACACTACTTGCAGCCAAAAAATTTGATAACTATGCAGACAAGATTACAGAATATTTTGAATTGATGACTGCACAAGATTTCCTGCCAAATTCACCAACAATGATGAATGCTGGTGGTAGATTGGGTCAGCTTTCTGCATGTTTTGTTCTTGGTATGCCCGATGATATGGAACAAATCATGAAATCAACTTCTGATGCAGCACTGATTTTTAAATCTGGAGGAGGAGTTGGAATCAACTATTCTGATCTTCGTGAAGAAGGTGATATTGTTGCATCAACATCTGGTGTAGCATCAGGTCCTGTATCTTTTATGAATATCATCAATACTGTAACTGAAGTTGTAAAACAAGGCGGAAAAAGAAGAGGAGCTAACATGGGAATCATTGAAGCTTGGCATCCTGATGTTGAAAAATTCATTACAAATAAAACTGAGCCTGGTGTATTAGAGAACTTTAATGTCAGTGTAGGCATATGGGAAGACTTTTGGAATGCACTTGTAAACACAGATGATGGCAAGTACATGTTACGTAGTCCACGTGACAGAAAACCTGTAAGAGAAATCAATGCACATCAATTAATTGACTTGATAGCTATGTCTGCATGGAAGAGTGCAGAACCTGGATTGATCTTCTTTGATCAAATTAACAAATACAATGTATTTGCCAAAGCAAGACAAGCTCCACTAAGAGCTACAAATCCATGTGGCGAACAGAGTCTATATCCATACGAATCATGCAACCTTGGTTCCATCAATTTGGTTAATCTTGTAAAAAGAAAGGCTGATGGAGAATATGAGTTTGATTGGCAAAGATATGAAGAAACAATCAGAAAGACAACCAGATTCTTGGATAACATAATCGATGTGAATCATTATCCTGTAAAAGATATTGACATTGCATCTAAAGATTCTAGAAGAATTGGCTTGGGTGTGATGGGAGTTGCAGATCTCTTATACAAATTAAAAATCCCATACAACTCCAAGGAAGGCTATGACCTACAATCAAAACTATCTGAAGCATTGACCTATTATTCAATGGAGGAAAGTGTGGCACTTGCAAAATCTCGAGGTGAATTCCCACTTTGCTCAAAGACAGAATATCCAGAAGGAAAGATTCCCATTGCAGGATATTATGAGAAACCTAAAGAATCGCATTGCTATGAATGGGATGCACTAATTGAAAAAATTAAGAAACATGGAATAAGAAATGTCTTGACTACTACAGTAGCTCCAACCGGAACACTATCTATGATTGCTGATTGCTCAAACGGAATGGAACCCGCATTTGCTTTAGTGTTTGAAAAGAGAGTAACTGTAGGCAGATTCTTCTATACCAACAAGATTGTTGAAGAAGTACTCAAAGAACATGGCCTCTATAGCGATGAACTACTTGCAAAAATTGCAGACAATTATGGATCTCTAAAAGGAATTCCTGAAATCCCACAATGGATGCAGGATGTCTTTGTCACTGCAATGGATATTCACTGGGCAGATCATCTGATGGCTCAAGGTGTATGGCAAGATTGGATAGGAAATGCAATTGCCAAGACAATTAACATGCCATATGATGTTACTGCCGAAGATGTAAAATCTGCATATCTACTAGCTCATGAATTGGGACTAAAAGGAATTACAGTATATCGTGATGGTTCTAGACACAAGCAAGTACTTCATATGACAAGTGACAATGCACAAAAAACATTTGATGTTACACCAAGCGAATATGTTACCGGATATGTAACAACTATGATTTCAAATCCATACATCAAATCTCAGGTACACAGTGCACTTGAACTCAAAGTACATGATGAAGAAATTACATCTGAGCCTATGAGACAAGAAGAAGTATCTGAAGATCGTCTATGCCCAACATGCAAAAACAATCTTGTATTTGTAGAAGGATGTAGTATCTGCATAGAATGTGGATTCAGCGGATGTACTTCGGGATAGAGAATAGAATCACAACTTTTTTACTTCCTTTCACTTTTCACCCAATATGGATAAGAAGATTCTAGGACTATCTGTTGGTATTGCAGTAATCGCTATAATTGTAGTACTGATTACACCGAACTTAGACTCAGTTGCCAGTCAGAAACATAATGAAAAACTTGGTCTTGTGATTAACACACCAAATCCATCCATATCTTTACAGGATTTGAATCAAATTTACTCCGATGCATCTTCTACCGGAATTGGAAGAAGTAATGTGTATCTATTTTGGAATATAGTTGAGCCTGTAAAAGGGGAATTCAATTGGGAACAATCGGATATCTTGATGAGTTTTAATAAAAACAATGATCTGAAAGTTACATTGTTTTTTTCTGTGATTAATGGAGAAACACTAGGACCTTTCCCAAACTGGATTGGAAAACCATCTCTTAACGCAATTGGAGAAGATAGACTAGTTAACGTTCTTGATGCAATACTGTCTCGTTATGATATTATAGATACAGTTGTAATTGCTGGTGAAACAGAGTCACAATTTCGTTATCATGAACAAAATATTCCTGTATACAAAGAACTTTTCAACGGAGTATATGCTAAATTAAAAGAAAAACATCCCGATGTAAAGATAGGAAATGCATTTGCTCTACATAATGTACTTAATAAAAACTTGGAACATGTTGTAACTGACCTGGCACTTGGTGATTTTGTTGCTTTCTCATATTTTCCAGTCGATAACTTGAATGATATAATCAAAACTCCACAAGAAGCTAAAGAGGATTTGCAAAAAATATTTGAAATCATACCTGATAAAAAAATTGGGCTTTTTGAGATTAGTTGGAGCACATCTGATTTTATAGGAGGAAATAATACATCTCAAAAAATATTCTTAGAAAAGTCCTTTGAATTTTATACAGAAAATGAATCTAAAATAGAGTTTTTCACATGGTATAGACAATATGACAGACCTGATGGTACATGTGTTATTGCAAAACCAGAAATCGGAGATGAAAGTATCGATATAGGTGGTGGTTCTAGTTTAGGAAGTAGTGAATATGTAATAGAGCGATTAAGCCATTATATTTGTAGTTCTGGATTATTGGATGTTAATGGAATTCCTAAATCTGGTTGGAATGAATTTAAAAATCAGATTAAAATGATCAATTAAAATGATCTCTGTAATTTTAGCAGAATCTGCGTTAGAACTTGTTCCTTTAGAACTACAAGATCATCCTTCAGTATTATCACATGCACAAAAACTAGGAAAAGATCCATCTGAAATTTTACTTGATAATTCTTGGCACTTTGCTGCCATGAAAGGAATCAATAATGAAATCAAACGAGGAAGACCTGATTTAGTTCATTTTTCTATATTAGAGGCAACTACAATTCCATTATATTTACAAAATAAAATTAAAATCTATATTCACACAATTGATGATAAAGTAATTTACATTGGAGAAAATGTTCACATTCCAAAATCATATCATAGATTTGAAGGTTTGATTGAAAAATTATTTCTGGAAAAAACCATACGATTTGATACTAGTATATTATTAGAAATCAAAGAAAAATCATTTTCTGAATTAATTAATGAAATAAAACCGTCAAAAATTATTGGTTTTTCAACCAAAGGAGAACTTAGTTCATTTGAAAAAATTAGCTCTGAAATCTCAGATAATACATGTCTAATTATTGGTGGATTCCAAAAGGGTCATTTTTCTGAATCAACAAAAAACAAAATAAATCACTTGTTTTCAGTTGATAACTTGTCTTATGAGGCACACGTGGTAATTGCACGTATATTGTATGAGTATGAAAAAACCGTTTTTATGTAGGAAATTAAGTTTGTTTTCTTGTGCAGTCATAGTATAGCCTGGTTAGTATTCGGGGTTTCCAACCCTGTGACGCGGGTTCGAATCCCGCTGACTGCATTTTTCCAATCTAAAGAAAACCAATTTTTAGATGCACTATGAATAGTCATTGTGAAACCAGCTCTTAGAAAAATTGCATTAGAAAGAATACAAATTCTAATCAACAGTGCAATTTCTAACGCAAAAATGAATCCAGATCTTTCTCAACGACAAGCATCACTTGCACAACGAATTTGTACTAGATACAAAATTCGTGTGCCTTATGAGTTAAGAATTGTTTTTTGTAAAAAATGCAAGTCATTTATAGCACCAGGAATAAATTCTAAAATTCGTCTAGGTAGAGCATCAGTAAAATCGATCAGAATTTCATGTAATCTATGTGGGCATACTTATCGTAAAATAATACCTCAATGATTTATAAGACGATTCTCGATTTTTTTACTTTATGGCAAAGGTATACGATGTACCATCTGATGTATTGATTAGTAGGTTAGCAGGTATTCTAAAAAATGAAGACATTCCTGCTCCCTCTTGGGTTCCATTTGTAAAAACTGGTGCACATGCAGATAAACCACCTCAAGATAGAGAATGGTGGCATACAAGATGTGCATCATTAATGAGAAAAATTTACCTTCATGGTCCACTTGGAATTAATGAATTACGAAAAATTTATGGTGGTGGAAGACCGTCTGGATATGGTGCAGCTCATCATAAAGATGCCGGTGGTGCAATAATTCGTAATGCAATTCAAGGATTAGAAAAACTTGGATATGTAGAAAAAGTTGAGAAAAAAGGTCGTGTTATTTCAAAACAAGGAATGCAAAAACTAGATAGATTATCAACAGAAATTCTAAATGAACTTATCACTGAAAATCCTCAGCTGAAAGTATACTCTTAGATTTGAAATGAGTTTTCCTGAATCAACTGATCCTCACGATAAACAAAATCATGACCTAACTGCCCAAAAAGAACAAATCCTCAAACAGATACTTTCGCCAGAAGCAAGAATGCGATTAAATAATATCAAAATGGTCAAACCTGAATTATCTGATCTTGTAGAGCAATATCTTATTGGAATGGCTACACAAGGAAAAATGAATTCACAGATTAACGACAATCAACTCAAACAAATTTTGTTATCAATTCAACAACCAAAACGTGATTTTAAGATAAATCGTATATGATCTGAGAAAATATAATTAGGGGTTAGACTCGAAATTATTCATGAAAGGCGTAGTTTATGAAGAATATGCACCTGATGATAATTATGCAAAAATCTTAAAAGTAAAAGAAGTATCTGATCCAAAACCTAAATCTGATGAGGTAGTTTTCAAGGTCAAGTCTGCTGCTCTAAATTATAATGATATATGGGGAATGAGAGGAGCACCAGTACCAGTTCCATTACCCCACATTTCTGGTTCTGATGCAGCTGGAGATGTAATCGCAGTTGGTGAAGATGTAAAAAATATCAAAGTTGGTGATAAAGTAGTTTCACATTCTAACATGTCAT
This sequence comes from Nitrosarchaeum sp., assembly GCA_023264875.1. Taxonomy (GTDB): domain Archaea; phylum Thermoproteota; class Nitrososphaeria; order Nitrososphaerales; family Nitrosopumilaceae; genus Nitrosarchaeum. Next base: position 14,154 of record JAHFUX010000012.1, read on the forward strand.
GTAGAGTATGCAAAGCATGTACTGATGGTAGAGAATTTGATTGTATTAATAGAATAATCTGGGGATTTCAGACCGGTCCAAATTGGGGCGCGTTTTCTGAAATTACACATCTTCCAGAAGTTAATGTTTCAAAAATTCCACAAGGCGTAAGCTACGATGAAGCAGCAGCTGCCTCTATGACCCTTTTAACATCTTGGCATATGTTAGTTGGCAGAGCAAAGATTAGACCAGGACAAACTGTTTTAATCATGGGTGGTGGTTCTGGAGTCGGAAGCTTTGGAATTCAAATTGCAAAGTTATACAATTGTGATGTCATTGCAACTGCTAGTCCTGATAAGTTAGATAAATGTCTAGAACTAGGCGCAGATTTTGCAGTAGACCATAGAAAAGAAGACTGGTATAAAGAAGTAAGAGCAATCTCAAAGGAATTAGCAAAGAAAAAAGATGAAGCACCAGGAATTGATGTATCATTTGATCACATTGGTCAAACCCACTGGAATCAACAACTTACACTCCTCAAGTATGGTGCAACATTGGTATCATGCGGTGCAACAACTGGATATGATGCAAAAACTGATCTTAGACATGTATTCTTTAAAGGAACAAACATTCTTGGTTCAACACAGGGAACTAAAGCAGAATTAGATCAAGGTTTGTACTGGATGGGTCAAGGTAAAATCAAAGCCGCGATAGACTCTGTTTATTCATTTGAGCAAGCAGCTGAAGCCCATACTAAAATGTTAACTGGAAAAGGTCTCTTTGGCAAAATCTTAATGAAGCCAGAATCTGCCTAGTTATTTAATGACAGATCTTTTTCGAAGTCTCATTTTTGTTCCTGGAAACAATTCTAGATTTTTAGAAAAGGCAAAAAAACTTCAAGCAGATATAGTGTGTTTTGATCTGGAAGATTCTGTACCTAATGAAGAAAAAAAAAATGCTAGAAAACTAATTCAAACTGCGCTAAAATCCCATTCATCTTACCTTGCTTCAATTTTTGTTCGCACAAATTCTCCAAAATCTGGAAAAATTCCTGATGATCTTAAAGAAGTAATTCAAAAGGGAATTGATGGAATTGTAATTCCAAAAGTCAACAATGTTAATGAAATCAAAAAAATTGAAAAAAACCTTTTGTTATTAGAAAAAAATCGTAAACTAAAACCAATCCAAATAATTCCTTCTATTGAATCAGCAGAAGGAGTAGTCAATACATACAACATTGCATCTTGTAGTAAGCGAATACCTGCAGTTGTTTTTGGAGTTTTTGATCTCTTAAATGATCTAGGAATTGAATATACAAAAGATCCTGAGGGGGGGAGATACTCTAGAACAAAAATTCCTGTAGATGCCAAAGCCGCAGGAATACGTGCTATTGATGCTATTTGGCAGGATCTTAATGACATTAAAGGACTTGAAAAAGATTGTAAGATTGGAAAAAGTCTGGGGTATGTTGGAAAAAGTATTATCCATCCTGATCAAATTTCTACAACCCATAAAATTTTCTATCCTAGTAAAACAGAAATTCAATGGGCAGAAAAAGTCTGCAAATATTATTTAAAATCTACAAAGAAAGGAAAAGGTGCAACAACCATAGATGGAAAAATGATCGATGAGGTTCATTTCAAACAAGCTAAGGCAATACTTGAAATTATAAAAATTATTCCATAATCTAATGTCTTAATAAAATTATTTACAAATAGATGAATATCTAATTGGTTATATTGATGCTAGTACTTTCATCAAATATTTTTTTGTGTATCATTGCTTGAATCATGATATCATTTTTTTTTAATACTATTTTAATTTCATTAAAAACACATCTATATTTTGAAATTCTTTTACTTTCACTAAGAATTTTTCCTGATTCTACAATTAATCCATTTATTATTAAATTTTCAATTTTTCTATATCCTGATGTTTTTGGAACTTTGAATTCTTTTAGAATTTGAGGAATAGTTAAATCATTATCAAAAATACAAATGAGTATCTTTCTAGTTTCAATATCCCCACATAATTCTAATATTAAATCCCTCAGTTTTTGATCAATTATTTTAATAGAATAATTATTATCTATTTTTTTAATTTTAATAATTTCATTAATACACTCATTTTCAAATTTTTTTTTATCTATATTAGAAATATTTTTTAATGCTTCACGAAATTTATGAAAATGTTCTATTGATAGTTTTATTGACATTCCATGTTCTAAGAATAATTTTCTTTCTAAGTTTTTTCGTTCATCCAAATTCAATTTCTTTTTAATTATATGAGATAGTGATGTGGAAATCAATCTGTCAATCCCAGCCATTATTACACTAAGAAATAATACAAAATATTAAAGCATGTTTCATTAAACCTGATTGATATGCAACGTTCAGTTATTGTAATTGATGATGATGAAGATACTGTTCGTCTATTTAGTGAATTTTTGGAAGAAAAAGGTATCAAAGTAGTAGGAAATGGTTATGATGGTATAACTGCTATCAAGCTTTACAAAGAAAAAAAACCTGACGTTGTACTAATTGATATAATGATGCCTAACGGGAGTGGGTTTCATGCAATTAAAAAAATCCGACATATCAATCCTAAAGCAAAAGTTATTGCTGTTAGTGGGGATAGTAGTTATTCAACCGAAGATAAACTAGAAAAATTAGATATTCCATTTATCCGCAAACCGTTTAACATGGAACAAATTCTTTCTATTATTAACGCCTAGTATTTCCCATATTTGGAACATTTCATATAATGTTATATTCCAAATTTCATACAATAATCTTGAAGATATTATTATGAGCAAACGTGTAACAATAATGATTGATGAAGATCTAGACAAAAAATTAAGACTTCGTCAAGCAAAACTAATTCAACAAGAACAAACTTCATACAGCTATTCTAAAGTATTGAATGAAACGCTTAGAAAAGCTTTAAAATAATTTTTGTATCTCTTATTACTATCTATTCTTCCATTTTTCGAATAGAATAAAGACCTGATATTACATTACATAATGATCTAAATTGATTAACTTACTTGATCCAACTGTTGTAATTACCAGAATGTTTGAATCTGGAAAATTTGATGATATGTACAATTATTGTACAAAGTTACTCGAAACCAATCCTGATGATATGGTAGCCTTACAAAACTCAGCATTGGCTTTATTGCATTTAGAAAAATTTGAAGATTCAATCATTTACTGCGATAAAGTTTTAAAAATAAAAACTTTTGATATCTATGCTTTAAAAAATAAAATCTATTCACTTGAAAAATTAAAACGATATGATGATGCTTTAACATGCTGTAAAATCATTCTTGATATAGATGGTAATGATGTATGGACACTTAATAGTATGGGTTTATCATTAAATGAATTAGATAGACATCAAGAAGCTGTAGAATTTTATGATAAAACACTAAAACTTGATAACAAAGATATTACTGCATTGATGAATAAGGCTATTTCTCTAAATCATTTAAGAAATTACAGTGAATCTATAGAATACTATGATAGAGCACAAATGGCAGATCCTAGTTTACATGAAGCATCTATTGCTAAATCTCAAGCATTTGAAAAATTAGGTATGGAAGATGAAGCATTTTTAGCTGCGCAGGGAGTTTTAATTCAAGATATGGAAAAAATTAAAATTGATGCAAAAAAAAATAAGTGTTCAGTTTTTCATCAATATTGTCAAAATGAATTTGAAGAATTAAAAAATAAAAAACCAACTTCATAATAACAAGAAAATCAATTTATACAAAGAAATTTTATACAATAAATGATGTTTACTGGAATAATTGAAGGTATTGGAAAAATTGAAAAAATTTCTAAAAACACGAAAAACAGAAGTGCTATTCAAATGACTGTAAATTTGGGAAAATATGCCAAAGGTTTGAAAATTGGACAAAGTGTAGCTTTGAATGGAGTTTGTCTTACTGCTACAAAATTAGCTAAATCTAATTGTATTTTTGAAATGATAGAAGAAACTACTAGTAAAACTGATTTAGGCAATCTAAAATCTGGTGACATTGTTAACATTGAGCGAAGTCTAAAAACAGGTGACAGATTGGAAGGACATTTTGTTTTAGGTCATGTAGATGGAGTTGGTACCATTAAAAAAATACAAAATAAGCCTAAAGAAGTGCAAGTTTGGTTTGAAGTTCCAAAAAAATTATCAAAATATGTTGTAAAAAAAGGTTCAATTGCAGTTGATGGAATCAGTTTAACCGTAGTAGATATTAAAAATAATCTTGCTTCTGTATGTTTGATCCCTCATACGATGGAAATAACTAATTTCAAAACAAAGAATATCGGAGATAAGATTAACATTGAAACTGATATTCTTGGAAAATACATTTTAAAATAAAATTGATCTTCTACTACTTTTATGGTAATTACCAATTTTATAGTAAACTTTATAATTAGTTTACAGATGATTTTTCATATATGTCACTTGAATCAGGACTTGAATCACTAAAGCGAGGTGAGTTTGTATTATTATTTGATTCTGCAGGAAGAGAAAATGAGATAGATATGGTAGTTGCTGCAGAATTTGTAACACCTGAACATGTTGCAAGAATGCGTCAACATGCTGGAGGTCTTTTATGCATTGCAATTGATCATACTTTTGCAAATTCTTTAGAATTAAGATATATGCATGAAATTTTAGCAGAATCGCCAATTTCAAATAAAGAAATGATCATGGGACTTGCTCCATATGGTGATCATCCTACATTTTCAATTTCTGTTAATCACTATCAAACTTATACTGGTATAACAGATAAAGACAGATCACTAACCATAAGAGAAATGGCAAATATTTTTAGTGTTGAGAACAAACAGAAAAAATTTGCTTCTTCGTTTAAAACTCCTGGACATGTTCCGTTATTAATTGCATCAAAAGGATTATTAGCAACAAGACAGGGTCATACTGAAATGTCTGTTTATCTTACTCAAATTGCAGGTTTAACTCCTGTTACTGCAATTTGTGAAATGATGGATGCTGAAACTTATACTGCGTTATCTATTGATAAAGCAGAAAAATATGCAAAACAAAATGCAATTCCATTGATTGATGGTAAAGAATTATTAGAATTTGCTAAGGTGCATTAATTTTGAATATTGCTATAGTGGTTTCGGAATTTAATGAAGAAGTGACATCTAGGATGCTTTCTGTAGCTGAAGAAAAAACAAAAATTATGAAATTGAAAATAATCTATACCTGTAAGGTACCAGGAGTATATGATATGCCAATAATAGTCAATGCATTGTTACAAAAAAAAGATGTTGATGGGATAGTTACCCTTGGTGCTATAATTAAAGGGCAAACAAAACATGATGAAGTAATTGCTCATTCTACAGTACAAGCATTAACTGCCTTATCCATTAAATATCAAAAACCTGTCTCTTTAGGAATAACTGGTCCTGGAATGCAGGAAAGACACGCATATGCTAGAATACGACCTGTAGCAGAACATGCAGTTGAATCAATTGTAAAAATATTCAACGAATTACAGAGGATTCAGAAATGATTCAACTCAGCATATTGAAAATAAATGGCTATGGACCTTGGACTCTAACTCTAGGTAGTGATAGAGAACATGCACTTCAAATGCTTCAAGCATCATTATACAAAGAGATTCAAAAATTATTCTCAGAAAAAAATTGTCTTGTTTTCTTAAATAGAGCCGATGAATTTTTTGTAGTGTCTAACGGTTTAATCTTAGAGGATCATATTGAAATTCAAAAAAATCTTGAAAAATCTTTTGATGTCCGCTTATCTATGTCAATAGGTTATGCTGATTCTCCATTTGAAGCAAATCTCAAAGCATATGAAGGGAAAAAAAATGAGATTCTTCTAAGCAAAGAACATACTATTTTTGGTTTTATTAATGGCAAGTTTGAACAAAAAGTTTCAATAATGCACTTTGATGTAGACAATCTTACTTCTAGGCGAAAAATAAATTCTCCATATGAGATTACTTCAATAATTTTTGATTTATATACAAAAATGTCAAAATTCTTTTTAACAAAAAATTCTCTCACATTTTTTATGGGTGGAGATAATTTTATGGTCGTTGCAAATGATGATGCTAAAAACTCTGTAAATGATTTCATTAAATTAATTGAAAAAGAAGATAATATTATTTTGAATTGTGGAATAGGTAATGCAAAAACTGCTAGAGAGGCTGTAAAACTTGCGACTGAATCTCTTGATACAATAAGAGAAATTCGAGATTCTGGAAAAGAAAAACCTAATGTTTATGAATTATCATGCTAATTAAAAATGCAAGTATTCTATTAGGTAAAGAGTTAGATTTTATTTCAAATACTAACATAAAGATTCAAGATCAAAGATTCAAACGAATCCAACCTAATCTAGGAGCTAGCGCAAAAGAAGAATCAATAGATTGTGAAGGATTATTATTAATTCCAGGTTTTGTAAACTGTCATACACACATAGGTGATTCGATTGCAAAAGATATTACACTGAATAGTTCAGTTGACAAACGAATTCACCCTGTCTCTGGTGCTAAACCAATAATTCTAAAAAATACCAATAAAAACTACCTTGCAAGTTTTATGAAAAATTCTTGTCATTCCATGTTAAATAAAGGAATCACAACTTTTGTAGATTTTAGAGAAGGTGGAATTGAAGGAGTTTTACTACTAAAACAAGTTCTATCTGAATTACCACTGCGTTCATTTATTCTTGGAAGATTAGAATTCTATCAAGGACCAATTGAAATTAAAAAAAATATTCCTTTACCTAGACATAAAATGGATGAACTAACGGAGTTACTAAAGAAATGTGATGGTATTGGAGTAAGCGGAGCAAATGAAAATAGTTCTTCTGTGCTAAATTATTATTCTAATACTCCTAAAATTCGAGCCATTCATTCATCTGAGACAAAGCAAAGTGTTTCTATATCAAAGAAAAATACTGGAAAATCTGAAACTATACGTGCATTGAATCTAAAACCCCATTTTCTGGTACACATGACTCACGCTTCATCAGGTGATATACATGCTGCAACAAAAAGAACCCATGGAATTGTGATTTGTCCTAGAGCAAACGCTGCACTTGCTGAAGGAATTCCTGACATTGAATTGATGAAAAAAGCTGGTTGTACAATAGCATTAGGCACTGATAATGTAATGATAAATTCTCCAGATATGTTTAGAGAAATGGACTATTTGTGGAAAGTAACTATGGGTATTCACAAGAAACGAATTAACCCAAAAGAAATTCTAAAAATGGCAACTGTGAACGGTGGAAAAATTTTGAGGAAAGATATTGGAGTAATTGAAAATGGTAAATTTGCAGATTGCATTTTCATAGATAAACACGCCTTGGATTTAGAGCCAATGCATAGTCCACATGCATCTATTGTACATAGAGCATCCGAATCTACAATTCGAGCTGTGATGATTGGAGGTAAAATAGTACATGGAAAAATCTAGACCACATGTAATTCTAAGTGCAGCAATTTCAATAGATGGAAAAATTGCTACACGTTTAGGTGATTCAAAATTATCTTCTAAAAAAGATAAAATTAGACTCCATAGACTTCGTTCAAAAGTTGATGCAATACTAGTAGGAAAAAATACAATACATAAAGATGATCCATTACTTACTGTAAGATATGTGAAAGGGAAAAACCCTACAAGAATAATTTTAGATTCTCAAGGAACAATATCTGTTAATTCAAAAATTTTACAAACATGTAATAAAGTTCCAACTATTATTGTAGTTTCTAAAAGAATCAGTAAAGTAAATTTGCAAAAATTAAAAAGATTTCCCGTTGAAATAATCATGACTGGTGAAAATTCAGTCAACATAAAATCCCTAATGAATAATCTAAGTAAAAGAAAAATTAATACAGTTCTGGTCGAAGGCGGTGGAACCATTAACTGGCAATTTATTCAAAATAACTTGTTTGATGAAATTCTGATAACTATTGCCCCATTTATCATTGGAGGTATTGATGCAATAACATTTGTTCAAGGACGAGGTTTTGATAAAATCATAAAATCACCAAGACTTCAATTAAATACAATAAAAAGACTCGAAAACTACCTTGTTTTACATTATACAAAAGTGTAAGTTATTATACTTAATTCAAAATATAACAAGAAATTGGCAGCAAAAAAGAAAGATACGACAAAAAAGAAAACTACAACTAAAAGCACTAGTAAAAAATCAAAGACTAAAGCAAAATCATCAAGCAAATCAAAATCTAGAAAACCAGCATTTGGTGGTTATGCAATTAATTTTGCAGGTCGTCAAGAAACTGTAGAACAAGTTTTTGGTAACAAACCTATTGCACCAAGTGAAATGACAAAAAAGATTTGGGCATTTGTTAAAGCAAAAAGCCTTTCTAATCGTTAGACACAAATTTGTTAACGAGTTACTCGTTAACAAATTTCCTATCTTTTAATTATTTATCTGAAAATTTGAATAAGATATAGATATTGGGTTTCATTTGTAAGTGTCATGTCAACTACATCTTTAAGACGAGATCATGATCTAATAGAAAAAGTCATCAAAGCAATGGAATCTACAATTCAACTTCTAAATGATGGTAAACAAATTCCTGAATCTATATTATTGCCTGTTATTGATTTTTCAAAAAATTTCACTGATGTTTGTCATCATAGTAAAGAAGAGAATTCACTATTTCCTGCATTAGAACAAGCAGGAATGCCACGTAATATGGGTCCAATAGCAATGATGTTAATAGATCATGAACGTTCAAGAAAAATTGGAAAAGAAATGGAAAATTCTGCTAAGGATTACATTTCATCTGGTAATTCTACAAAATTGATTAGTGATATGCAACAATATGTAGAACATATAACAGAACATCTATGGAAAGAAAATAATAAATTGTTTATGATGGCTGAAGCACGTTTACAATATGTTGCAAAACATGTCGATAAAGAACTAAATGATATTGAGGAATCAAAACTAAAAGAAATTGGAAAAACCAGAGAACATTATGAACAATTAGCTGAAACACTAATCCACGATGTTTCTCAATCCAGAAATTAAATTTGTCTTACAGTATATTTGGTCAAGTGGTTGGAGTCAGAAAATATGCCAATGGGGATATTGAGCTAGATTTCTATCACGACGATGAACTCACCGAATACAAATATTCCTCAAATTCTAATCTGTTAGGTAATTTTCCAAAGGAACTAGCAGAAACTTTAGCCTCAACTCTGGCATCTGACATATGTATTGAAATTTACTTTAATGAGAGTGGAAGTCCAACTCATATTGAGTTAGAAGAATGTGATTATGATGATGAAGAAAACTAACAAATTTCTGATAAATTCTAATTCTCATGATTGAGAGAACTCATTCCACGTAATGATGGTGGCTTAGATTGTCATAGAATCTAACTGATTTAATGTTCACAAATTCAAGAATTCCGTATCTTGATAATTCTCTTCCAAATCCACTATGTTTTATTCCCCCAAATGGAATTCTTGGATCTGAAATTACCACATTATTGACACTAACTATTCCAGATTCTATTCGCCTTGACATTTTTTCAGCTTTTGCTAGATCTTTAGTCCAAATACTTGCTCCTAATCCAAATTCTGTATCGTTTGCTAATCTTACAGCTTCACTTTCATTTTCAACTATTGTTATAGGTGCAACTGGACCAAATGTCTCTTCTTTTGCAATTCTCATATTTGGTTTAACATTTGTAAGAATTGTGGGCTGATAGAAGTAACCCCTTCCCTCAATTTCTGAACCGCCTAAAAGAATTTCAGCACCCTTCTCTTTTGCATCTCTTACAATTCCTGAAATAGTTTCTAAACTACCCTTACTTGATAAAGGTCCTATGTCAGTTTCAATTAAAGTAGGATCTCCAACTTTTAATTGAGATGCTTTTTTTATAAATAATTCAATAAAATCTTTAGCAATATTTTTCCCAACAAAGAATCTTTTGGATGCAACACAACTTTGACCACAATTGATGAATCTACCCTTAACTGCCCCTTCTGCAGCTTTTTCAATAATTGCATCATCTAATACGATAAATGGATCACTTCCTCCAAGCTCCAAAACACATTTCTTTAAATTCATTGCAGCTCTTTGACCTACCTTAGCACCTGCATCTGTACTACCTGTAAATGTCACTGCATTAACATCAGAATCTATAAGATGATTGGCAGATTCTACACTTCCTATAACTGTCTGAAATATTCCATCTGGCATACCTGATTCAGTAAATGCTTTTTCAATCTCAATACCTGACTGCATGGTCACTCTAGATGGTTTCATTACTATGACATTGCCTGCCATTAAACACGGTGCAGCAAATCTTAGAGCTTGCCAATAAGGAAAATTCCATGGCATAATTGAACCAATTACTCCAAGTGGTTCAAAAGTAAGAAAACTTTTTCTTGCGTCTGTGTTTAATACTTCATCAGCAAGAAAACTATCTCCATGATCTGCATAAAACTCCAATGCCCATGCACATTTTTCAACTTCACCAATTGATTCTTTGATTGTTTTTCCCATTTCAGAGGTTTCAACTTTTGCCAATTCCATTTTGTTCTTTTTTAAATATTCAACCAAATTGTAAATGTAACTTCTACGTTTTTCATAATCTTTTTTCCATTCTGGAAAAGCTCTTCTTGCCTTTCCAACTAACTGGACTATTTGCTCTTTATCCATTGCTGTATATTTTGCAATTTCTTCACCGGTTGCTGGATTTGTTGTCGTTATTTGATTCAGGATTTTTTCACTAAATTCTCCTATTTAATTTAGTGACCCCTTTCTTAAATTTTCAGATACTATGAAAGTATTTTTGTATATAATTTAATGATAATATGAGTAAATTCTTCATACATTCATTCTAAATTGGTCTTTTTTCTAAATAGTGTGTAAAACTAGAATGTCTGTTGCATGTCTTTTTTAATTTCATCAATTTTTTTCGAGTATGCTTTTTTTGATTTGTCATTCTTTTTTAAATTCAACACATTTCCACATGATGGACACTTGAACATTCCTTCTAATGCATCTTCAAATGTAACTCTGTGACAATCTTCATTTCCACAATGATAAAAATCTGAATAATTTTCATAATCAAATCTTTGTTGTAATCTTTCTGTGATTTTCTTTTTTTGACTTTCTATGAAATGTTCTACTTCTTCTCTACGTGTTCTCCATCTATATACAAACCATCCTTTACGTTCATCTTTGACTCTAATTCCAGTGATGAGTGATTTTCCAAATAGATCATACAAAACTTTTCTAACCATGTTGATCCTCAACCCTGTAGAACTTGCGATTTCCTCATCTGTTGCATCTTCTGCCTTCAAAAGCGATCTTGCAACCTTAAGATACTCATCTCCTCCTATCATAGATGCAATTCTAACAAAAGGGTCTTCGTATTTGTCTACCAACTCTAGTCACTAATCATTTTCTATTATTAATCCCTTGTTCCGCTTACTAGGACGTTCTTGCCTTTTCTTGTAGGTATGATCTTTCTTTTAGCCCCTGGAAAACTATTCTTAAACTGCTCTCCTTTTTGAATACGATCAAGAAGTATAGCTAAGGCACTAATTTCTGAATGAGGTTGACTCCCTATTCCTACGTTGTAATCCGCAAGTTCATAAATTTCTCTAGGTACTTTTTCTGCACCCACTACTATTAGTAAATTTTCCTCTTTTCTAAGTTGATCATCAACATCATTGATGCTTTCTCCATACATAGTGAGATGTACTATTTTGTATTCCTCTTTTTTCTTTTTTACAATTGACTTCCAATTATCAATAAATTCTACAATAAAATTCCCGCCCCAAGTATTGTTGATTTTTTCTAAAGTATCTCTAATCTCTGGATTTACTTCGGTCATGAATATTTTGGCACAACCAAAAGCTCTTGCAACTAGAGCTACATGTGTAGTTACTCTATCATCTCTAACAAGACGTTGTCCAATCCTTACAACCTCAATTACCATATGTATTGTCAAACCCATTTGGAGTGTCTTTTTTGAATTCTGGTGATTTTTGACTTTGAATAATATCTTTGATTAGATCTTTTAATTCATTAACATTATATCCTGTTTTAGCTGATACTGCAATCCTTTTTTTATAATCTTTTAAATTAAGAATCTCTATTTTTTCTTCAATTTCGTTAGTTGTCAATAAATCTGATTTATTTAAAGCAAAAATTATCCTATCCATTTCAACTCTTAATTCACTTAAAGTTCGCATACAGCTTGCAAATTTCTTTCTCAACTCAAACAATGAATCACTAATATCAACTACAACTATTATGACATCAGTATGAATCAATTCCTCTAATGTAGATTTGAATGCATCAATCATGTACGCAGGTAACTTACTGATAAATCCAACAGTGTCTGCAATTAAAAATGGTTCATGATCAATGGAAAATCTTCTTGTAGTTGTAGAGAGAGTCGTGAATAGACTTTTGCTTTGTTCTTTAGACTCTCCTGTAATTTTATTAAACAATGTAGTTTTTCCAGATGAAGTATATCCTGCAAGAGATATGGTCTTGAATCCAAGTCTTTTTCTCCCTTGTCGATGAAGCTCTCTTTGTTTTCCAGCTTTTTCAAGTTTTGATTTTACAGATTGCATTCTGTGTTTGATATCATCATGGTAAACATCGATCTCAAATTTTCCTATTCCCATAAATCCTGGTTGTTCTCCCATGCTAGAGAGACGCACTTTTTCTTTAGCTCTGACCAATTCATATCGTAGTTGAGCCAACTTCACTTGCAATTTAGATTCAGCACTGGATGCTCTACTTTCAAAAATTTCTAGAATTAATGCCTCTCTATCTAAAATTTCTCTATGTAATACAGAGGCTAAGTTATAATTTTGACTTGGCTTTAATATTTCATCAAAAACAATAACATCTGGTTTGAGTTTTTCTGCAATTTCTTCTAATTTCTCTAAAACTCCTCCACTAATTCCATATTTTGGTTTCTTTAGAAAATGTTGTTTTATTGTATGTATGACTTGTATTCCTGCAGCATCGCATAATCCTACAGCTTCAGTCACAGCATCTTCTTTATCATATGTAATTAGTATTGCCGAATTCATTTTATTTACAATATTCTCACGTATTACTCAAGTTAAATCTTCACTAATTTTTTCATTACAACAAGCCACTAGTAAATTATTTGACTGATATCCTTCTATCTGGACATACTCTATTCTCACGCATAATTATGCTATTTTCTTTAATGATTTTTCTATATTCATATTAAGAACAATTTCTGCTATGTCACTAGCATATTCTGAAACCCTTCTAATATTTTCTGTCATTCTTCTAATTCTATAGATTTCTTCATCATCTTTGAGTGATTTTGATGCATCTCTTACTCTTTTTTCATATTTTATAATATCATTTGTCTTCTCAATTGTTTTTTCAGCCTGCACATAGTCTTCTTTGAATAATGCCAAACATGAATCGTCTAAAACAGATAACGCAAATTCATTCATTTCTTCAATTTTCTCTACTATGTCTTTCTTTACTGGTTTTTTGAATTCCAACACATCCTTTGCAATAAATGCTGCATGATCCCCTGTTCTTTCAATATTTTTTACAACTAATCTATATCCAAGACAATCTCTAGCATTTCTAAAACCCATCTCTTTTAACATATGCTCATTTTGAATTGCAATTTTTAACTGTCTAATAATATAAAATCCAAATCTATCTACTTCATCATCTGTATTGATCACTTCCTGTGCAAGCTCCAAATTATTTTCTCTCATTGCTAAAATTGCATCATTTGACATTGATTTAGCCAGATGAATCATTCGCTTAAATGCTCCATCAACAGAGAGTTCTAGCAGATTAACAAGAACCTGAACAGTAATTCCTCCACTAGAATCTGAAATGATCTCAGATCCCATTAGCATTCTTTTTACAGCTTCTTTTACAGTATTTCTTTGGTTTGGACTCAATCTTCCAGTTTTTGGTTTGATATTGATTGTTTTATAACCTAAAAAATACAAGGAAATTAATTTTCTTACAATCGATGATGTTTCCTCATCATCTATCTCAATTGTAGCATCTTCTTTCTTTTGAGATCTTGTTTCGAATTTTGGTGGGTAAATCTCTAATGTTGATGAGTCTTTTCTTATCATTCTAATTTGGTCTCCTTGTTTTAGTCCAAGATCCATAACCCATTGTTTAGGTAACGAAACTATGTATGACGACTTGCCTGTAAACTGAATTTTTCTTGTTTCCTCTCTTTCTTCCGTAATCTACATTAAAAAATCCAATCTATATAGTTTAGCTCTAATAGTATATACTAACATTGAACTAATATTTAGAAAAGATCATGATAACCCTATGGACCAAGTTTTAAAATTAAAGTATACACTTGATGCATTATTTGGAAACGGTGTTTCAAAGTATTTACCTCAAAATATTGAAATGACTTTTTCAAGAAAAACTGGTAGAATTAGAACTGTAACACACCAAGGAAAATTATTGTGTACCTTGAGAATTGATGGTGGTCTTGCTATTAGTCCTTATTTTGCTCAGATTTTGTTACAAAGTAAGAAATTCAAAGAAAATTGTTTAGAAATTAATCAAGACGCAGCACCATTTGTTGAAGAAGGAAAATCTGTATTCTGTAAACATGTTGTATGGTGTGGTAAAAACATACGAATTACGTCTGATACTCCAATATTGTATAAAAATAAAGTGATTGCAGTGGGTAAAGCAGTTTTATCCTCTGAGATGATTCCTGACTTTAATAGGGGAATGGCCATTAGAGTCAGAGATAGTTTAAAAAGTCGTAGCGGAGAATTATCATCATGATGCGTGGCGGTAATCGTGAAATGCGAAGAATGATGGATAAGATGGGACTTGATATGAAAGAGATCCCAAATGTCCAAGAGGTAATTATCAAGACTGACAAAAAAGAGATCATTGTATCAAAACCATCCGTTACAGAGATGAAGGCAAAGGATAATTCCATTTTTACAGTGACTGCAGATAGCTATGAGGAACGAGAACTAGACGTTCCAATATTTTCTGATGAGGATATTCAATTAGTTAGTCAGCAAGCTGGTGTAGATGAAGAAAAGGCTAAAAATGCACTTGAAGAAGCCAAAGGCGATCTAGCAAGAGCAATTCTACTTTTAACTTCTGGATAATTTCTTCCTCTATTTGTTCCTAAAAACACATCTAAATTGAATGATTTAAGTAATGGATTTGAAGAAATTGAAGTGTCATGAGCAGTATGGCTGAGTCAAAAGTCACCGTAATTATTCAATCATTAAATGGATTAGAAGATGATCTAGATTCACTTAACAGTAAAGTTACAGACATGAAAAAACAACTATCAGTAAAGGCATTAAATGAAATTGACAAACTTTTAGACAAAACACGAGAAATGGCCACAAAAGAAGCTGAAGTAACCATAAATGCCTCTAAAGCAAAAGCAACTGCAGAATCTGCAAAAATTGCCAAAGAAGGCCAATTGAAACTATCTGAAATTCAATCAAATATTGATGCACATTTTGATGAAGCAGTGAAACATGTCATGTCAACTGTTTTGAAAGCATAAACCTAAATCACATATTTCACTTCTCTAAAATATCGATCCACTACTCAATGCTCGTATTGGAATTGCGACTACATATGGCAAACCATACTATAGATTTTCAACTTCACTAAAAACTCTAAAATTATCTTTTGATTCTATATTTCCTGAAGATATTCCAACTTATGATGGACATTTGGTTTTAACCACAAGAAGAGAAGCCCCTATAGAATGTGAAAAACCAATGTTACATGAGGATATTTTTGAGCACCATCCTACGGTTATCATGGGTCTGATGATTCAAAAACTATCTCTAGGCTATGAGCAGGATCTAATTATTGGAGTTGATCCTGGGCAGCGAATAGGTCTTTCTATATTTTATTTTGGACGAGAGATTGAAAGTTCCTTTAATTCATCTGTTGAAGAACTAGTATTACATATTATCAGAATTTTAGGTGGTTTGAGAGCCAAACGCAAGATAGTCAAAATTGGAAATGGTAACATGAATATTGCAAAAGAAATAGTAACCATGCTTAATCTGAGATTTTGTTCTTCTTTTGAGTTGGAATTTGTTGATGAACGTAAAACCAGTCTCAAAATTAAAAATTTTAATCAGGGAGGAAAACGTGATATGCTTTCAGCAAAATATATCTCACAAAGAGAAGGTTACCGACATTTTGTTTTACCACTCTCTATAACTGGATAATTTTTCCTAAATCTCATAATTAATTATAATTTGTATATCTCAAATTAATTTTCTCATATATTGTAATTAGATTAGTGCCATCTATTTTCTACAAATTTAATCAAACAACTATTTGATACCTAATATTTTTTAAAAAAATTCATCCTAAATTAGCTATACATATTTATTGAAGTTTTTGTGTTTTTCTTGCAAACAAATGACACTGATCGCATTATAACTTAAAATTATTTCATTATTTCTGCTAATATTTTGAATATTTTATCGATCCATACTTATATAGTTATGAATTCTATAATAAATTACTAAGATGACTTGTAAAGGAATTTGCGTTAGATACAAGGCTCAAAAGCCTGTTGGAACTGGAAGATATGCTTCTGGACAACGACGATGTCAAATTTGCGAAATATTCATCAAATGGGAAGGTCTTTGGTGTCCATGTTGTGGATACAGATTAAGAACAAAACCACGAAACCTAAAGTACAAAGCAAAACTTCGTGCAAGAGTAGAAGCTGATTCTATTGAAGCAAAAGCAATTGCTGAAACTCAACCAGAAGTTGAAGAGGTTATAGTAGTTAAAGCAAAGCCTAAAGCAAAAATTGCCAAAATACAAAAAACTGCTAAAACACCAAAAATTGCCAAAATACAAAAAACTGCTAAAACACCAAAAATTGCCAAAATACAAAAAACTGCTAAAACACCAAAAATTGCCAAAATACAAAAAGCTACAAACATAAAAATGGAATCTATCCCAGAAACTGAATCAATAGCAATAAAAGCATAAGATTTGTTCACAGCTCATTGAACTCTCCAAATGGGTTTTCACAGAAAATCGTTAATTTGGAGAGTCGCAGTTTTTCTTTACAGATTCTTAAATTTGAAAATGGATATTTTGTTTCTGTAACCGAAGGAACTAACAAATTAGGATCAATGGTAGTTTCATTGGCTACTGGTCCAACTGCTATTACTACAACTATAATCCCATCTAGATCTGAGTCTTTGTTTCTAAAATTAATTGCAGAAAGAATTAGTACTCGAATAAAAGGTATTGCAGTTGTTTCAGCGTTCATTCAAAAAGAATTAGAACCCAATACTGCAAAAGCTATAATGACAGAAATTATGGAGATGGTTCAGAATTGACTGATTTACGAAATTATCTTTCACTAATAAGAAAGAGCGGTGATCTTAAAATTATTAAAACAAAGGTTTCAACAAAATATGAAATTGCAGGAATCACTGCAAAAGTTGATGCTTCTAATGCAGTTTTATTTGAGAATATTGCAGAAAGTGATTTTAATTTAGTTGCTAATCTTGTTGGTACTAGAAAAAGATTTGCTCAAGCAATTAGAAGCACAGAAGAAAAAATACATGAAAATATGATCTCTGCCATTAAAAAAGCAAAAAAACCCAAAGTTGTTTCCTCTGGGAAATTCATGGAAAATAAATCAAGAAACATATCAATCATGCCTATTGTTACTCATTTTGAAAAAGAATCTGGGCCTTTCATAACTTCTTCAATTGCATATGTCAAGAATCCTGAAACTGGAGAGCAAAACTCTTCATTTCATAGAATGATGCCAATTGATAAAACTCATTTTTCAATTAGAATGGTTGAAGGAAGGCATTTACATCGATGTTTTATTGATGCAAAAGAACATCATGAAGATCTCAAAATTGCAGTAACTATAGGCGTACACCCAGCAATATCAATTGCAGGTGCATATCAAGCTGAATGGGGCAAAGATGAAATTAATATTGCAAATTCTCTTTTAGGATGGAAACTCACTTTGGCTAAACTTCCTTACACAGGATTACATGTTCCTTCTGGAACTGAAATTGTAATGGAAGGAAAAATTCTACAAGATAAAACTCATCCAGAATGGATGGTAGAAATGCTTCAAACTTATGATCATCATAGATTACAACCAGTTTTTGAGTTAGAATCTTTGTATTATAGAAATAACCCAATTTTTCATGATGTTCTTTCTGGGTTTTCAGAACACCGGTTATTAATGGGAATGCCAATTGAATCAAAATTAAATGGGGAATTGAAAAAAGTATTTCCTCAAACTAAACAGGTATCTATGACAAATGGTGGATGTAATTGGTTACATGCAGTAATTCAGATAAAAAAGAAAGCCAACTCTGATCCAAAAAAAATAATTAAAAAAACATTCGAATTACATCGTTCATTAAAACAAGTCACCGTTGTAGATGAAGACATTGATCCTAATAATGCGGAATCTGTTGAATATGCAATGGCAACAAGATTTCAAGCTGATAAAGATTTGATAGTAATAACAAATGTACGAGGTTCTAGCCTCGATCCTTCTAGTGATCAAAAGAAATTGAAGACTGCAAAAATTGGCATAGATGCAACAAGATCTCTTTTAAAACCCTCAGAGGGATTTGAATTAGCAAAAATCCCAAAAATCAACAAAATTAAACTAGAAAATTATTTCAAATAGCAAATTAACGTATCGTAAAAAATCTAATAACTGATTTTTATGGAACAGTTTAAGAGTATCAAAAATTATTGTTAATTATGACCTCAGAAGAAAAATCAAATGAGTGGAATTCTCTTTGGCAAGAATATTCAAAATCGCTTGAAAACTGGAAAACTGTATTTGAGCAAATTCAAAATGCAACTAATGACATGCAAACCAAATTTAACGAGGTATGGGAAAAAGCTATCAAGGAATCTAGTGTAGACACTATGAAGATATTTGGTGAAAATTGGCAAAAGTCTCTTAGTGATGCTGGAATGAAATCATTTAAAGAATTTGGAGATGCTTGGCAAAAATCTCTCAATGAAACTAACGCATCAACCTTCAAACAGTTTGCAGAAAATTGGCAAAAGACTCTAAATTCATCTGGGATGGAACACATGAAAGCTTATGGTGAAATGATGAAAAAATTTGCAGAAACATGGAATAACATGTGGCCTAAAATAACGTGATAAATCATCAGCAAATTTTTCTTTCATTCTTTGTAATAATATCATGATTAATAAAATCTAGAATATCTATTACAAAACAATATCCACGTTGTTAATTCTCAGATCTTTTTCCTTTATTATTTTTTGTCAGAACTAATTGCAAATTTTGACTGCTTCTTTAAATTTTGTGCAAGCTCTTTGAAAATTTCATTTACACTTACATCCACAAGATTTATTGTAGCATTTTCTATTACTATTTGCTTCTCAAATTTTTCTTTTATTGCAAAAGATACTGATGACCAATGAAGTATTCCTTTCAATTGTTCTTCTACTGTAACATTTGTTGTTGGAAAATTAGAAGGAGAAAAAACAACTCCATTTGTCCATTGCATAGTTGGAATTGCACCCCCTGATGATCTAGTGCTAAATGCTATTTGTTTGACCCAATCATCGAACTTGTATTCTATAACTTCATGAATTACTAGTTTCTTCCATGGTTCAATTGATATTTCCATTTGAAAATGAATTTAATAAAACCAATTATAATCCTATTTTTTGTGCCTAGATTATGTGTAAGTATTCTTTGATACACTCATGCATCTAAATTCCTTAATTGTGTATTATGACGCATGACTAGAACTATGATTGTCGATGATTCTGAAGAATTACGTTTAGCAATGAAGGATTTTCTTTTGATACATAATCATAATGTTGTAGCTGAGGCAAGTGATGGTATTGAAGCAATTGAGAAATACCATTCTGAAAAACCTGAACTTGTATTCTTAGATTTGACAATACCTAAACTTGATGGATTAAGTGTTTTAAAAAAAATTCGACTTCAAGATCCCGACTCTAAAATTATAGTTATAACTGGTAATGATGATATGAAAATTTTTGAAGAATGTACACGTTCAGGTGTTCTTGCATTTCTTATAAAACCATTTGATTTGAATGATGTTTTATCTGCCATTTCCTTTTCAAAGGAACCCACCATTATGAAATGATCTTACAAATACAAACATTGAATTTTTATTTATAATAATTTAAAAAATATTAAAGTTATGCGTGACTTGTTTGCCAAGTTTGATTGAACTGTTTTATGGCCTCTTGATACGCTTTAATTGAATCATCACCAGAAGTTTTTAGAAATTTTTCCCACTGTTCATTGAATTTTTTGATTGAATCGATGTTAGTTTCTTTAAATATATTTTCAATCATTTTTGTTTGTTGTTTTATGTATTCTGGACCTATTTCTTGCCAGGTATTTTCCCAACTTGAACTAACTTTTTTTAAGAGTTCTGTATCTGATTCTAAAGCTCTTTGACATGCATCATGATATGTCATCAATGTATCGTTTGTAGCTTTTTGCCACTGTGCAAGTGATTCTTTCCATACACTTAGAGCAGAATTGTATTCTTGCCACGCCTTTTCAAATTCTGGCTTATTTGATGAAGATTTTGTTTGTTTTATTGGTTTAGAAACTAATTCCTTCACATGCTTCTTTTTTGGACTAGTTTTTTTCTTTATAGCCATAAAATAGATTAAAAATAGTAGATGTTAAAGTTTTCAATTATTCCAGAATATGAAAATTCATAATTATCTATTTTTCTTTAAATTTTGATGCCTTGCTAAAATTTGATGCGTATTTTTCCTCCTTGTTCTTAAATAAATTATAATGATATTCACATAGATTTCTCGTTTCTTTAAATCCTATTTTTACTGATTGATTGGCTCTAATCTTACACTCTGATATACTACATTTCAATACTTTCTATGAATTTTATCTACTAATAAAATTATATAATTATCAACACTAAAAAATAATTTTGTTTTACTATTAAATGATAAACTAATTTCATTTGAATTAAACTGAATATCTACTTCATGTTATCTTTTTATGATTGTAAAATATTAAAAAATTATGTCCGAAGATGAAAAAGGAAAACGATTCCTTGAATTAATTGATCAACAAAATAATGTTCAATGGAGTATTATTACAAAATTGACTTTGCTAGTTAACTCTAAATGGAATTCTTCTCAATTACAAAATGAGATAGAATTACTTATCGAAACACATTCTAAAATTACAAAAGAACTAAACAGTCTAGATGAAAATAGCAGTATCTTATAATGCTGAATCTACCATTAACGCTATGAACAAAACTGCCAAATAAGGACTAGAAAACTTAAACAATGTCCACGATGCTTTTTCCATAGGTTTTGCAATTACCCATGCTGATAATATGATCATTAAAGCACCGGATGCTATTGCAGTCCATAAATAAACTGAACCAACCATTGATTCCCCACTTTCAGTTGTTAAAAAGAATGGCGCAATTGAAAATAATACCATTACAAAAGTTGAACCAGCAATTGCTCTTGCTGATGTTTTCTCGGATTGTACAGCTGTTAACATTGGAACATTAACTTTGTTGTAATCTTCTTTGAAATGTAAAGTTAAAGCCCAAATATGCATTGGAATCCAAATAAACACAAGTCCTGCCATTGCCAAACCCATTGTCCACAAATCTGTCGTAGTAACAGCCACCCATCCTATCATTGGAGGAGCCCCTCCGCATAAGCCACCTAAAATTATGTTAGTTCTAGAATTTCGTTTTAACATGTATGAATAAACAATAATGTTGTTTAGTAAACCAAATGCAATAAAGGCTGTTGCCCAAATACCTTGTTCTAAAGTAGTTGTAAATGAGATTCCAAATGCTAACACTAGAGAAATTCCAGCTAATGCAAGACCAAAGTTTCTAGCTTTTTCAGCAGGATAAATCCTTTTTGATGGAAGTGGCCTGTTTTTTGTTCTCTCCATTATTGCATCTATATCCCTATCATGATAATTGGTTAGAGTATTAGCTGCAGCAGATCCAGCAGCAACAGAGAATAACATCAATACCCATGTTGCAGGAGAAATTTCAATATTGTAAATATTGGATGCAGTTAATGTTGCTCCAAATGCAGTAAAAACTAGTAAATACCAAATTTTTGGTTTTGTTAACTCATAATATACTGCAACACGAGATTCTGTTTTCTGTTTTTGCAATGCTAATCGCTATCCTTTAATGACTTATATGGCATTGCTTTTGCACGAGACTTCATTTCGATAAATGACTCTGATGACTGTATCCCTTCAATTCGTCCAATTTTTTCAGATACCATTTTGTGCATCTGATCCAACGATTTTGCATACATGGTTACTAAGATATCAAACCTTCCTGTAACTTCTGCAATTTCTCTTACTCCATCTATTTTGAATAGTTCTTCAATTATATGATCTCGTTGTTTTGTATCCATGTTTATTCCTGTTAATGCCTTTACATTGTAACCAAGCTCTGCATCATTTACAACAATTGTAAAACGTTCAATTAATTTTCGTTTTACTAGACGTTTAATTCTCGAGTATACCACTGATGAATTAACATTAATTTTTTTCGATAATCTTGGAACGGAAATTGATGCATCATTAGATAATTCTGATAAAATTTGTAAATCTAATTCATCAACTTTTACCATTTAAAACATCCAGAACGATCTAGATTTCTGGATCTTATAAAGTTATTATTGTAAAAATTACAAAAAATAGTCTAAATTTTACCTTTTTTGTAAAGCATCTCTGCTAACAAAACAGCACCTTTTGCTGATCCCATTTTTTTATTATGTGAGAATAACACATACTTTAAACCATGATCAAACAATTCTTCTTTCTCAACTCTTCCAATTGTTGTCGTCATGCCATCACCTACACTACGTTCCATTCTTGGTTGAGGTCGTGTTGGATCTTCATGAAATGCATAATATTTCTCAGGAGATGATGGAAGACCTGATATGGTACTCTCTTTATTGGCATCATCATAGACTTGTTTTGCAATTTGTGAGTTTATTTCTTTTTCAGTTTCTACAAAAACTGATTCTGTATGACCATCAATTACTGGAACTCTGGTACACGTACAACTTACTCTGATATTTGCATCTTCAATTTTTCCATTCTTTAATTTACCAAGAATCTTTCTAGTTTCAATTCTTACTTTTTCTTCCTCTTTTGCAATATATGGTATTATATTGTCAGTAATGTTCATTGCAGAAACACCAGGAGTACGACCAGCACCAGATATTGCTTGCATCGAAGTCATCATCACCTTTTTTGCACCGTATTTTTCATAAAGTGGTTTTAAAGTAATTGCTAAACCTGTAGTAGTGCAATTTGGGAGTGGTGCAACCCAACCCTTCCAATTTCTATTTTTCTTTTGTATCTCTAATAATTCTGATTGTTCATCATTGATTCCAGGAATTAAAATAGGTACATCTTCTTCATAACGATAAGCAGAACTAGTTGAAATTACTGGTACTTCTGCTGCAATCTTGGTCTCAATGTCTCTAGCTGCATTTGATTCAACTGCCGAGAATACTAAATCTAATTGTGACAAATCTAATTCATCAGTATTTTTTACAGTCATCTCTTTAATGTACTCTGGAATTTGACCATCTACTTCCCAAGATATTATTCCACTATTGGGATCTTTAATGGCATCAAGATATTTTTTCCCGGCAGAGCGCTCAGATGCTGCAATCTGTATAACTTCAAACCAAGGATGATTATTTAGTGATTGTACAAATTCTTGTCCTACAGAACCTGTAACCCCTACAATTGCCACTCGCTTCTTGTCCATGATCTAAAAAATCTTTTATTCAATTAATAATCGTTTTCTGAATTTGACCAAAACATACTATATCAGCACAGGTTATTTCAAATTATGAGGGTAAATCCAAACCTATCTGTACATAAGCGAATTTCTCATGGAGGACCTTTCTCAATAACACATCCAAGTCCTGATATTTTGGATTTTAGCTCAAACATCAATCCTATGGGCACTTCTTCACTGGTGCGTAAAACCATAAAAAATCAGTTAGATACAATCCAAATTTATCCTGATTCAGAATCTACTCAACTTAGAAAAAATCTTCAGCACTATACCGAAATCCCATATTCTCAAATTGTGGTGGGAAATGGTGCTACAGAAATTATCTATAATTTCTGTCAAGCCTTTTTATCAAATAAAACACTCGTTTTGATTCCAATTCCAACTTTTGGCGAATATGAGTCTGCAGCAAAACTCAGCGGTGCCAAAGTTTCATTTTTTAAAACAATGAATTTAGAAAAAGACGTTGATGACTTTATCTCCAAGCTTCCAAATAATGGTTGTATCTTTATTTGTAATCCAAATAATCCAACAGGTAATCTAATTTCTAAAAAAACTTTACAAAAGATAATCATATCAGCAAATAAAAAGAAAACTTTGGTGTTCATTGATGAATGCTTTATTGAATTAGTACCAGATCATGATGAATCAATTATTAAATTCATAAAAAAATATAACAATTTATTCATTTTACGCTCTTTAACAAAATCATTTGCTCTAGCTGGTCTACGAATTGGTTATGGTATAGGTTCACAACAAATGATTTCTGTTTTAAACAAAATCAAAATTCCTTGGAATGTTTCAGGATTAGCACAACAAGCAGCATCTGCTTCTCTTTTGCATTCATTTTATTTAACCAAAGTAAAAAAAATGATTAAAAAAGAATCATGTTATCTAATTAATTATATTTCTAAACTAAAAAATTTTCAATGTAATGCTACTTCGACAAATTTTATTTTAATAAAAACAAAAATTAAATCAAAAACATTACAAAAAAAATTACTTGAAAAGAAAATTCTAATTCGTGATTGTAGTACAATTCGTGGCTTAAATAATAATTACATTCGGATTGCTGTAAAGACAAGAAAAGAAAATGAAAAATTAATCAAAGCTTTGGAGAAATTATGAAATCATTAATGATTCAAGGCACATCATCAGGATCTGGCAAAACAACACTAGTTACAGCGCTCTGTAGAATTTTTTCAGATAAGGGATTTTCAGTAGCACCATTTAAATCTCAAAATATGTCAAATTACGCCTACAAAACAAAAGATTTTGAAATATCTAGAGCACAAGCCATACAAGCAATAGCTGCTAGATGTGAAATAACCCCTGATCTAAATCCAATTCTTCTAAAACCACTTGGTAATTACTATAGCAATGTATACCTTAATGGAAAAATGTTCAAGAAAATGCATGCCACTGAATATTACCAAAAATTCGTACAAACTCGGGGACTGAATATTGCTACAAAATCACTTAAGTCTCTTCAAAAAAATTATGATCTTATTATTTTGGAAGGAGCTGGCTCGCCAACTGAAATTAATTTAAAAAAATCTGACATAGCAAATATGAAAATGGCAGAAATAGATAATTCTTCAGTATTACTAATTACTGATATCGATAGAGGAGGTTCATTTGCCAGTATTGTAGGTACTATGTCACTTTTAGATAAAAGACATCAAAAACTAATCAAAGGTTTTGTTATCAATAAATTTCGAGGCGATATCAATATTCTTAAACCTGGTTTTAAAAAAATTAAAGAGATAACAAAACGTCCAGTATTAGGTACAATACCAATGATTGACTTTGATCTACCTGAAGAAGATTCATTGGGTGGCAAAGCAAAGAATATCACTTGGAATAAGAAAAATCTGGACAAAATAGAAAGTGAGATTGACAAGCTTAGCAAATTAGTAAATTCAAATTTGAATATTAAAGAAATAGAGAAGATGATAAGTTGATATCTGAATCAATACTGATAGTATTTTTTGCACTTGTATTGGATTTTGCAGTGGGAGATCCTAGAAATAAGTTTCATCCAACCGCTTGGATAGGTTCTCTGATTGCAAAATTAACTCCACATATAAAACACTCATCAGAAAATTTAGAAAAACTTGGAGGCATTTTCATTATCTTGATTTCTAGTGGAATTGTTGTGTCTTTGATGATCTTTCTAAATATTGGAATTAAATTAATTACTATAGACTACATATACATTATAATTTCAATAATTGTATGTGGTATATTACTAAAGACAACTATAGCAATAAAGGGAATGGAAAGACACGCCCTTGCTGTAGTAACTGCTCTAGAACAAAACGATATCTCTTCAGCTAGAGACAATTTATCCATGATTGTAAAGCGAAATACAAAGAATCTTGACAAAAATCATATATTTTCAGGCGTGCTAGAGAGTATTAGTGAAAATACTGTTGATGGTATAACAGGACCTCTTTTCTACTTTGCAATTTTTGGTTTACCCGGAGCGTTTGTTTATCGAGTAATCAATACTGCAGATTCTATGATTGGATACAAGACAGATATTTTCAAAAATGTTGGGTGGTTTGGAGCAAACTGTGACAAAATTTTGAATTACATTCCATCCAGATTAACAGGATTTATCATGATACTCAGTGCCATGATTCTTAGAAATGATTGGAGAAAATCTTATGAAATAATGATTCGCGATGGAAGAAAAACTAAAAGTCCTAATGCTGGATATCCTATGGCAGCTATTGCAGGAGCATTGGGAGCAAAATTTGAAAAGATTGATCACTATTCACTTGGTGATGGAAACATTTCATTTACCAAAGATCATGTGAAATCAGCTATTTCAATAATGAAAGTTACATCAATATTGTTTTGTGGAATTGTAGTTATCCCAATTCTTTTACTTTTATCTTCTTTAGGATGGTGGATTCATGCTTAAAGAAATTGGTTCTGTCTTTTCATTTCTGACTATTATTCCAACTAGTAATTCAAATCTTGAAACAATTGCAAAGTACATGTATATTTTTCCAATTGTAGGAATTGCAATTGGCTTGATTGTTGGTTCAATAGGTTTTGGGCTTTCATTATTTTTAGATCCATTGATAGTAAGTTTGTTAGTTGTTGCTTCATTTGCAATACTTACTGGTATACATCACACTGATGGTCTGGCAGATTTTGCTGATGGCTTGATGGTAAAGGGAACAAAAGAAAAAAAACTTGCAGCAATGAAAGATCTTTCTACCGGTTCTGCAGGAATAGTTGCGATAGTATTGTATATTGTCGGATTGATAATAGCAATTTCATTATCTACAGGATATCAATTATTCTTGGCAATTTTACTTAGTGAGATATTTGCAAAATTTTCAATGGTTTTGATGGCAAGTATTGGAAAATCTGCATCTTTAGGCTCAAATTCACCATTTGTTGAGCTGATGAAAAACAAAAAGAAATTGATACTGGCAGCTATTATTACTCTAATTCCATTGATTATTCTTGGTGGCACAACAGGATTGCTCTTATTTGGAGTAGGTGTGACATTGACCATGTTCCTAGTTGTCTTGACTGCTCGTAGTTTTGGAGGAATTACAGGAGATGTATTGGGTGCTACAAACGAATTAACTCGATTGGCATCTCTTCTAATCTTTGTTTCAGTATGATTGGCATTGTTATGGCAGGTGGCAAAGGAAGTCGAATGAGCTTGGCTGGAGAAAAATTACTTTTAAAATACAAAAAACCTATAGTTCTTCATGTAATTGATGCACTAGTAAATTCTAAATGCTTTTCAAAAATATTGGCAATTACAAGTTCTAATTCACCAAAAACCAAGAAATTGTTAGAAGAAAATAATATTGATCTCTTTAATACTCCAGGTGTTAGTTATGTTGAGGATCTTAATTTAGTTCTTAAATCATTAAATGATTTTGTCTTGATTACCTCTGCTGACTTGCCATTTTTGGATGGAGATATAATCAAAGATATTGTAAATCAATGCAATTCAGAAGATATTTGGACTACAATCCTTGTTACAAAAAAATTCCTGGAATCATTATGTCTTTCTTCTAATTATTGGATTAATTTTGAGAACCAGCAATGTTGCTATACTGGAATTTCACTAGTAAATGCAAAAAATATTTTGACACTAGAAAACATATCTGAGAAGTTTATAATAATTGATGATAAAAGAATTGCTTTTAATCTAAACACAAAACAAGATTATGATTTACTCAGCACTGCCTGAGATTTTTCCATTGATCTTTGCTTTAGAACCGGTTGGTTCAGCAATATTGTTGCCACAAGAATTGCATACAACAGCCTGTGATGCATGAGAATATACTACTTGTAACTCACCGCATTCATTACAGTTAACTTTCTGGAATTTACTTGATGGCTTTGGAATTTCAATATGATCTTTTTTCATGCTGCCACCAACTCAAATTTTCTTATTCTAATGCCTGGTTTATTGTATTTCTTTTTACATACTGTACATGTCATAATAGGAGTAACTTTCTTTGTAGTTTTTGCAGGTTTTGCAAGTTTGGGGAATTTTTGTCCACCATACCCACGTTTACGTTCAGCGTGTCTGCGTTCTCCTCTTGCAGAACCTCTTCTTTTCCCAGCCTTGTATATGGAGACCTTCTGTTCAGTATGTGTTTTACATTTTGCACAATACTTACGGATAGTCTTGGGTATGTTCATATGAAAAAAACCGCTTCAACGGTAATTTAAGCATTGAATCTATAATAGATGCAAAAAACAAGAAAATTTGTGACTTCGAGCCTAGAGAATTCAATTTCTTCATTAAATTCAGTGGCAATGGGTGACAAAAAAGCAGATCTCATTCTAAAAAATTGTTCCTTGCTATCTGTTTACACTAGAGAGATCATTCCAAAAATTCAGATTGCAATAATTAATGATAGAATTGCATATGTTGGTCCCGATGCAGGACATACAATTGGAACAAAAACAACTATCATTGA
>JAHFUX010000031.1 GCA_023264875.1 Nitrosarchaeum sp.
CACAGGAAGAGAAAATTTACTTTTACAGGCACGACTCAACCACATTCCAAAAGATCAAATCGATAAAAGAATTGATGATATCTTGGAATTAATTGAATTATCTGATAAGCAAAATGATCCGGTGGTTACATATTCTGGTGGAATGAGAAAACGATTAGATATTGCCGGTGGACTATTGCATCGTCCCAAAGTGTTATTTTTAGATGAACCTACTGTTGGATTGGACATTCAAACACGTCGAAAAATTTGGGAATACATTAAAAAAATACACAAGGAATTTGAAATGACTATCTTTCTCACAACTCACTACATGGAAGAAGCAGATCAATTATGTGATAGAATTGGAATTATTGATCGTGGAAAAATTCAGATAATTGATTCGCCTGAGAATATGAAAAATGCTATGGGTAATGAAGTTATATCATTGACGTTTGAAAATGGAAATTCTGTTGACTTTTTGTCTCAATTACGCCAGATTGATTTGATAAAAAAAATAAATGAAGATAAAAACAAACTAACTATTTTTGCATCAAAAGGAACAGAAGTAATTCCTAAAATTTTTCAAATTTCTTCTGAACTTCAAATTAAAATTATTTCCATATCTCTAACTCAGCCTACTTTGGATGATGTCTTCATTTCATACACAGGTCATGAAATAAGAGATGATGATACTGGATTTAATCGAAAACAAGAACATGTCAAAATAAAGAGGTTACGTGCATGAATTCTTTGATGTATGATACTTATACTATTTTTTGGAGAGAACTAAAACGATACAAAAAATCCCGCAGTGGTGTTTTAATTAGATTGATTCAACCTGCAATTTGGATAATTGTAATCGGAAATACTTTTTCAGGAACTCAGCCATTAATTCAATCAGTTGGTTTTGAAGGACAATATATTGAATTTATGGCACCAGGTGTGATTATACTAACTGCAATTTTTACTAGCATTTTTGGTGGAGTTAATACTCTTTGGGACAGAAGATATGGATTTATGAATAAAGCATTGACCTCTCCTATTTCACGCTCCTCTATCGCATTAGGAAAAATGTCTGCAATTTCTTTGATTTCTGCACTACAAGCTAGTTTGATTGTGGGAATTGCTTTGGCAATTGGTGTAACTTTTCCACATCCGTTTATGATTGCGCCAATCATGGCAATTGTAATCTTGTTTTCTTTGGGGTTTTCTGGAATCTCTGTTATAGTAGCTGCAACTGCAAAATCCCAAGAGACTTTTTGGGGTGTGATCAACTTTCTTGGAATGCCTTTGTTTATGTTAAGTCCAGCACTCTTTCCACTGGAATTACTCCCTGATTGGCTGGCAACTATTGCAAAACTAAATCCTGTGACCTATACTGTTTTGTTGGTTAGAGAAATGATGACTGGAGTTTCAGAAGGAGGAATCTCTGCATTACTGAGCATTGGAGTTATTGCTGTATTTGTACTGGTGATGGTTGGCTTGGCCAGCTATGTGTTTACTAGAGAAGTAAACAAACCATTCTAATCAAAACTGTAATTGTTAATTCTATTTTTTAATTTTGAGAAAAATAATTTAATTTCTATATAGATCATGGAGAGATATTGTTTCTCTGTAATCTATGATTGTTATTGCTAAATAAATTACAAAATACATTGATTCAATGATAACAAAGATAACATCATTGCTAATGATCGCAACTATAGTTGCTATTATAGCACCACTAAATGCAAATGCCGAATCAGCACCTGATACACCTAATTCAAATTATGTGTATAATGTTAATGGTGCTGGTGCAACATTTCCGTTTCCATTGATTGATTTATGGAGAGTTGAATACAATCATGATTTTGACAATGTAAATCTAAACTATCAATCAATTGGAAGTGGGGGTGGAGTAAAACAGCATATAGAGAAGACTGTGAATTTTGCAGCCTCTGATGCACCATTGACTACTAAGGAAAGAACTCTTGCACCTGGCACATTACATATTCCTGAAACCGTAGGAGGGGTCACCGTAGCATACAACATTCCTGAAATTCCAAAAAGTGGACTGAAATTAACTGGGAAAGTAATTTCTGGCATCTTTATGGGAAACATCACTAAATGGAATGATCCGTTGATTAAAGAACTCAATTCTGGATTGAATCTACCTAATCAAGATATTGTGGTGGCACATCGCTCAGATGGTTCTGGAACTACATTTGTCTTTACTGACTATCTTTCAACTGTTGATCCTGATAATTGGGGTAAAAATGTAGGGAAAGGAAAATCTGTTCCATGGTTAGTAGGGTTAGCTGCAGCAGGAAACGAAGGTGTTGCAGGAATCGTAAGGTCTACTACATACTCTGTGGGATATGTTGAGCTAGCTTATGCATTTCAAACTGGAATGACTTTTGCACATGTTCAAAATGGTGACAAAAATAAATTCATTGAGCCAAATCTGAAAACTATTGCTGCTGCAACCGCAGGCCTTGCAACTAAACTTCCAGCAGGAGATGCGGATTGGTCTGCTGTATCTGCCGTAAATTCACCTGGTTCTGACTCGTATCCGATTTCGAGTTTCACATACCTTCTTGTGTATAAAGATCTAAAGGAAACATCAAAGAACAAAGAAGAGGCAAAAGCCATGCTTCACATGATTTATTGGATGTTAACTGATGGACAGGAATTTTCAAATAGTTTACTATATCCTAAACTACCTGACAATGTTGTAGAGTTGGGCAAAAAAAGTTTGTCACAGGTAACATATGGCAACGAAGTTCTTTGGAAGTATGATAGCTCTGTTAAAACTACTGAAACCAAAACAGAAACCAACACAACTGATTATGAAATTCCAGACTGGATTAGAAATAATGCAAAATGGTGGGCAGATGGTTTGATCACTGATCAAGACTATATCAAAGGACTACAATATCTAATATCTCAAGGTATTCTCAAAGTCTAAAACCTCTTTTTTCTTTTATTTTTAATCTGTCTTAATTTTGTATTTTTATTCTAGATTTTTTAACTTTGGTTTTATTTTTTTAAATATTTTGAAATTCTTTTTAAAACATAAATTTATTCTATATAGTGTTACGAGAACTATCTATCATTATGTTTTATCTGTAGAGAATAGTGATCCAATTTATAGTGTCTAAATTACTATTACCAATAATGAATTACAGAAACGCAATAACTATGACGACACTAAGTGTAATTGCCGTATTTACACTTGCATCTTTTACAGGCTTTGAAATAGCTGATACTGATGCAATACCAGCAGCGGTCCAACCAGCCAAATACGTATTTGTGGAAAACATTACACCAACTGTAGAGTTTACATTTAGAGATGGATATGAAATATCTCCTTTCCAACTATTTACTCAGACAGGTGGATTTGGAACTACTACTGCAGAAGCAACCCTTAGAACATCTACAACTTCAACAGCTTATGTTAAGGATGGTGGTGAAAAAACTGGCAGAGCCAAACCATCTTTTACATTGGAGAAAAATGTAGGTGGAACTCCTTATCTTTATACAGCAGCTGATGAAGCCCAAAAATATCAACTCAACGCTGGAATGGAATTTCCGTACAAATACTTTGATGTTACTGTATTTTTAGCTGCAGGAGGCGATACTCTTCGAGCATTTGAATATCGTGACTGTCAAGTAAAAAGCTATCTTGTAACTACAAGATCTGATAATGAAGAAGGATACACTGGAAAAGGATTTGTGTTTGTAGATCAATTTTCTTTTGAATGTGATGGATATACACCAATCAATCCATCTATGGAGAAAATAAGTAATATTGCCAAAGCCAAAACAATCAGTTCAAGTGATCTGAAATCTACAGACAAATGGGAACCAGGTTTCTTTCAAAAATAAATCCCTCTCTTTTTTTATTTTAATTAACAATTTTTTTAATATTTTATTCTTCAGAAATAATACTATGAATATTCTCATCAATCGCAACTTCAGCAATATCACTTGAATACTCTGCAATTCTTCTCAAGTCTTCTAAAACAAATCTAATTATTGTAGAATTTTTTTCATTTTCTTGAATCTTTGACATGATCTCTTTTTCATCTTCAATTACTTTGCTTACTTTCTCTGCAACATTTTCACCCTTTTGAAAATCATGATTCTGAACCGCAGTAATTGATTCTTCAAAAACTTCTAGTGACTTTTCAGATAATTTTTTAATTTTGTTTATGATTTTTGGATCTATGCTAGCTTCAATGAATTTAATTCTTTTAGCAATTAGACTTGCATGATCTCCTATTCTTTCTATTTTACTTACTATTGTTCTGTATTCAAGGCAGTCTGATGGTCTTTTCAATCCCATATCTTGAAGTATATTTTCATTTTCAACTGCCAAAACTAGATTTCGTCTCATATAAAGTCCAAATCTATCCACCTCATCATCCATGTTGACAACTCCTTCTGCGTGAGTGGTATCTGCTTCTTCTAATGCCTCTATTGCTTCTTTTATCATGTTAGTTGCCATCAAGTGCATTCTTTTTAATGCCGTTTCAAATGATAGTTCTGGCAATCTAGTTAGAATTTGAATAGTCATTGTCTCTGAGCTTGATTCTACAATTTCTGTGCCTATCATAGATGAGCGAACCAACTCTCTTACACTCCTAGAATGCTCTGCAGAAATTTTCATTCCCTTTGTTTTTATTTGAATTATTTTATATCCTGCAAGATATGCTGCAATAATTTTTCGTTTAACTGAATTTCCTGAATCTTTTTGACTGGAATATATGACAGCTGTAGTTTCTCTCTTATCATTTTGCTCTATTGGAAATAAAGTCAGTGATTGATTTGCATTTTTTACAATAGTTATGTTCTCTCCAACTTTAATTTTTAATTCCTCAATCCAGTTTTTTGGTAATGATATGATGTAAGTTGAACCACCACTCAACTGCATTCTTCTTGTCTGTCTGGTTTTTTCAATGATTTCCAACTGATCTCCAATACTCAAAATTTCTTAATTACAATATAGTTGATGATCTATATAGAATCATGATCACATCATAAAGTATGGTGAACTATTAGATATTCTATTTTCACACTAAAATATTGTGGATAAAACAAATCTGACTTTCAAAAAAAGAGTAATCTCAGATAAAATATTCAAGATTGGAGCTACAGTTGCTGGAACTTATGTCTTAGTGATAGTTGTATTAATTGCATTTCAGCTAATGTCTGAATCATATCCTATTTGGGAAGAAGAAGGATTATCATTTATCACAAAAACTGATTGGAATGCAGTTGAAGATAGAGAATCATTTGGTGCATTACCTTACATTTTGGGTACCTTGACCACATCTGCAATTGCAATGATGATTGGCGTTCCGCTAAGCATAGGAATTGCAATGTTTATCTCAGATGCTCCTCCAAAAATTGGTGCCCCTCTAGGGTTTTTGGTAGAACTTTTAGCTGCTGTACCAAGCGTCATTTATGGTCTATGGGGGCTCTTTGTTTTTCGAATATACTTTCGAGATTGGTTTGAAACTCCCTTACATAATGCATTTGGTGATAATGTCTGGTTATTTTCTGGCAATCCATATGGCTTGGATATTCTAACTGCAAGTGTTATTCTTGCAATTATGATTATTCCTACTGTTTCTGCAGTTTCACGTGAAATAATGAAAGCTGTTCCTCAACAACAAAAAGAGGCAGCATACATGCTTGGTGCAACTAAATGGGAGATGTTCAAACTTGCGATATTTCCTTATTCAAAAACTGGTCTGATAGGCGCTTCTATCTTGGGTCTTGGAAGAGCAGTAGGTGAAACAATGGCAGTTACAATGTTAATTGGAAACGCAACTGGCATCAGCGCAATACCTTCTTCATTATTTGGGCCAAGTCAGACAATGTCAAGTATTATTGCAAATGAATTCGTTGAGGCATCTCCCGCATCTATACATATGCCTGCATTGATTGGTGTTGGATTGATTCTTCTCTTAATTGCTATTGTAATTAACATTATAGCTCATTTGCTTGTAACAAGAATGCTCAAAATAAAAGAAGGTGCAATAAATAATTGAATTCAATTCAGGACCGAAGACAAGAATATAGATCTTTATTCAAACAAAATGTGGCAAAGAGATTACTCGTAGATAAATCTGTAAGAATTATTGTTTTTTCATGTGTGATTATTGCAATTATTCCGTTAGGTAGTATCTTAGTTGAAGTATTCAAAAATGGATTGACTGCAATTAGCATTGAATTTTTAACAGAGACTCCTGGTTCTGCTGGTTCTGGTGAGGGTGGAATCGGTCCTGCCATTCAAGGAACTCTGATAATTATAGGACTGTCCAGTATGATCGGTGTTCCAATAGGTGTGATGTCTGGTGTTTTTCTATCTGAATATGGAGATAATGCACTTGCAAGATTAGTTCGATTTTTCAATGATGTCTTTATGGAATTTCCATCCATTATTCTTGGAATATTTGCATTTTTGATAATTGTGTTGGTTCTTGGTCATTTTTCAGTTTGGGCAGGTGCATTTGCATTATCTCTGATTATGTTTCCTATTGTTGCACGAACTACTGAAGAATCATTGAAGATGGTACCTATGACCTATCGAGAAGCTGGAACTGCGTTAGGATTAAAAAAATGGGTTATCACATTTAGAATTGTGATCTCTGCTGCAAAAAGTGGCATGGTTACTGGGATATTACTTTCTGTATCTAGAATTGGTGGTGAAACTGCTCCATTAATTATGACCATTCTTGGAAGTAGTCAATTCTTTAGCAGTATGGATACTCCAATGGATGCATTACCTTTGAGAATATGGAGACTTTCTCTATTGCCCTATGACAGTGCTCAACTTCAGGGATGGGGGGCAGCATTAGTTTTGATTATGATTATACTTGGAATTAATTTGGGAATCAAATACTATTTTATGAATAAAAAAAATAGATTCTTTGGGCAATTAATTAAACAAAGGAAAAGTATTACAACATGACCGCATTGACAACAAATCTTCCTAGTGTAGAAGCATCTCCTTTTACCCCTTCTGAATCTTCCTCCACTATTGATACTAGTAAATACAAAATGATTACAGAAAACGTTACTGTAAGTTATGGTGGAATAGATGCTGTAAAAAATGTCACAATGAAATTCAAAGAAAAATCTGTTACTGCTTTAATTGGACCGTCTGGTTGTGGAAAAACTACTTTTCTCAGATGTCTTAACAGAATGCATGATATGACAAAGAATGCTAAAGTTACAGGCAAAGTTATGATTGATGATATAGATCTTTATTCAAAAGAAATTGATCCTATTTATCATCGAAGAAAAGTTGGAATGGTTTTTCAAAAACCAAATCCCTTTCCTACAATGTCTATTTATGATAATGTGACAGCTGGTCTTAGATTAAATGGAGTTAGGGATAAAAAAATTCTTGATGAAATTGTTGAAGATTCTTTGAAGATGGCATACCTTTGGGATGAAGTAAAAAATGATCTAAAAAAATCTGCAATTGAATTATCTGGTGGTCAACAACAACGTCTTTGCATTGCTCGAGCACTTGCTATTCAACCTGAAGTATTACTAATGGATGAACCTGCATCCGCACTTGATCCAATTGCAACTCAAAAAATTGAAGAAACAATCATTGATCTAAAAAATGATTATACCATTATTATTGTAACCCATAATATGCAACAAGCAATTCGTGTTTCTGACTATACTGGATTTATGTATCTTGGTGATCTAATTGAATTTAGAGAAACAAAGAAACTATTTACAGATCCAAAAGACGAACTTACGGCAAAATATGTGCAAGGTCACTTTGGATAAATGACTCGATTAATAGACCCCTCACTGCATAAGTTATCTTTTATCATGTCTGAAATGGGCGATATGGTAATTGAATCCATATCTTTAGCAATAGATTCGTATTTGACTGGAACAAATACCAAAGATAAAGTTCTAAAATTATCTGATGCTATTCGTGCAAAATACTTTGACGTTGAAGATCTCACATTTGATATGTTGCTAAAGTATCAGCCTGTAGCTGATGACTTTAGATTAATTCGCTCATCAACAGAAATCTCATACGCATTTTCTAGATTTGGTAGATATGCTTATGATATCACTCTTGTCCGAGATTTATTTGGTGACGTATCTGAATGCACTAACGCATCACTTGTTGAATCTACAAAAAAAGTGAAACATATGATCAAAGCAGCAGTTTTGTCTTTTGCAGAATTAGATGTTAGAAAAGCTGTTGAAATTCGTGAAGATGAAAAATTTATTGATAAAATCTATCGTGAGAGATTACCAAAATTGATTGAATCTACAAATACCCGATGTGCTCTTGCTGAAGCATTATTGTTGCGATATTTGGAAAGAATTGGCGATCATGCTGTATTCATGAGTGATGCAATTAACTATATTGTAACTGGTAAACATCGTCCAAGTGAAGAGCGTATTGCATCTCATACTAAAACTGAAAATTAACTAATCATATTATAACAAATAATTAATATACATAAATCTCAAAAATCAATAAATCTAAACATTGTGTTCATTATATGGATAACAGTTTTAACATCCATTACCCTTGACTCAGTTCATGGGGCACATATTTTCTTGGATAAAATCCAATGATAATGAAATTTTAGCAATTATTGATAATCTGGCAAAAAAAGCAGTAGAAACTGCTGAAGCACTAGTAGTTTTATTTTCAGATCTTAGTAATACGGAACAACACACAAAAATCAAAAATCTTGAAAGCGAGGCTGATATTCTTACTCGTGATATTTTTTCTGCATTAAATAAAACATTCATCACTCCTTTTGACCGTGAAGACATGCAAAGAATTGCCTCAAAAATAGATGATGTAATTGATTTTATGGATGGAATCTCTGCACGAACACGTAGTTACAAAATTACTACTCCTCCTCCATACGCACTAGAAATTGTAAAAGAATTAGTAAATGCCACAAAAGAAGTAGAATACATGGTATCGAAATTAAAAAATATTAAAAACACTCAAGATATGATAACCCATTGTCGAAATACAAGTAATATTGAACATACTGTAGATGATTTGTATAGAAAATCTATTGAAAAACTCTTTGAGAGTAATGATGCTATAACCATCATTAAACTAAAAGACATCTATGAAACAATGGAAACTGCATCTGATAGATGTGTAGATGTTGCAGATGTTATTGAAGACATCGTCTTGAAATACTCTTAGTGGTAATTATGTATGAACTAGCTATCGCTGCAATAATAGCGGCACTCTTTTTTGATTTTATCAATGGGTTTCATGATGCAGCAAATTCCATTGCAACAGTTGTTGGAACTCGAGTACTAAAACCTCTTCATGCAGTGACCCTGGCAGCTATCGCAAACTTTGTTGGCCCATTTCTTTTTGGAGTAGCAGTTGCAACAACAATTGGAAAGGGAATAATCAATCCTGATTTTGTAACCATTCATATCATCATAGGTGCATTATCTGGTGCAATTGTATGGAATCTAATCACTTGGTGGTGGGGGTTTCCTTCTTCAAGCAGCCATGCCCTTATAGGCGGTATAATTGGAGCAGGCATTGCAGGTGCAGGAGCACATGCAATAATTTTTGGTGGACTTGAAAAGGTAGTAACTGGAATAATTATCTCACCTATAGTGGGATTAGTTGGTGCATTTTTACTTGCAACTGTAATTATCAAAATATTTGCAAACAAAAAGCCACAAAAAGTAAACTCTGTTTTTGGCAAACTACAGCTTGTATCATCTACTTATTTTTCACTGACACACGGAGCAAACGATGGACAAAAAACAATGGGAATAATTGCACTAATTTTGTTAACAGAAGGTGTGATCACAACATTTGATGTACCATTCTATGTCATATTGATGGCGGCACTTGCAATAAGTCTTGGTACGTTTTTTGGTGGTTGGAGAATCATAAAAACAATGGCAGTAAAAATAACCCAACTAAAACCATATCAGGGATTTGCTGCAGAAACTAGTGGTGCAACAATTTTAGCTGTTTTGGCACATGCTGGAATTCCTGCAAGTACCACACATGCAATTTCAGGCGCTATCATGGGTGCAGGTGCAGTAAGACGTGTTTCTGCAGTTAGATGGGGAATAGGAAAAAGAATAGTATGGGCCTGGATTATCACAATTCCTGCTAGTGCTGGAGTTTCATATTTGGCAATGCTTTTGATCAAACTTTTTGTGTAGATCATTTTAAAATATGATGAAAAAAATTCTTTTTGTTTGTGTTGAAAATGCTGGCAGGAGTCAAATGGCAGAAGCATTTTTTAGAAAATATATGCCAAAAGGATTTGAGGCAATAAGTGCTGGAACAAATCCCAGCACTCAAGTAAATCCAATTGTTTTACAAGCCATGAATGAAATTGGTATTGACATTGAAAATCAAACTCCAAAACACATCTCACAACAAATTATAGATGAATCTGAAAAAGCAATCAACATGGGTTGTATTGACAAAGAATCATGTCCTGCATTATTTCTAAAAGATGTTCTTGATTGGCAAATCTCTGATCCTAAAGAAAAACCAATTGAACAAGTTAGAGACATTCGTGATCAGATTAAATCTAATGTAATGGATTTGATCAAATCTCTTGAGGAAAAGAACTAATGGCTTATTCTAACTTGAAAATTTTCATCGTAGAATTAATTGGTACTTTTATTCTTGTTGTATTTGCAACTGGCTCTATTGT
>JAHFUX010000013.1 GCA_023264875.1 Nitrosarchaeum sp.
TGGTGATATCTCATTTCTAAAACTTTTACCAACTTGAGCAATTCCAAGTGGCAGCTTACCTCTCATAGTCTTAAACAGTCTTGGAAAATCAACAAAGATAGACTGACATGTCTCAGGTCTAAGATATGCAGTTTCCTCTTCTGGACCAATTCCTACTTTGAACATCATGTTAAATTTTTTGGCATTTTCAAAATCCCCCTTGCACTTTGGACACTTTATGTTGTTTTGCAAAATAGCATTATCAAAGTCCTCCAAATCTGCGCTCTCAGGAATTTCTATTTTTGAGATTTCAGAAATAGTTCTGTCTGCCCTAAAAGTTGACTTGCATTTTGTACATTTTATTATTGGATCTGCAAAATTTCCCAAATGCCCTGATGCCTCAAATACAGATTTTGACATTATCTGTGAGCCATCAATTTCCATCATTCCATCTCTTCTGATTAGTTCTCTACGCCATAATTCTAGAAATTTATTTTTCAAACTTACACCACAAGGTCCATATTCCCAAAAGCCTGCCTGGGCATCAGCATAAACCTCACAGCTAGGAAAATAAAATCCACGCTCAAGTGCTAATTTCATTACATCTTCATAGTTCATTGTACCATTTCACCAATGACTGAATAAATTCCTACGCCAACTCCTTTACTTTTCGTATGTTTTCAAAGTCATCTCTAATATTATCAATTGGAGTTTCTAAAATTATTGGAATCTTTTTCTTGTTTGTAGTTTTTATTACTTCTGATAATCCTTTTTCTCCAATATTTCCCAATCCTATATGGTAGTGTCTATCAAGATTGCAGCCGATCTCTCCCTTGGCATCATTAAGGTGTAAAATTTTTAAATTTTCAAATCCTATCACATCATCAAATTTTGCAAAAGTATCTCTGACTGATTTTTCTGTTCTTAGATCATATCCTGAAACAAATGCATGACATGTATCAAGACAAACACCAAATTTTTTTGCAGGCTTTAACTGATTAAAAATCTCTGCCAACTGTTCAAAATTTGCACCAACAGAATTTTTTTGCCCGGCAGTATTTTCTAGTAAAATCATTACATCATTTTTTGTTTGTCCTGCTTTGTTTAGTCCTTTAACTAGTTGTTTGATTCCTGCTTCTTCACCTGTTCCTAAATGGCTGCCAAGATGTGTAACCAAATATGGAATACCTAACTTTCCACATCTCTCCACTTCATTAATCAATGTAGTTACTGATTTTTCAAATCCATCTTCTTTTGGAGTGGATAGATTTGGTAAATATGGCATATGAGCGCATGTTGCAAATCTATCTATCTTACTTGTTTTTAATTTCTCTTTGAAATTTGTAATATCATTATCTAAAAGATCTTTTGCATGCCATCCTCTTGGGTTTCTAGTAAATATTTGAAAAGCAGAACACTCTCTTTCTACGGCATTATCTACTGCTTTATCAATTGAACCTGAGATCGAAACATGGCAACCGATCTGCATATGTCCAACTTTACCTAAACATAATTTAAATCAGCATCTGCCTAAATAATTAAAATCAGATTTTTATGTAATTGTAATTAATTACTATTCATGCTTGCGCTTGGTCAGGATGAAATTGCAAAATACCCCTTTTTGGCAGATGCGGGTCAATATCTAAAAGATAAGGGGTTTACACTGGAGCAATTTGGAACTGATCCTGATTTGAAATCATTGATTGAAAAGGCATTTAATCGAATTGAAGTTGCTGCAGATGGAAAAATCTATCACTCTGATTTGATAGGAGATCAAGCATCAAATCAAGCTGCACTTCCAAGAGAAGTATTTTCTTTTCTCTTAGCCATTGTGTTGCTCAAATTAAGTGGCATGAACACATTGATCAAAAGATTTGCGCTTGCCGAAGCCAGACGTGCAGAAAAATATCTGGAAAAGGATTTGGCAAATATCTCTGATGAATCAAAAAAACAACTAGCAATTAGAGTTATTGATGATTTGTTTTCAGTTCAGATAAAAAAACAGGATGATTATTTTGTAATACCTGTATCTGATTATCTCAAGCATTCAATTAATTTTCATGAAAGAGAATGGAAATTAATAAACCGACATGTAGAAAACGGTCTGGTCTTTCTTACTCCACATGAAACAGTCAGACTGATTCGAAAAGAATTGGGAACTTATATTAGCTCTAAGATTATTAATGCAAAAACACCACCAATGATCTCAGGTTTTGAAGAATCGGTAAACAAATTAATTTCCATGTCTAAAAAGTTTGCAACTTATACTGTAACTACTGGAGAATATCCACCATGCATAAAGCACGCTATTGAAATTCTTGAAAAAGGAGAAAATCTTCCACACTCTGGAAGATTTATGCTTGCAACATTTCTATTATCAAAAGGTCAATCAATAGAAGAAATTGCACCATTATTCAAAAATGCCCCCGATTATAATGAACGAGTTACTCTTTACCAACTAAATCACTTGGCAGGAACTTCAGGAAGTGGCACCCAATACTCATGTCCTTCATGTGAAAAACTCAAGACACAAAATTTGTGTTTTGTAATACCAGAATGTGATAATATCATAAATCCACTTCAATTTGGAAAAAAGAGAACCTAATGCAAGAAAATGATGTAAAATTTCTAGAAGATTCTTTCAAGAAATATTATTTTGAGCATTTTGATCTTATCCATGCACCAAACAGAACTTCTGAGCGAGAATTTGGATTCCAAAAATTCAATTCTGGTATGACAAGACATATTTCAATTAAAGATGACAAAGAGCTACATCTTTTACTAATGCAAAATATTCCATCTGATGTTTATTGTTCTAATGCATATTACTCTTTTCCAAATTTACCTATGAATGAAAAAGATTGGAAAGAAGCAGATCTAATTTTTGATATTGATGCCAAAGATCTAAATCTGGAATGTAGAAAAAATCATACGATTTTCAAATGTAATGAATGCAATGAAATATCTACTAACAACAATAATTGTAGCAAGTGTAATTCTATAAAATTAGAAAAAAAATCACTCCCATGTAAAAATTGCATTGATGCATCCAAAAATGAAGTATCAAAACTATCAAAAATTCTAACTGAAGACTTGGATGTTCAACAAAATAACATTCATGTTTATTTTTCTGGAAATGAAGGGTTTCACGTATATGTATATGATTCACAATTTCAACAACTAGGTTCACGGGAAAGATCAGAGTTAACAGATTACATCATGTTTAATGGAGCAATTCCGGAAACTTTTGGTATGAAAAAATTTAAACCAAGCCGTTCATCATTTCCAGATTTTGAAGAAAAAGGATGGAGAGGAAGATTTTCACAAGAAGTTTATGGTTCAAAATCAAAACGCTCAAAAATAATCTCAGAACTAATCACTAATGGATATTCTTCTTTTCAAAAAACTCTAGAAGGTATCTCTGATAAGATTGGAGCTAAAATTGATCCTAATGTAACAATGGATATTCATAGGATATTTAGACTTCCAGGATCACTAAATAGTAAAAGTGGTCTGACAAAAATTCTCTGTAATGATCTTCCAAAGTTTGATCCATACACAGAAGCCTCATTTCTTGATGAAAGTTCAGTAGAAGTAGTGGCTAACTGTCCCATTGAATTTAAGCTAAAAAACAGAAAATTTGGTCCATACTTTAATGAAAAAGTGTCTATTCAGACATATGCTGCAGTATACATGATTTGCAAAAAATTGGCGACAATCTCTTAATTTTTGAATCAAATTTATCAACTAACGAATTTGAGTCAAAGTAAAATAATTTCAAAAATAATGCCAAATTGAGAATTTTTGCTGGTAAGACATTAATTTACCAAGCCATAAGAAACGTTGATTTTGTATAGCACCTCTACTGATAAGCAGGCTCCACCTCCTGACGCAGGAAAATTTGCCAGATTAATCATAGTTGCCATAATTGCTGTTGCAATATTAGCAGTTGCTGGAAATCAGGCTGTAATTTTATCGATGAATTTTACCGAATTTGGAGAACAATTTAGCAAGCCACTGTATTATTCTCTGATTTCAACTATCATACTTTCAGCAATTGCTCTGGTGCGAGTAAACATCATTGGGAGATCCTCTATCTTTTGGTATGGACTTCATACAGCTATTGGGTTTATCGGAAAAAGCATCCAACAACCAATCTCAAATAGCATTCCAAGCTTTAAGGAATACAAGCTTAGTCCACTACAATTTGTCATTTGGCAAATTACAAAGATTTTGCTCTTTGGGGC
Source organism: Nitrosarchaeum sp. (assembly GCA_023264875.1). Lineage (GTDB taxonomy): Archaea > Thermoproteota > Nitrososphaeria > Nitrososphaerales > Nitrosopumilaceae > Nitrosarchaeum. Next base: position 4,227 of record JAHFUX010000013.1, read on the forward strand.
ATTTTTTGTAAATATTATGTTTGGATTTGCAGCAGTATCTTTTATTGATGGAAATAATCTAGGTTTAGAAAATTTATCCAACATATTTTCTTTACCGTTTGTAACACCAAGTACTGATCCTAACTATGCAGTTGAACAAGTTGTTCCAATGATTCCATCACTAGTAATTCTTTTACCTCCAATTCTTGCAGCAATCGGACTTCGTTTAGTTTTGTATGTGGGTATTCATAAAATTATTAATGTAGTTACTTCTTATCTTCAAGATTCAAAAAGTGGAAAACCAAGATACCTCAATTATGTTTCAACTATAGAAACCATAATTGGTGTAGGTGTACTCTGGTTAGGTTTTAATCTGTTTTTTACTGATCAAATTGATTACAATACAAGGTATATCGTTGGTGGAACACTTGTAATTGGATTTGCTCTTTTAGCTTTTTCAATTGTGGACAGAATAAGAGCACGCGTCCTTACTCATATGTTTAAGAGAGATGTATACATTAGGATTCTAACAGTTCTTGCAATTGCAGTTATTGTTGGTGGATTGGTAACTGTCAATAACAGCATTGCAGATGCAAAAAAAATTGAGTACTTGGGACCCTACACTGCTCAACAAATTGGTGTTAATCGTTACATTGGTCAACTAGATGATATCAAAGAAAATACACATGAGGTACAATTGCAATCCGTATCTCCAAATAATATAAAAAATTATGTAAATAAAAACAGCGATGTACTTGATGTAGTTAGAGTGTGGGATTGGGAGGCAGCATTTGCTAAATTAAAACCTGAAATTGGTTTGATTCCAAATGTAGATTTTGAAGATAATGACATTCTTCGTTTTAACAATACGTTATACTGGACTGCATCAATGAAACCAGTACTACCTTCGTCAGTTAGTCTTGAAAATAGATGGTATAACGAACATCTTGTATATACTCACGTTCCAAATGGATTCCTCACACTTGAGGCTACAAATGGTCAAATTGTAGATAGCAGTGAATTCTTTAAACAACGAGAAATCTATTACGGTGAAGGGGGCCTCTTTGAGCAAACTTGGTCAGCATATCCAAACTCTAGAGGATCTACCAGTGCAGAACTAGGAGGAGTATCTTATAATGGTCAAGGAGGATTAGACGTATCTCCACCACTTAGCTGGACTTTTGAGCCAAACTTTTTACTTTCATTTCCTGCAGAATCAGTCCACGTAATGCGATACAAGGATGTTCAGGATAGAATGAAAACTCTGTATCCTTATTTTCTATACGATGTATTTGGTAAAGAATTAGATTCTATTCCAGTAACTGATGGAGAAAATTCTTACTGGTTGATTCCTTTGATAATTGGATTTGATACTCATGATGTACCATGGTCTTCTGGAAATCCATATCTTAGATTAGTAGGATTTGCTCTAGTTGATAGTTATGATGGTAACATTCAACTATTGAAAACAGGCAATGATTTCTTTACTGAAATGTTTGTTAGTCAATACTCTGATCAGTTCAAACCAATACCTGTTTGGCTTGAAGAACAAATACGGTATCCAGTTGAATTGTTTAACTGGAAAACAGAAATGTATAATATTTACCATGTAAATGATGTTGAAACATTCATTCAGGCAAATGAATTTTATGAGATTCCTCAAGGTTTGGAGACTTATTATGTGGAAGCAAAACCACCTGGTTTTAATCAAACAGAGTTCATAGGTTTACTTTCTTTGGAACTACGAGGTTCTCAAGGAAGAAATCTTGCAGGATACATGATAGTTGAAAATGATCTTAAAAATCTAGGCGATATCCAATTCTATGAAGTTCCATTAAACTCTACTACCAAATTGATTGGCCCTACTGCAGTTAGAGAAGCATTGGATAAAGATCCAGAATTTGCTGAATTAAAGACACTTTTGAGAAATCCTAGGATTGGAGATAATATTCTATACAGAGTAGGTGAACATGATGTCTACTTTATTCCCGTATATACTGCAGGATCTGGAGGAGTTGTTGCCCAACTTGGTACTATTGCAGCAGTAGGTGCAGCATTTACTGGAGAATATTATGTTGGTTTGGGAGATACACAAGAAGAGGCATTTGAGGCATATTTGAAAAAAGTATCTGGCGTAGCTGGTTCCTCGACTTCAGTTGATGTTGACTATATTGAATTGGGAAGATCAGATAGAATCGATATTATAAAATCTTCATTTAAAGAAAATGGAATAGAAATTTTAGAACCAACATCAATACAAATTCCATTATCATTTAAAGAAGGGGAGATATTCTTCTTTACTGAAAATGATCGCGTTGACACAGAAGATTTCTTATCTAAATTCATAGATAATTTTGTAAAACCAAGAAGTGACAGAGTATTCATGTGGCAAGAAGACACTAATCTCAATATTGGAACAATAGTTGTAAAAGATAATATTCCTGAAATGCACTATGTCTCAATTACAGTAGGCAATTAATTGTTACTAGTCATTGATAATGGTTCTGTGTATACAAAAAATCTGATTGATTTTTTACATAACAAAAATATCTCATTTGAAAAACAAACACCAGAATTATTAGATCTAAAATCACTATATAATTACAATTCATTTATTCTCTCTGGGCGAAGAAAAAATGAAAAAAAAACAAATGAAATTAATTCCAAAATAATTAATCATGCAATTCAAAATGATAAGAAATTATTGGGAATTTGTTATGGTGCAGAAATACTAGCTCTGACTTTGGGTGGAACAATTCGAAAAATTACATTCCCACAAAAAGGTACTGAAAAAATCAACATTCTAAGAGAAAATCCTCTTTCCAATGATAATTTACAAGTATTTGAGAGCCACGGGTTTGAGATTTCTAAATTACCCGATATTTTAATTGCAATAGGCAAATCCAAAAACTGTAAATTTGAAATTATTCAATATGATAAAAAACCAATTTTTGGAACCCAATTTCATCCTGAAATGAGTGCTGATGGTCAAAACTTAATTCAAAAGTTTTGCTCTCTCTGATTGATTTTAATAACTCTCAAATTTTATTTAATCTCATGGATTCCTTGGTTCATCAACTTTTACTTCCTCTAGTAGGAGAAGAAAATATTTGCTTGCCTCTGCCAATCAATGTAGTTTCAAAATATTGGAATATTGATCTTCCAATGTCTGAAGCTATTGAAACTGCAAAACAATACACCAATTCTAATGGAAGTATCTTAATTGAAGGAATTGAATCTGCAGAAAGACATGGATTAACATGTAAAATTATTCATTCTTCCTTGTCTGAATTAAAAAAAATAATAGATATTGGAATTCCACCTATAGTAATTCTTCCAGGAATTCCTGAAATTACACAACATGCTTCAGTAATATCTGGATATGATGATAATGAGAAAACTATTTTCCATTACATTCAGAAAGGAACTCAAGAAGGTGAGCAGCAAGAAGGAGCAATACCTCAAGCAATTTTTGATAAAGAATGGTCTGAAGATGGAAGACTATTAATAATTTTAGCTCCATCAACTATACTATCTTCTATAAAACTAGAAAATGATTCAAGTGAAAGATCAAATAGATTATGTTTTATTTCTGAAAGATTAAGCATACAAAAAAATACATCCGAAGCTTTGATATCCCTAAAAAAAGCAATTGAATTCGATCAAACCAATTCAACTGCATTGTATTTGTTAGCAAGTTTACTGAATGAACAAAATTCTAATGATTGTGTACAGTATTATGAGAAATGTATTAAAATTAACAATAGATTTTATCTTGCATACAATGGACTAGGTAATTATTATCTAAAATCTAACCAATTTGATAAATCTGAATCATGTTATAGTAAAGCCATTGAAATCAATCCTAAAAGATCTGCAAAAATTTACAAAAACCGTGCTTATCTCAGAGAGAAACAAAAAAATAACTCTGAAGCAAAAAATGATCTTAAAAGTTATTTGAAACTTTTTCCAAAAGCTAAAGACAGAGGAATTATAGAACAAGCAATCAGAGAATTATGAAATATGCGGAGTGCGGGATTTGAACCCGCGGCCTTCAGCTTGGGAAGCTGACGTCATACCGAGCTAGACTAACACCGCCTATCTCAAATTTATTAATTATGATTAAATATCTTGATTGAAAAACAATATCATGGATGCACGTTGCCCTAAATGTGAGAAAGTAGCAATTTTAAATGATGAAATCACTAATGTAAAATGCCCTCATTGTAATTTTGAAGCAGATTATGATACTTATCTTGAAATTATGAAAGATCAGGCAATTAACATGTCATATGATTATATCCCAAAAAGACCCGGCATTTAATTACCAAAAATTTCCTTTATCTGAACAATCCAAATGTGCTCCACACTTGGGACAAAACATATGGCATGCTTGCATATCTACCATCTTATTATCACATCTGGGACATCTGATTTCATTATCCATACGTATGTCAAGTAATCTTGATTTAAAAATAATGTCCAAAGGTTAATTAGTCGTTCAACTTTTTTTTGTAATACTTGACAAATTTCAAGCTCACCGTATCAGATGTAAAGGGAAAATCTATCACTAAAGAGTTGAAAGACAGTGATGCAAATACATTACTAGGTTTACAACTAGGTAGCGAAACAGATGCATCTATTGTAGGATTGAAAGGAAAATTAAAACTCACTGGTGGTAGCGATAAATCTGGAGTACCAATGAGAAATGACATTCATGGTTCAGCAAGAAAATACGTTTTACTTTCAAAAGGAGTTGGACTACAAGCAGCAGAAATTGGACAAAGAGTAAGAAAACTCATGCGCGGAAATACTGTCTCAGAAGAAATATACCAAATAAATTGTAAATTTGATGGAGAGCTACCAGTAGAAGCTCCAGCTGAAGTAGCAGTAGAATCTTGAGAAAATAAATAAAAAGAATAACTTAACATATACCAGCTCTACATTTTGATTGATGCATTGGAGAGAAACACTTCCTGATTGGTACATAAAAAAATATGGTCATCAACCATGTGTAAATATTGGAACTGCAGGTCATGTAGATCATGGTAAAACTACACTTATTCAGGCATTAACAGGTTCGTGGACAAGTGTTCATAGTCAAGAGCTAAAACGAGGAATTACAATTCGTGTTGGTTACTCTGATGCAGCATTTTACAAATGTAAAAGTTGTGAAGAACCATTAGGATATTCAACAGCTCCAAAATGTAATAATTGTGGAAAAGAAAGCGAATTGTCTAGAGTTGTTAGTTTTGTAGATAGCCCAGGACATGAAAGTCTAATGGCAAACATGCTCTCAGGTTCTGCATTAATGGATGGAGCATTATTGTTAGTAGCTTCAAATGAACAAGTGCCTAAACCACAAACTAAGGAACATCTTTTGGCACTTCAAACACTTGGAATACAACAAATTGTTATAGTACAAAATAAAGTAGATTTGATTGCATACGAAGAAGCTATCGCTAATCATCAAGAAATTACAAAATTTGTTAAAGGAACATATGCTGCAAAAGCACCAATTATTCCAATATCTGCACAATCCGGACTTAACATAGATGCATTAATTGGTGCAATAGAATCTACAATCAAGACTCCAGAACGAGATGAATCTAAAGAACCAATAATGCATGTCTTACGATCTTTTGATGTCAATAAACCTGGTACAAAACTAAAAAATATCAAAGGTGGTGTAATTGGAGGAAGCTTAACACAGGGAACTTTTAATGTTGGTGATGAAATTGAAATTAAACCTGGCATAATGGATGAAAAAAAGAAAACATATGAGCCATTACTGACTGAAATTACTTCTCTAGGTACAGCTGCTGGGATTGTTGATTCTGTAAAACCTGGCGGATTGGTGGCTATTGGTACTAAACTAGATCCTGCAATGACACGAAGTGATTCTTTTATAGGATCTGTAATTGGAAAACCTGGAACACTACCTGAAAATTCAACCCAAATAAACCTTGAAGTAAATTTGTTTGATTCTGCTGTTGGCGCAGCTGAAGATACCAAAGTACTCCCAATTCAAGTAGGAGAATTATTACGATTAAACATTGGAACTGCTCCAATTCTAGGTAAAGTCTCTAAAATCAAATCAAATAACATAGACGTTGAACTTCGAAGACCTGCTTGCATATTTGAAGGTGGTAATGTAGCTATTAGCAGAAGAATTACTGACAGATGGCGACTAATCGGAGCAGGAATACTTGGTTGAAGTAATTTGTGATACGAGTTTTCTCATTCATCTAGCTACTAAAAGAATCAAAAATATTGATAATATTGATGTAGAAATAGGACAAGTTACATTTGTTGTTCCACAAGTTGTTGGAAACGAACTTTCTGAATTAATTAAAAATCCACAAAAAAATCAAACTGCACTTACAACTAGAGATTTTATAAAAAATTTTAAAATTATACCAATTTCTGGCAATTTTGCAGATAAAGAACTTATTGATTATGTAAAAAAAAATAGATCTATAATTGGCACCATGGATAAGGAATTAAAAAAACAAATCAAAGAATATGGTGGTTCCATAATGTCTTTCTCAAATGACAAAATCGTTTTAGAATCATAGTAAAATTTAACTTGTAGAATTTATCAATAATTGATATGAGTGATTTAATTTTAGAAAGTAGTGCTTTTAAAAATGGCAAAGAAATTCCAAAAAAATATGGCTACAAAACTACCAACATAAATCCACCATTAAAAATTAAAGGAGTACCACAAAATACCAAATCGCTAGTTATCATAATGGATGATCCTGATGCACTAAGTGCAGTAGGAAAAATTTGGGTTCATTGGATAATATGGAATATTGAACCTATTATAACAGAGATCAAAGAAAATTCTATTCCACTTGGTTCCATTGAAGGTAAAACTGATTTTGGTGAAATTGGTTATGGAGGTCCAGCTCCACCTGATAAAGAGCACACATACATCTTCAAATTATATGCATTAGATAATAAATTGAACCTCAATGAAGGTGCATCCAAAACAGATGTGGAAAAATCTATGAAAAATCATATTCTTGCAGAAGCTAGACTTGCAGGTAAATATTCTCCTTAAATCAACTTTATGTATTTTCGATATTTATTTTTAAATATATGAATAATTCTAATTATTTTTTTATACAAAGAGTAATAAACAAAGTGTAGGGAGAAAATCTAATTGATTTCAAATATAACTTTACTTTCACTAGGAAAATTTGATCTTAAATTACATCATCTTTTAGTAGTAGGCATCCTTTCTCTTTCATTTTCTATTTCATTTTTAGTTAGATCACAAGCAGCTGATTATGGTTTTGAACTAAATGAATTTGATCCATTTTTTAATTATAGAGCTACGCAATACATTGTAGATAATGGCATAAATGAATATTTTCAATGGAATGATAATCTGAGTTGGTATCCTAACGGTAGAGATGTTTCACAAACTTCGCAAGTAGTACTTCATGTTACTGCAGCTGTTACATATTGGATTTTTGGTAGTGGAATGGAACTTTATGACTTTACAATCATCTTTCCTGTTATTTTTGGTTCTCTTAGTACTGTTGTAATTTTTGCATTAGTTAGAGTAATAGGAGGAACAACTGCTGGGTTGTTTTCTGCATTATTTTTCTCAGTTTCATTACCATTGATATTGAGAGGAACAATAGGTTGGTTCAAATCTGAACCTCTTGGTTTATTCTTTGGTATTTTGGCAATGTATTTTTTGTTTAGTGGCATTAATTCTCAAAATAAAAAGATAGCAATTGCAAAATTAATAGCTGGAGGAATTTTGGTGCCTTTATCGATATCGGCATGGGGTGGAAGCCAATTTTTTATAATTCCAATCGGCATTTTCTTTCTAACATTACCTTTTGTAAGATCTGATCATAAATTTATCATATGGGCAATTCCACTTTTTACTATAACTACAATTCTTGTATCTTTAAATTTTGAAAGATTAAGTTCGTTCATCTTTGGGTTGGGAGGAATATCATTAATTATTCCAACAATTTTCATAATAGTTTGTATTTTTATTCAAAGTAAAAGTAATGAAACCAAAAAAACTAGAAATGGTTTATTATTTTTAGCAGCTATTTTGATAATTGGTACATGTATTTTGATAATTAATGCTAATACTGAATTTTTACCACTTCCAAGCTATAGATATCTAAACGCAATTAATCCGTTTTTGACTACTTCTGTTCCTTTAATAGATTCAGTTGCAGAACACGCAAGTACAACAATTCAACAATCTTTCTTCTTTCATTCTATTCTGATGATATTTGCTGGATTAGGAATTTGGTTAATTGTAAAAAATCACCAGATGAAAAATTCTGGCTTTATTAAAAATGATATGATTTCATTTTCATTAATTTTTGGATTAATTGGAATATATGTTAGCTCTGCATTTGTAAGACTAGAAGTATTCGCATCTTTATCTTTGATAATATTATCTTCACTAGGATTATCTGTACTTGTAAAAGAGATTTTAAACAACACAGAAAGGAAAAAATTTAAAAATTTAATTATTAAATTTTCATTTATTGCAGGGATAATAATTCTTTTAATTATTCCAATTTCTTTCCCATCAAATGGTAATTGGGTTACAGCAACAAAAACTCCTCCTACTATTCTTAATGGTGGTTCTGCCTATACAATAAGTACAAATGATTGGCTAGAATCCATGGAATGGATAAAAAACAATACTCCTAAAGATGCTGTAATTGCATCTTGGTGGGATTATGGATATTGGATATCTACCTTGGGAGAAAGAGCATCAATAGCTGATAATTCAACACTATATACCAGTGTTATAGAAAAACTTGCTAAAATGTTTCTTAGTTCTCCAAATGAAGGTTGGCAAATATTAAGAGATATGGAAGCTGATTATGTTGTAGTTTTTGTTTCAGGTCAGAGATTGGCAGTTGATAATGAAGATCAAGCTCTTTATTTATTACAGGGTGGTGGAGATGAATCTAAAAAACAATGGTTTATACGAATTGCAGATAAGCCTTTCACACAATATTTACAATCTGATGGCGTTAGTGGTACTGATTATTTTTGGAATGATACTCTGTTAGGCCAAATGTTTCCTTTTACGCCATTAGCATATGTTAATTTCCAAACTGATCTACAATCTGCAACATATCAACCAGGTTTTACACCAGTATATGTAAAAGATATCAAATACCCTGCTGATGGTAATGGTCCATTAAGACTTGTACATGTATCTCCAAGTGTTAATGCAGAAAAAGGTCAACCTATGATAGGTGTATTAATTTATGAAGTAAACAAAGACTTTGTTCCAACTAACTGATTTGATAGTTTTTAATTATATCTTTCAGCCAATCTGTATCTCATGTATTTATCATCAGGTGAAAATTTAGCTGGATGCGCAGAAATTGTTTCTTCATTACACAATGGACACTTTTCCTTAAGTGAATAATGATTACATTTTGGGCATTTTCTTAATTGAAATCTCATATTAATTTTCTCTAGTTTTTTTAGATTCTTCTCTGGTAAATTTGAATGAGCCTTTCTTTTTTTCTATACTTTCTTGAATTTCGGCTATTATTGGTTTTAGTGTTTTTTCAGCAGATTTGAAATCTTCTGCAGTAATAGACAGTCTGTATTTTGGTGCACCTAAATAAGTAATATCTATTGTAGAATCTTTTTTGGTTGCATCCAAAAGCGCTTTTTTAATAATTTCAACTCCATCTGATTTATTATTTGTAATTTCCATAATCCCTCTAATTTCAACTGAAGGAAGTTTGATTTTAGAACATATTTCTTCAATAACTGATGCCGTTTTTTTAGGAATTTTTAACTCTTTTATTGATTCTATTCCATTTCTTCCAATTTCAATAAAAGCATCATAGACAGAATCAAATTTTGAATAAATACTATCTTCTAATTTTTCAATATCTTCATCTGAGAGTTTTCCCTTTTCTTTAACATTTTCTAGTAATGTTTTCCCTTTTTCAAATTTCTTTACTTCTTTTAACTTCTGCTTTTTTTGATCTTTAGATACTTGTTTTAATGAAAGATCTATATCTCCTCTATCTGAATTTACTTTTTTTACTAGTAATACTTTTTTCTCTCCATCTTTTACAAATTTACTAACTGATCTAATCCAACCCGGTGCAATTTCTGAAATATGTAAAAATCCCTGAATTCCATTATATTCATCTAAAGTGACATAAGCCCCATGATCCATTACTTTAGTTATTGTAGCAAGAACAATTTCTCCTTGTTCTGGCATCTCTTGAATTTCAGTAGACATTTCTTCTAAATTTTTCTTTTGTATAATTTAATGTTGCTAGTTAGAAATCAATTCCTTTTTTTGCTTTTATGCCACGTTGAAATGGATGTTTTATTTCTCTCATTTCTGTGACTAGGTCTGCCAATTCAATGATTTCGTCTTTAGCATAATTTCCGGTTAGTATAAGATCTAATTCTCGTGGTTTTGATTTAATCAAATTAAGAACATCTTCAATTTTTACTAGACCTAAATTTATGGCATAATTTATCTCATCTAAAATTATAATGTCATATTTTCCAGATTGGATTTTTTCAGTACTAATTTTAATTGCCTCTTTTGCAATTCTTTCATGTTCTTCTTTAGTACTCTTGTCATCTATTATTCCGACAAATCCCTTCCCAATAGCAACCATCTCAAATTCTGGTTCTAGTCTCTTAGATGAATACATCTCGCCATAATGCCATGATCCTTTGATGAACTGTATCATGCAGATTTTTTTTGCATAACCTGTTGCTCTTAATGCAATTCCTAAAGCTGCAGTAGTTTTTCCCTTACCTTTTCCAGTATATACAATAGTTAAACCGTCTTTCTCCATAGATAATTCATGAATTATCCAAGTAAAAACATTGAGTATTGTTTAGATCAAATGTATCAATTTAAATAAAAAACTATTCTAATCATACGAATTGAAAACCCCAAGAATTACATTAGCAGGAGCTACTAGCGGAGTTGGAAAGACATCGATAACCTGTGCAATTATCTATGCTTTACAAAAAAAAGGCTTTTCAGTACAACCATTCAAAGTAGGCCCTGATTACATTGATCCAAGTTATCTTTCAAGCATATCAAAACATGAAGCAATTAATCTTGATGTTTGGTTAATGGGAGAAAATCAACTTTTAGAGAGCTTTGTATCTAATTCAAAATCTGATATTTCTGTCATTGAAGGGGTAATGGGATACTATGATGGATTTGGTGGAGATTCAAATTATGCTAGCACTCAACATGTTGCATCTTTAACAAAATCTCCTGTACTTTTGATATTGGATGCAAGTAAAACTGCTAGATCAATTGCAGCAACAGCACTCGGATTTCAAAAATTTCATAGAAATTCTAGAATTTCAGGAATCATCTTAAATAAAATTGGTAGTAAGAAACATGAAGTTTTATGTAGGCAAGCACTTGAAAAAATAAAACTTCCAATTCTAGGAGTAATTTATAAAAATTCAGAACTAAATTTTGAATCTAGACATCTAGGATTGATTCCAGCAAAAGAAAAAAATCTTAAATCAAAAATTGAAAAAACTTCCAGAATAATTTCAGATTCACTTGATATTGAAAAAATTATTCAAATTATGAAAAATCCTACACCACTTACAACAAAATCTAAAATTATAATAAAAAAACCAAAAATTACAATCGCTATAGCACTTGATAGTTCTTTTAATTTCTATTACCGTGATAATCTAGAAGCATTAAGACGTGAAGGTGCTAATCTAAAGTTTTTTAGCCCAATACATGATAAAAAACTTCCAAAATCTGATGGAATTTACATAGGAGGTGGTTTTCCAGAAATTCTTGGTGATTTACTTGAGAAAAATAATGTTATGAGAAAAATCATAAAGAAATCATCTGAAGAAAATACTCCAATCTATGCAGAATGTGGAGGACTGATGTATCTTACAAAATCTATTGATTATGGTAATAAAAAATTTAAAATGACTGGTCTCTTTGATGCAGAAACAAAAATGACCAAAAAAATGAAACTAAATTATACAAAAGGTAAGATAGTTTCAAAAAATATCATTTCAAATAAAACACATGATTTACGAGGACACGAATTTCACTATTCAGAATTAGATTCTGTTTCTTCTGATTCAAAATTTGTATATGAATTGGATATTGGTGAAGGAATTAAAAATCATAAAGATGGTATGATTCAATATAATACACTTGCATCATACGGACATCTCTATTTTGATAGTTCTGATTATGCCAAAATTTTTGTGAGAAATTGTATTGATCATTTACGAAGATGATTCTGCTCTTACAAGCTTGTATAGTGCATTAATTATTGCAGATGCTGAAGAACTTCCCCCCTTCCTTCCTTTATTGGTGATAAATGGTGTCCCTTCTAATTTACTCAGTTCTTCTTTAGACTCTGCAGCACAAATGAATCCTACTGGAATCCCAATGATTAGTGCAGGTTTGACACTTCCTTCTTTTACCATTTGTATTATTTCCATAAGGGCAGTTGGTGCATTACCAATTGCAACTATTCCACCATCAATATCTGATAGTGCTGCTCTCATTGATACTTGAGAGCGAGTTTTATTTTCTTTTTTTGCTATTTCCATTATTTCTGGGTTTGAAATATTACAAACAATCTTATTTTGAAAATCTTTTGGATTTTGCTTATTCAGGCCACCAATTACACCATTTACATCAACTACAATACTGCACCCATTTTTTAGAGCATTCATTGCACTTTCAATAGCTTCTTTATGAAAAATTACTTTGTTTTCTCTTGCAAAATCAAAATCAGCAGTTGAATGAATTATTCTTCTAACAATTGGCCATTCTTTTTCATTATATTGATGAGTACCAATTTCCTCATCAATCATTTGCATACTTGCATCTTCAATTGATTGACCCTTTCTAGTTTGCATTTTCTACCTCTTTCGCTCTTTCTATTATCAACTCAATCATTTTTTCATCAACTCCTAAATGTTTTGTAATGTATGTTTTTTTAATATTAGAATTCTCAAGTGCAGGTAAAAGATCATTATTGATATCAGTTTTGACATGTGCACCTTCATGTAAGAAATAAAATACAATTACAAGAGCCTGAGGATTATTTTTTTCACAAATTTTAATACCTTCTACAATATCAGGTTGTTCTATCTCTAACCAACATCTATTTACATTTCTATAATTTTCTTTTAATCCATCTACAACATAATCTAATGACATTTGTGCATTAGGATCTTTACTCCCGTGCCCAATAATTAGTACATCTACATCATTTTTTGGAATTGTGACATGATTCTCCTGCAAGACTGTAGATATTCTATTCTCAACTAAATTAATCAAAGTTTTGTGCATACTCATTGGTTTTGTGACAACAAATTTCACTTTGGTATCTTTCTGAAATTTCATAACATCTGTAACTGCATTTTTTACCTTTTTTCCAGGATACAGAAAGTAAGGAACTATCGTTAAATGATCTATATCTTGTTTAAGACATTTTACAATTCCATCTTCAATGTATGGTGGCTCTACTTCAAGAAAACAATATTCCGTAAAAACATAATCTCCCTTTACTTTTATTGCATTACAAATAATCTCCAATTCTTCAGAAGCTTCTCTTTCTCTACTACCTCTATCTATTAGTAATAATCCACGCTTCAATCTAATATCCTCGCTATGGCTATAGTCAAATTTGGTGGGAATTTCTGTTTTTCAACAATTAATTCTCCGCCAGAAACTTTGATTGCTGCAGCTTCTGATACACTGGATGTTCCTTCAAATGCCTTGACTGTATCTGATGGATTAGGTGCAGAAATTTCTGCCAAATCTTCTTTATTCACATATTCCACAGTAATTCCCATTTCTTTTCCAATATCAACTAGTCCCTTGACATCTTCTGGTTTTTTTATTGAGACCAATTTTGTAATAGATTTTTCACTGAGTTTGAATTTTTGTAAACAAAAATCCAATCCTTCCTTTATGATTTCTTTAGATGTATCCCAATGCAATCCAATTCCTACTACAAGACTGGGAGGTCTGTACACCACAGAATTTTTGAGAAAGTCCCCTTCTAAAATTCTATCAGAAATTATTAGATATCCTTTAGCATCAGAATTTTTCATTTCTTCTAAACTATGATAAATTTTTACATTTTTTGGTAATTCCTTCCACCAATTATTTTTGCCTACTTCTTGATAAATTCCTATATTTTCTTCATTTACCATATGTGCACTAATTTTCGTCACTGTAGAATCATCATCTATTTTCCAACCTAATTCTCTTCCAACAAGATCAACTGCTATTGTTTTATTGACATCAGCTGCAGTGGTAATTACTGGTAAGGCATCCAATTTTTGAGCAATAATTTGTGTTAATTCATTTGCTCCACCTAAATGTCCAGATAACACACTGATTACAAAATTAGTTTTATCATCAATTACAATTACTGCAGGATCTGTTTTCTTATCTTTCAAGTATGGTGCAATCAGTCTAATTACTGCACCCAAAGAAAATAAACAAATCAATGCATTATTGTTTTTAAAAAGTTTAACAATTTTTTCAGATGTGGATTCTGAATACCAAACTATTTCCATATTACCATTTGAAAATTTGGATGGTGCATAAATTTCCCAATTTGGAAAATGCTCTTTTAGTCTTAACCCTATATTTATTCCATTTTTGGTAATTGTAAGAACTGAAATTTTTTCCACAGTAAAAATCTCTCAAATTAAATAAAATACCTTACTACTAGAACTTTCTAGCCAAGATATTTCCATCAAAATCAAATAAAATGACCTCTAATGAGACTTTTTCTTCTGAATGTTTTCTCATATGTCTGTATGTCTCATTGCATATTTCCTCAAAGAACCCTTTAACATTATTTTCTATAATTATTTCATATACATGTCTGGCAGTATTTGCCTTCTTTATACTCTCAATTGTTATTTCATTTGCATTACATCTCTTAGCTAACTCTGCCAAGAAATTCATATCTACCTTAGAGCCTTTAACATGCGTTTGTTTTACCCCTGCAGCCATTTTAGCCAATTTACCAATAAATCCTACAACATATGCTTTTTTGATCTCTTTTCTTGCACATTGTTGTATTGTATAGCCAGAAAAATCCCCCATCTGTACAAAACAATGTTCTGGTAAATCTACAATTTTTTTTGCAAAATCTTCACTTCTTCCACCAGTTGTAAGAACAACAGTGTCATTTCCCATTGCAATTGCTACATCAATATTTTGCCTAATTGATGCCGCATATGATGCAGTTGAAAATGGTATTACAATACCACTTGTTCCTAAAATTGAAATCCCATTTAAAATACCAATTCTTGGATTATCTGTTTTAGGACCTAATTCTTTTCCTTTTGGAACAGAAATTATGACTTTGATTCCTTTTTTTAAAAGATGTTTATCTATAATTTCTCTCAGATTTTCATTAATCATTT
This sequence comes from Nitrosarchaeum sp., assembly GCA_023264875.1. Lineage (GTDB taxonomy): Archaea > Thermoproteota > Nitrososphaeria > Nitrososphaerales > Nitrosopumilaceae > Nitrosarchaeum. The sequence continues at coordinate 19,662 of JAHFUX010000013.1, forward strand.
TTTTTGGAACTGGATTGATTGCAGCTTTGTTTAATTCAAGACCTAATCCAGGTTTAGTAACTATTCCTACTCCTTCACCACCATCAATTTCAATTTCATTAATCTTATCTGTAAATGATAACTCTACTACTATCTCTGTACCGTGAGTGACATCTGGATCATCTCCACCGTCTTTAATTACAGAACACTTAGATCCATTTTTATCAAATTGACATAAATGAATTGGAATTTTGATAAAACTGCCTTTGGGTAATTTAACATCTACATTTTCAATTTTTGTTTGATTAATTATAGATAGTAATGCGGCTTTGGCAGCTGCTGTTGCAGAAGTACCCGTAGTGTATCCAGTCCTTAACTTTTCTTTTTTTATTCCTTCCACGCTAATCATGCCTATTTTGACGTATTAACTCTTCTTTGATATATTTTAGATTGAGATTTTGAGACTAGAACTATGTCTTGTAATTCTAAACGTATCTATCATTATTTCTTTAGAATATATTTAAAATAAAAGCTACAGCAGTAGTATGGTAAAAGACATGCAAATTGTTGTAACTGGTGCTAGTGGGTTTGTAGCAAGAAATGTTAGAAAATATCTCTCAGATAACAATGTAAAATTAATATCAATTTCAAGAAAAAATTTTAAAAAATTTAAAAACGAATCAAAAATTATTACAAAAAACTATGATGAAAAAACTATTTTGCCAAAACTTAAAAATTCTGATGTGTTAATTCATTTAGTTGGGATTGGAAAACAAACAATTGATAATGATTACAGTCTTACCAATACTGAATTTACAAAAAAAATAATTAATTTATGTAAAAAATCAAAAATAAAAAAAATTATTTATATGAGTGGATTAGGAGTATCAAAAAATACTACTCTTGGATATTTTATTTCAAAATACAAGGCAGAAAGACAGATAATTGATTCTAAATTAGATTATACAATTTTTCGACCATCTTATATTGTTGGCAAGGATGATCTTTTTACAAAATATCTTAAAAAACAAATCAAAACAGGCCAAATTCAAATTCCTGGATCCGGTAAGTATTCTATCCAACCTATTTACATCGATGATGTTTCCAAAATTATTTTCAATGCCATATATAAAAATAAATTCAGTAAAATGATTTTAGATCTTGTAGGTTTGGAATCAATCACTTTTGAAAAATATGTTAAAGAATTTTCTATCGGAACAAATACTAAAATTAAAAAAATTAATCTTGAAACCGTTTATCATGAAGCTATCTCTAACCCTTATGGTAACTTTGGAATAGATGATCTAAATCTCTTAATTGGTGATTTTAAGGGTGATTACAAAAAATTAAAAATTATTTCTGGAATAAAATTTTCTTCTATACGAAAACTTCTAAAGTCCGGCAGCCTTCTTTAATACATCTGCTTTATCCGTTTTTTCCCAAGTAAATTCAGGCTCATTTCTTCCAAAATGCCCATACGCAGCTGTTTTTCTATAAATTGGTCTTTTCAAGTCCAGATGTGAAATAATTCCTGATGGTTTCATGTTGAAATTCTTTCTAACTAATTCTTCAATTTCTTTTTCTGGAATCTTACTAGAGTCAAATGTATTAACATACAATGAAACTGGTTCAGCAACTCCGATGGCATATGCTAATTGGACTTCACATCTTTCAGCCAAACCTGCAGCTACAATATTTTTGGCAATATATCTACACATGTAACATGCAGATCTATCTACCTTTGAAGGATCCTTTCCTGAGAAGGCTCCACCACCATGTCTTCCAAATCCACCATAACTATCTACAATTATTTTTCTTCCTGTAAGTCCAGAGTCTCCATGCGGTCCTCCTATCACAAATTTTCCTGTAGGATTAATGTGCATTTTAATCTGATCGTTCCAAAGATTTCCTAAAACTGGTTTGATTACCTTATCAATAATTTCTTTTGATATTTGTTCTTGTGAAATCTCAGGTGCATGTTGAGTTGAAATAACTATTGTTTCAATTTTTGTTGGTTTATTATTTTCATATCTGACAGAAACCTGTGATTTTCCATCTGGTCTTACCCAAGGTAAAACTTTGTTTTTTCTAACCTCTGCTAGTTTTTGTGTGAGTTTATGTGCAAGTAATATAGGCATTGGCATAAGCTCTTTTGTTTCATTTGAAGCATAGCCAAACATCAATCCTTGATCCCCTGCTCCCTGTTCTTTTTCTTTAGTTGCCGTTACTCCTTGACTAATATCTGGACTTTGAGAATGTAATCTTAGTGTAACTTGACAAGAATCAGTATCGAACATCAAATCTTTGTTATCGTATCCAATTTCTCTAATTACTTTTCTAACTAATTCCTCTTGAGATTTCTTGTCAAAATCAGCTTTTGATGTTACTTCTCCTGCAACTGCCACAAAATCTGTAGTTACCATTGTTTCAATTGCTACTCTAGAGTCTGGATCTTGTCTGAGAAATTCATCTAAAAATGCGTCTGAAATTTGATCACATATCTTATCAGGATGACCCTCAGTAACTGATTCTGAAGTAAACAGAAAATTGTTAGTCATAAGAACCACTAGAGTTCATTTTCTAGTTTGATAAATAATACATTATTGCCTCTTACAATTACTCTGCCGTAATTTGCAATTATTTTACCATCATGAAGTTCTTCTGCATCAGTCATGATTAAATTCATGTATGAATCAACATTATCCATTTTTCCTTTGTATTCAACTTCATTTTTTAGTCTTACAGTAACTTTCTTCTTGGTGCTTTTTTGAAGAGTTGTTAATGGTCGTTTTGCACTACTAGTTTGTGACACTAATTATTCACTTGTTTTGCTTACGTTGTTCTCCAGAATAAAAGCCTTGCCTCTTTTATGAATTATGAAATTCCTTAAATTTTTTCATCGTTTTTAGATAATTACACAAATGATCTCTACAGGATTACAACAATTAGACGAATTTTTATCTGGTGGAATACCTAATGGTGTAATTACTGACATTTATGGTGGAAGTGGAACTGGTAAAACTCAACTATTATTTCAAATCTGCATAAATGCGATAAAAAATGGAGGGAATGTTCTATATCAAGATACAACAGGTAGTTTTAGACCTGAACGAATTCTTGAAATTCAAAAACATCAAAATTTTACATTTGACATTCTTGAAAAAATAACGGTTTCACGAATTATTAATACTTCTGAACAAATCAAATCAATTGATATTATGAATGCCTCAAACTTTTCTCTAATTGTAATTGATAACATTACTGATTTATTTTCTTATGAATATCCAAAAGAAGATACAACATTTGAAAAAAATTCTCTATTTATCAAATACCTTCATAATCTATCATTAATTGCTATTAATAAAAAAATTCCTATTGTTATTACTAATATGATTAGAAACATAGAAGGTACAGAAATGGAAAATATGAGAACTGCAATTGATCCATTTACACACATCAAAATTAAACTTACAAAAATTTCCTCAAAATTTCATGGAGAAATAAGATGGCTTCTTCATCAAACTCATTTCTCTTATAAAATACATGCTGCAGGATTATCTAATTATACTGAAGATATTTAACCGTCAATCATAAAGTTTAGCAATGGCAGGAATTTTTGATTCAATTCCAATAATTACTGTAGTTTTATTTGCACTTGGCTTAGTTGGCGTAATGGTTTATGAAAGATCACGATCAAATACAACAAAAGAATCAGTTTCCTGATTCGATACTTGATTCACTATTTGCTCATTTTGGATTTACTAATCTTACTGAAATTCAGAAAAAAGCTTCGCCTATAATTTTACAAAAAAAAGACTGTCTAGTAATTGCACCAACTGGTTCGGGTAAAACAGAATGCTCTGTAATTCCAGTTTTTTCACTAGTAAAGAAATCAAAAAAACTTGGAAAAATTAAAGTTCTTTACATTACTCCCTTACGAGCACTAAACCGAGATGTATTTCGAAGGATTACCAAATACGCTCACAGTAATGATCTTTCAATTGAAATAAGACATGGTGATACAACTCAGATTGCAAGAAGAAAAATCACTGAAAATCCTCCAGATGTTCTAATAACAACTCCTGAAACTCTAGTTATTCTTCTCACACAGATAAAGATGCTAGATGCACTATCTGAACTTGAGTGGATTATTATTGATGAGGTACATGAATTACTTGCTAGTGAAAGAGGTTCTCAACTATCATTAAGTATCGAGCGATTACAGCTTAATTCAAAACACTATCTTACCAAAATTGGATTATCTGCAACAGTTGGTAATTTTGAAGAAGCTGGAAAATTTGTGGTAGGAACTAAAAGAAAATGTCAAATTATTCGAGATACCTCTGTTCGAAAATATGATGTTGAAGTCAAATTTGTCGATGGAATGATTTCAGATGTTGTAGATAAAATAATTGAGCATGTTTTGGAACTGAATTTAGATTCTCCTATACTTCTTTTTACTAATACTCGTGGAGAGGCTGAATTCTTAGCTTCTATGTTAAAAGAAAAATCATCTATCAATATAGAATTACATCATGGATCATTATCAAAAGAAGTCAGAGAGGATACTGAGCTTACATTAAGAGAAGGAAAACGGGGGATTGTGGTTTGTACTTCCTCACTTGAATTAGGATTGGATATAGGTTCAATAGAGTTGGTAATTCATTATGGTTCTCCTAGACAAGTATCAAAACTAATTCAAAGAATAGGACGTAGCAGACATAACAGAGATGCTTCTGCCAAGGGGCTAATAATTACAAACAATTCTGATGATGAATTTGAAGCACGAGCAATACTAGATCGTATTAAAGAAGGTTCCATAGAAGAGCAAAAAATTCATGATGATTCTCTAGACGTACTTGCACATCATCTTGTCGGAATGACAATGCAACTCGGAGAAATTCCCGTGAATTTAGCATTAGAAATAATAAACAACGCATATCCATTTAGAAATTTACAACTAGAGGATTTACTGGGCGTTTTAGATTTGCTTGATTCTAACTATTTAATCTTCTTTGATAGAACAAAAATGACTTTCTGGAAAAAAGGTCGTTCTTTCAAATATTACTTTGAAAATCTTTCTACAATTCCTGATATTCTTAAATTCAAAGTATTTGATAGTGTTGGAAAAAAAATCATTGGAACATTGGATCAAAGATTTGTAGGTGATTTTGGAGATTCTGGCAATATTTTTGTGCTAAAAGGCTCTCAATGGAGAATACTTAATGTGGATGAAAAATCACTTTCAGTAAATGTTGAGCCCTTTAGAGGAGGGGGCATAACTGTTCCTTATTGGGAAGGAGAAAGTATTCCTGTTGATTATAATACTGCAAAAAAAGTTGGAGTATTTCGTAGCAAAGTAAAAAATGGATCATTGAAATTAATCAATAAAACTATTGAAGAGTTAAGTTTTAATGAAATTCCGAATGAAAAAAATATTGTTATAGAGTCTAGTCGTTCACAAGGTTCAATAGTAATACATTCTTGTTTTGGAACAAAAATCAATTCAACATTATCTTCTTTGCTTTCTTCCATGATATCTTCAGTGTTAGGTTCCATGGTTGATTCGCGTTCTGATGGTTATAGGATTGTTTTATCTTCTAGATCACGAATTTCTGAAAAACTTTTTCTTGAAGTTATAAAAGACAATTATGATCTCTATTCAATTGTAACTGCATCTTTGGCAGGAACTCATAATGTAAATTGGAAAACATGGTGTGTTGCAAAAAAATTTGGAGTTGTTGGAAGAAAAGCAATTTATGAAAAAAAGTCAGCCCGATTTTTATATGAAAGATATGCTAAAACCTCTCTTGTAAAAGAAGCACTACGTGAATTATTTCATGATAAATATGATCTTGAAAATACTGATAAAATCCTTAAAAAAATTAGGGATAATGAAATTATAATTAAATGGCTAGAAATAGATAAATTCTCAAAATTAGCTGAACCAATTTTAGATCATACTGCAAAATATTATTCGTCTCCTGCTAATCTTGACAAGGGTATACTTGATCTTGTAAAAACAAGATTGGCAAAGACAAAACATCGTCTTATTTGTGCACGATGTGGAAAATGGGAGCGAGTAGTGGAAACTAACGAGGTTAAAAATACACTGATCTGTCCTTATTGTAAAGCAAGACAAATTACTGCCACTTTTTATTCAGATTATGATCTTCCAAAAATAATACGTAAAAAATATGGAGGAAAAAAACTTTCTGTAGATGAAAAACACAAGTTTGATCGAGCCTGGAAAGTCTCTTCTTTAATAGAAAATTTTGGCAAAATTGCAATTACTGTTATGTCTGGATATGGCGTAGGTGCTGACACTGCGGCACGCATATTGCGCAATATGATCGATGAAGAACATCTCTTTAAGCAAATATACGAAGCAGAAAGACAATATGTTGTAACTAGGGGATTTTGGGATTCTTAATTTTTCTTTGTGATTTTAGAAAATGCTGTAAGAGATAATTCAATTCTTCCTTCTAAACCTGCTTTTGCATTTACTCCTGTTATTGAAATTATTTCTCCCAATTCGCATTTGTCTATTAGTCTAGCTTGATTTCTCCATCCTTTAACCCAAATTTGACCAGTATCGTCTTCAACAAACATCTCTGATAATAGAATTGATTCTCCTGATTTAGTCTGAATTTCTCGTCTTTCTGGAATTTTAAGTATTATAGATTCAATACAGTAATTTCCATCTACTTTGACTTCATTGATCTTTGTTCTTATCTTTGACAATGATGGAATTGATTCATCATTTTCTAATTTTCTTACAAATGAATTATTATCTAATGTAACCGAGTTTCCATATACTTTTGATGGCATGCACTCAATAACATCATCTTCCTTACAAATACTCGTAGAATTTGAATAATCAATAATGTTGTAAATGTTTTTTTTATTATCAACACACAAAATCATTTTCTTTTCGTTATCTGCCATTTCCATTGAAAGAATTCTTGCAATTATAGGCTGTGCTTCTTTACCACCTTCAATTTCAATTATTGTTGAATCATTACCATGAATTTCTAGTCCTTGATTTCCATTTTTTATATTGATACCAAGTAATCTTACTTTGGCACCTTGAGAAATCATCTTTGGAATACATGATTCATCTTTTCCCCATAGAACTGCTCTCATAGCATTTCCATCTTTTCCTTTTAGTCTCATTCTTAGTGCTTTTCCAGGCTGACCTCGTGAATTTGTAAATTCCATACTGCTTACAACACCATCTATCATTCCTGTAATCACAAGATCTTTTTGTCCTTCTTGTAGCTCACTGATATCTTTTGTAATCTTGTCTATAGTTGGAATCTCACTTTTGTTATCTGTTATTTCTATATTGGAACCTGAACCAATATTGATAGTTGGGGATCCATTAAGATCTGATTTTACATATGCTTTGATAATTTTAATTAAATCTCCCGGTTTGATATTTTCAATTCCAGGTAGATTTGCTTTATCATCCCATAATTTTACACTGGCAGTTGAATTTGTATCGTATACAGTCATGGTTCTAAGATAAAAAGGTGAACCATCTTTGCGAGAAAATTGTTTTGCAGGAGATACATTGAGAACTCTGGTTTCTAAAGAGATTTCTTTTGCTCCTGCATAGAGATCCTTTAAACTCATTTCAACTTTTAATGGTCCTGATAAAGAAATTCCAAAATCAGATGCAATCAAAAACAGAGCTCCTTGATCTGTTAGATAGCCTGCTCCAATTTTCTCTTTTTTATGTTTAATTTGTTCTTCAATATCATTTCTAGTTAATTCTGGTTTTTGCTCAAGTAATTTACCTACAAGAATCTCAAATTCAGACAATTCATTGTCTGTAAACTAGCTCTATTAATAAAAATTTCATTATTATTTTGTAGCATGTATAATCTTCAGATGATCGCTAAATTATGGTTTTTTTGTTTATTCAAATAATTTACACCATATCATGGTGATTTATCTCATTAACTAAATTAGTAAGATGATCGCACTCTTTTCATGTATTGCATTAATGTTGAACATTTATCAAAATCATATGGATATGTAAAAGCAGTTGATGATCTTGTTTTATCTGTAAAATCTGGTAGAGTTTTTGGCTTTTTAGGTCCTAATGGTGCGGGAAAATCAACTACTATCAAACTGCTAACAACACTAATTCCACCTTCAAGTGGCTCTCTTACAATTTTAGGAATAAATGCAATTGAAAATCCTCTACAAATTCGTCATAAAATTGGTGTAGTCTTACAACAACCTAGCTACGAACCGACATTAACTGTTGAAAAATCTCTTGATAAATATGGTATGATGTGGAATGTTCCAAAAATTGATCGCAAAAAAAGAATGGAAGAACTCCTAAAAGATTTTGATCTGGTAGATATTCGTAAGAAAAGAAACGAAGATCTATCCATTGGTCAAAGAAGAAGAGTACAGGTAGCTCGTGAATTCATGCATGATATGGATCTTTTATTTCTAGACGAACCAACCGTAGGATTAGATCCCAGTGCTAGAAGAAAATTATTAGATTATTTAAAAAATAAAGTAAAAACAGGTTTGACAATATTTTATACTACACATATTCTAAGCGAAGCTGAATATCTTTGTGATGAAATAGCTATTATAGATAAAGGAAAAATTCTTACTGTAGATACACCTGAGGCTTTAAAAAATAGATTTGGAAAAGAAAAAACGATAAAAATTCATTTGCTAGAAAAACAAAATAAAATAACAACTTTTCTTTCAGATATTACTGATTGCACAATTGATTTTGATAATGGAACAAATATTGTAATTCGTTCAGAACAGTCTGAATTAGTATTATTACAAGTTTTACGAATTCTAAATGACAATCAAATTGATATAGAGGATCTGTCTGCAGTTCCTACAAATCTTGAGGAAATCTTTTTAAAAATGGTGAGTGACAATGCATCCAATAATTAGACTTGTTAATAGAAATTTAACAATATCCATTAACCCTGGATTTTTGATCTGGCAAGTGGTATTTCCTTTAATCTACATTTTTGTTGCTGGTTATGCTTATACATCATTAATTGCAGAAGTACCTTTTGGTAACAAAAGTATTGACTATCCTGCATTTTTGGCATCTGGCATGATTGGATTTAACATCATGAATAGTACTCTTATCTCAGGAATAATAATTTGGAATGATCGGAGACATGGAATGTTTGAGCAAATAATGTCAGGTCCGTTTACACGAACTGATTATATTTTGAGTAATATTTGCACTATTGGAATTGTAGGACTAGTAAGTGCATCTTTGATAGCACTTGTTGGATACCCTGTATTTTTTGAATCAATTGAATTTACTACAATTACCATTCCTATGATTATTTTTGCTGCTATCGTTGGTTCTGTTTTGTTTGGCTCAATTGCATCAATAATTTCTACACGATTGCGTTCTAGTGAAGGATTTAATGTAATAATTAATACTGTTTTTCTGTTCCTTGCATTTGTGAGTACTGCATTTTATCCAGCTTTGGGTTCACCAGAACCTCTTAGAACAGCTTTTTACCTAAATCCTCTTACTTACTTGGTTGATGTGATACGTGCTGGCATTTTTGGTAATATTACCGATTTTGTAATTATGGAGATGGGCGTTTTAGTTGCTATTGCCTCTTTATTTTTCATAATTGCAACAAAATTACTTACAAAATTAGACTTTTAATTATTAGTTTCTACTAGGACATAATAAAGCCAAGTAAAATGAAATTCGAATTAATCACAAAATGTTCATCAGTCCTTCTAAATTATTAATTCATCCCTTTATGCCAAGTGGTGCTAGAATGAATATCTAGCAAAGCATCCATTACCTTTTGTGCTCTATCAGATTCAAAAGCTATTTTTTTCTGTATTTCAGGATCATCTAGTTTGTTTATTCTTTCAGGATATGTAATTGTGGTATATGAAGTAAAATCGTCAAAAGATTTCAAACATGTTGAACAAAGGCCAAGTAATTGATCTACAGCCTTGGTTGCTTCTAGATCTACCAAATTGCTGAAATTAGAATTAGTTCTATCCATCACTTTCCAATCAAAGTCTTGTAGTCTTTCATTTTTGATATAATTTTTAATCCAAGTATTACTAAACATCCAAGTATTGCCAAATTCATCAACTGCAGTATTTTTTCCAGTTTCTGTAATATGGTAAATGTGACCTTTGTCAATTCCATCATATTTTTTTGGTGGGTTTAATGATTGGCCAACTATCTCAATTCCATGATTGTAATAGTTTTGCCATGCATTTCTTTTTTCATCCCAGACGTTTGTTGCCACAATGTCAAACTCTAGTGGAGCACGAAATGTATGATATATGACAAGTAATAAACACTGGTCATTAGATGTGTCTTGACAGTTTATGGTTTGTGATGATACGGTAACATTTTGCAGTACATTGTTTGGATCAATTAGAGTAATAACCTCCTTGCCATTCCATGCCTTGTCCCATTCTATTCTTGCCTTGCTATCATATAGAGTCTGACCTTTTGCAAGACCAAATGCAAAATCAAAATGTCTAATTTTGTTAGGACCAGAGTTGTCATAGATTTTAAATTCAGCAGTGTTGTTGTATCCTATGTTTGCAGTAATTAGTGGATATGGTGTATAGTATAATTGCACATTTACTGAATTTGCATTATATGTGAATCCGTCTGTAACTAATCTTTTTGAATTAAAATCAACTCCCAAAGTTGGCGGTATGTAATCTCCATCTGGTTTGCCTTTAGATGATGAAGATGATGATGATGAAGATGATGATGATGAAGATGATGATGTATTTAATGTAATTATTTGGACTCCATCATCAGTAAATGATGCAACTATGGCGTATGTACTTGTACTTATTGTAAAAGTATCTACACCAGTTGCAACGCTAAGCTCTGTAAACCCATTCACTCCATCAGTCTCTGCATCAGTTGCAACTATATTTGTAGGATCAGTGATATTGATTATTTGGACTCCACTGTCAGAAGCAGATGCAACTATGGCGTATGTACTTGTACTTATTGTAAAAATATCTACACCACGTGCACCGTTAAGCACTGTAAACCCATTCACTCCATCAGTCTCTGCATCAGTTGCAACTATATTTGTAGGATCAGTGATATTGATTATTTGAACTCCAGCGTCAGTTTGGGATGCAACTATGGCGTATGTACTTCCACTTATTGTAAAAATATCTACACCAGTTGCACCGCTAAGCTCTGTAAACCCATTCACTCCATCAGTCTCTGCATCAGTTGCAACTATATTTGTAGGATCAGTGATATTGATTATTTGGACTCCACTGTCAAGCTGGGCTGGAACTATGGCGTATGTACTTGTACTTATTGTAAAAGTACGTACACCACGTGCATCATTAAGCACTGTAAACCCATTCACTCCATCAGTCTCTGCATCAGTTGCAACTATATTTGTAGGATCAGTGATATTGATTATTTGGACTCCGTCGTCAACAAATGATGCAACTATGGCGTATGTACTTCCACTTATTGTAAAAGTATCTACACTACGTGCACCATCAAGCTCTGTAAACCCATTCACTCCATCAGTCTCTGCATCAGTTGCAACTATATTTGTAGGATCAGTGATATTGATTATTTGGACTCCATCATCAGTTTGGGATGCAACTATGGCGTATGTACTTCCACTTATTGTAAAAACTTCTACATCATCTGCACCATCAAGCTCTGTAAACCCATTCACTCCATCAGTCTCTGCATCAGTTGCAACTATATTTGTAGGATCAGTGATATTGATTATTTGGACTCCATCATCAGTAAATGATACAACTATGGCGTATGTACTTCCACTTATTGTAAAAACTTCTACATCATCTGCATCATTAAGCACTGTAAACCCATTCACTCCATCAGTCTCTGCATCAGTTGCAACTATATTTGTAGGATCGACTGCAAATGCAGGCTGTAAGGTGTATAAAATAAACAATAAACTAGAAAAAACAATAAAGGCAGAACGAGATATCTCATTTTTCAAACTAACTAATTTTTATACATCCAATTAATAAATCCAAAGATGATTTCATTTTCCCAAACTTGGAACAACCAGATTTTTTGTACAAATTATTGTGGTTTTCATCTTATTATCGTATTATCATAAATTGTAATAAAGAACTTTGTTATGAATCATAACAAGATAGACAGTATTTACGAACATACTATGTAACAAAACAGCAATCAATTACTGTTAATTATTACGATTTAACATCGCTAAAACTCTTGTATAGTTCATTTATTTTTTTAATTATATCTAAATTATCATATTTTGCTAAACTTAGATTTGGTATGACACAATGACCTCCTATTATTCCAGGATACATTTTTGGTCTATTTCCTAAATTTTCATGAATTTCATCTGCAAATTTCCACATCTCATCATAATCTATTTTTTCTTTATTACAAATCATTTTTGTAATCTGAGCATAATTGATTAGCCATCCATAATACGTTGTATCTACTAAAATTTTTGCCAATTCAGCAGTTTTAGTAGTAGACATCCATTGTATTTTTTGAAATCTTTTCTCTAATTCTAATTTAATTTTAGGACTAATCTCAGCCTTATCTGAAGAGATGAATTTCGTGTATTTTTTTATATCATCTAAAAATCTTCTATGTACACCACGTACTGGTGAAAATAAAACAGGCAAATCAAATTTATCTTGAAGATTCTTTGTAGTACCTGGTTTTACAGTAGAATGAATAATAACAACTTGCAAGTCGTTAATTTTGTTAATCCAACTAGTCGTAATTTCTATAAAATCATTTAATTCTCCTGGAAGACAAACATGTAGATATTCTGTATTCTTTATGGGAATATTTTCAGAATAGTTTTTACATTTTGATTTATCGCTGTCTATTCCAACACAATTAAAGCCACGTTGAACAAGTAATTCAAACAGAGTAGAACCTACTTCTCCCATCCCTAAAATGATATCAGTCATTTGTTACCATCTGAAAATTCACAGTATTATATTCGTGTTCCAGTAGTTGTTTATTTTTTATAAATATGGTAGTCCTGCCCAGACTCGAACTGGGGTTAAGGGCTTCAAAGGCCCCTGTGCTTGACCGCTACACTACAGGGCTATGAAAAGGAGCAACATTATTCCCTTAATGAACTTTTTATTTGCGTTTCTTTCTGACCTAAAATTAATTCAAATTATTCTCTAATAACTTGGACTAATTTTTGAATGGGATCTTCCATACTGTTTGAAATTTTTCTTGCTCTTTTTCTATAATTATCATCAGATGATTCAAAGAATTCTTTGATAATATTGTTGATTTTTTTGGGATTTGTTTCTCTTTTTACAAGATTATTTTTTACTAAATACTTTTCAACAATATTTGGTACTGCATTATAAGAAATAGTTGGAACTCCAAGTAAAGCCGATTCTGCTGTCATAGTACCTCCTGATCCTAAAAAAACATCAGTATTGTCTAACAAATATTTTCCATCAAATGACATTTTCAGAATTTTTGCTTTTTTACCAAATAATTTTCTTAGGTTTTTAATTTGCTCGGCATATCTTCCAAGAATGACAATATTTTCACCATCAAATTCATTTACAATTTCTTTTATTATTGGAATTATTATTCTTGATTTTTGTATATATGACGCTTGGTCTTCTTCTACTCTGATCAGAATATTTTTCTTATGATTGTTTTTAAATGGTAAAGAATCTTTTTGGTTTACACTTCTTTTTATTGTAACCGATGCATCTATTGCTCTATATTGAATGATATTTTTTGTGTCTATTCCATATTTTGAAAATTCTTTCTTGGGAATAATCCATGGTATTAATAATTTTTGAATTAAAGGTAATGTTAATTTCATTACTGCATTAGCATGTGGCGAATCACAAAATGCAATATGTTTAATCCCCATACCAAATGACACTCTTGCTGCTTCAGGAGAACAGAAACTAATTGCCAATTCTGGAGAAAATTTATCAATTAACAAAGATAGTTTCTTTATACGGTTAATACTGGCCTCAAGTTTACCGTATTTTTCACTTCCGCCATGTTTTCCAACACAAACTAGGTCAAAGTTTCGAATTTTTGCAAGTTTTGAGACTTCATCATATGATCGTGAGGTACACAAAACATTATGTTTTTTCCTTAATTTTTCAATCATTGGTTCAGAAAACAACAATTGCTTAGGAGTTAGAATATCAATCCATATTTTCAAGTATTTTCCATTATTATGGTAAGTTCAATAAGTTTTTCTTAGTCTATTACTAGCATTATGTGTAATGGGGGGAGCAAAAGTTGTTGTTTATGGACTTAGTACCGAAGGTTATGCCATTGCATGTCAAATGGCAATAAAGGGAGCAGATGTATACATTATTGATGAGTCAACACCATCAGCAATTTCTCTAAAAGCAGAAATAGCTAAAACTTACCCAAATGTATCTTCTCTAAAAGAAGATGAACCCTTATTGGCTATGGAACCAATTGATGTAGCCATTTCAAAAGCTCAGTATCTCTTCTTTACGCCAAGAATTAGAAAAACAGGTCAAGACATCAAAACTGAAATTCACTCAAAATTCAAAGATGCTACAACTTCTTTAAAAAAAAATAGTTCTGTAATTTACACTTTACCTACTGGTTTTGGTGGTAACAATGAAAATATTTCCCTACTTGAACATGTAACAGGTCTTGAAGTAGGAAAGCAAATTTCTTACTTTTATTATCCTTTAGAAGATCTTAGTCAACAACCAAAGTTTATCGGTTCTTTTAATGGAAAAGAGGATTCTGTATTGGCTGATCTTTTGACAACTGGAAAAAAAGAAAAAAAATTTGTAGCTATTTCTTCGTCTGAACACTTTCATGCAATTAATGTATTATCTCGATTTTCTAGCCTTAGTAGTATTCTAGAAGTTTGCAGATACGTACAAGATGATGTTACAAAAAATGATCTTTCTTCAGATGATTTTCAAGAAATTTTCTTAGACAACATGGTTAGTGGATTATTTGACCTTAAATCACTAGGTTCCTCATTTGAAGGTGCAAATACCCTCATGTATCTAATCAATGGAAGTGTCAAGGGAATTGATGGTTATATTAAGAAATTAATTGATGAAATTCGTTTTACATTAAAGAAAAATGATCTAAAAGCCAGCAGAACAAAAATTGCATTATCATGGACACTTGATCAACATGAAATGCGTGGAGATAAAATTGAAATGTTACAGAATTTAACTTCAAGATTACGTGACTACATTGGTGATGTCGAATCTTATGAACATCCTAATTTTGATTTATTTCATAGTGATAAAACTACCATTATTGTAGCATGCTCAAAAATAGATTTTGAAAATATAGAAAAAAATAAACAAGATACCAATATTATTGTAATTAAAGCTAATCCCTTATGCGAAATTATTCAATAAGAGTATAAATTAGCTAATTGATCATTATGTTTGAATTGTCAGATGAAAATAATCCAGATGAAATTCCAGTTAATGTAATTTCTGAGAATCAAATCAATGATTCACAAGATGATTTAACACAATCTATCGCTGAAAATCTAACTGTTGATCAATTAGAAAATCTTTTGGAAAAAGAAAAACAAAAAGTACAAGATTGTGAAGACAAAATCAAACATGTATTGGCAGATTATCAAAATCTAAATAGAAAAACACAATCTGATATTGAAAAAGGTGTAAATACAAAAATTGATGAATTCATGTTAGATTTTTTAAAAATTTATGATGATTTTATACGGGCTAAACAAGTATTTACAGAAAGTAAAATCAACACAGAAGGATTGGATTCTATTTTGAAAAATATGGATTCTTTGTTAGTAAAATATAATGTGATTCCTATAGATGCATTAGGTGAAATCTTTGATCCGAATTTTCATGAAGCTATATCAATTATTACTGATTCTGAACTAGATGATAATACAATTACAAAAGAACTTAGGAAAGGATATATTTCTCATAAGAGAGTTATTAGACCGACACTGGTAGAAATATCAAAAAAATAAGGATGAAATAAAATGGCTAAAATAATAGGAATAGATTTAGGAACAAGCAATTCTGCGGCTGCAGTAGTAATGGGTGGAAAACCAACCATTATTCCCGCAGCAGAGGGCGCTACAGTAGGCGGTAAAGCATTTCCCTCGGTTGTAGCATTTACTAAAACCGGTGAACTTTTGGTAGGTGAACCTGCCAGAAGACAAGCTGTAACCAATCCTGACAGTACTATTGCTGCAGCAAAAAGAAAGATGGGTACTGATTATACTTTTAAAATTCAAGATAAAAATTACAAACCTCAACAAATTTCAGCATTTATTCTTCAAAAAATAAAAAAAGATGCTGAAGCCTTCATAGGTGAACCAGTTGAAAAAGCTGTTATCACTGTTCCGGCATATTTTGATGATAACCAACGTCAAGCAACTAAAGACGCCGGAACTATTGCCGGTCTTGATGTTGTAAGAATAATAAACGAACCAACAGCTGCATCTTTGGCATTTGGATTAGATAAAACAAAAGAAGACATGAAAATTCTTGTATTTGATTTTGGTGGAGGAACCCTAGATGTTACAATAATGGAAATGGGTGGTGGTGTCTTTGAAGTAATGAGTACTTCTGGTGATACACAATTAGGTGGAACAGATATGGATAAAGTTGTAATTGATTATGTTCTTGATGAATTTAAGAAAAAAGAGGGAGTTGATCTATCTAAAGATACTACTGCAATGGCTCGAATTAGAGAGGCTGCAGAAAAAGCAAAGATTGAACTTTCAACAGTTATGGAAACTGACATTAACCTTCCTTTCATTTCACATGATCCTTCATCAGGTGCAAAGAATCTTGAATTACGAATAACACGAGCAAAACTTGATGAATTAATTCGACCTATCATTCAACGATGTAAACCTTCTATGGAAAAAGCACTTGAAGACGCTAAACTATCAAAATCTGATATTAACAAAATTGTAATGGTTGGAGGACCAACAAGAATGCCATCAGTGAAAAAATTTGTTGGTGAAGTACTTGGAAAAGAACCTGAATCAGGTATAGATCCAATGGAAGCAGTGGCAATGGGTGCAGCAATTCAGGCAGGAATTATTGCTGGTGATGTAACCAGTGATATTGTATTACTTGATGTAACTCCATTAACATTAGGAATCGAGACTTTGGGTGGAGTAAGAGAACCATTAATTGAAAGAAATACAACAATACCAACATCAAAAAGTAAAGTTTTCACTACTGCAGCAGATAATCAAACAGCAGTAACAATCCATGTAGTCCAAGGAGAAAGACCCATGGCAACTGACAATGTTTCTTTGGGAAGTTTTAATCTTACAGATTTACCGCCTGCTCCAAGGGGTATTCCTCAAATTGAGGTAAAATTTGACATTGATGCAAATGGAATAATCAATGTAGCTGCCAAAGATCTTGGCACAAAAAGAGAAGCAAAAATCACCATTTCATCTAACTCGAAATTATCAAAAGAAGAAATTGAAAAACTAAAAGAAGATGCTGAAAAATTCTCTGATGAAGATAAAAAGAAAAAAGAAAAAATTGATCTAAAAAATGAAGCTGAAAGTTTTATCTATACTGTTGAAAAACTTGTAAATCATGATCTTAAAGATAAAATCTCACAAGAACAGGGAATTAAAATCACTGATGCGGTAAAAGAAGTTAAAGAATCACTTGATAAGGAAATTGATGAACTTAAACCAAAACTTGATACTTTAAAATCATTAGTGAATGAAATTACAACCGAACTTTACAAAAATGTTGCATCTCAATCTGGTTCAGATCAACAAAATGCTGGAGCAGATAATCAACAAGAACAAAATAATACTCAGCAAAATTCCGAATCATCTTCAACTGATGAAGCTAAAAACTAACAAATTCAACAATTTATACATCAATTACAATTAGAGAATGATTTATGGCTGCAAAACGTGATTATTATGAAGTTTTAGGGGTTTCAAAAACATCACCATCTAATGAAATCAAAGCACAATATAGAAAACTAGCGTTAAAATTTCATCCTGATCGTAACAAATCTGCTGAAGCTGGGGAGCACTTTAAAGAAATTTCTGAGGCGTATGGTGTTCTTTCGGATCCTGAAAAAAGAAAAGTTTACGATCAACATGGTCATGCTGGTGTAGATGGAAGATATAGCAATGATGATATTTTCCAAGGTGCACGTGATGATTTCAGTGATCTATTTGGAAGAAGTGGCGGATTTGATTCAATTTTTGAATCTATCTTTGGTAGAACAGGAGGATCTAGTTATAGACAACAAAGAGGTTCTGATATTCTTTATGAAACTTCCGTAACTCTTGAAGATGTTCTTCATGGTAAAAAAATGGAAATCAATTTACAAAAAGAAATACGATGTGAAATCTGTAATGGTTCTGGATGTAAACCTGGTACAAAGAAGAATACTTGTTCAACATGTAATGGTCAAGGTCAGGTACGTAGAAGTAGAAGCATGGGATTTGCATCATTTGTTACAGTAGAACCATGTTCAACATGCAAGGGACAAGGCTCAATCATACAAACACCATGTAGTGAATGTAAAGGAAACGGCAAGAAGAAAGGTACCAAAAAAATATCATTTGATATTCCTCCAGGTGTAGATTCTGGAGATTATACTGTTCCAGAAGAAGGAAATGAAATCCCTGGAGGAATAAATGGAGATTTAATTGTTAGAATTAGAGTTCAATCTCACCAAAAATTCAAAAGAGATGGTATGGACATTTTTTATGATCAAGATATCTCTATGATTGACGCTACTTTAGGTCGTGAAATCATAGTTCCAACTTTGGATGGAACTGAAAAAATTAAAGTAGAATCTGGCAGTCAACCAAATACAATCATAAAATTAAAAGGCAGAGGTGTACCACACATGAATTCAAGAAGTAGGGGAGATCAATACATACGAATTGTTGTTAATATTCCAAAAAAACTTAGTAAACATCAAAAAAATCTTTTAGATGAATTCCAAAAATCTAATGAATAATAGGTAATAAAATTGAAAATTGCTTTAGATGTTGATGGTGTACTAGCTGATGTAATTGAATCATGGCTAACTTATAGTAATAAAATCAGACCTAGTATTTCTAAAGACGATATAACAAATTGGGATTTTTGGAAGAAATTCAAAATTAATAGATACGATTTTTATGAAGAGTTAACTTCATGTTGGAAAAATTGGAACTATATTCCTCCAACAGAAGATAATTTGTCAATAACAACACAAAATCTTTCAAATTTTGGACAGGTTGATATTGTTACAGCTCGAGAATCTTCAACTGATTCTTTTGTAAAAAATTGGCTTAAACTACACGATGTAACTTATCAAAATTATGTTTCAGTAATTGATGGCCCAATGAAGGCAGATTTAGATTATGATGTCTTTATTGATGATTCTCCACTCAATGCAATTAAATTTTTAAAACGTAAAAAAAATGTTTTTCTATACTCACAACCATGGAATCAACATATTTCTGATCAAAATGTTCAAAGAATTTCAACTTTATCTGAAGCTATTGAAAAATTAAAATTATGATCTAGTATTCTTGTCAAATTTTCTTATTGTAACTTGATGACCATTTCGTACGTGAGTTATGTGATGAGTATTCAATATTTCTCCAATTTTATCATCACTGTAGAATTTTATGTTATAACGCCCTAGAATTTTTTTACAATTACTACAATAAATCTCTCTAAATTCCATTTTCTATGTAATTGGTTAATCTGATGTATTTTAACTAAAACAGTATTAATAAAGAAACTTATTCTAGATTTCAAAAATTTAGATTGCGGGAGTAGCCCAGCCTGGTCAAAGGCGTAAGGTTCAGATCCTTATCTTCTAGGAGTTCGTGGGTTCAAATCCCACTTCCCGCATACAATTATGACTAATTATTTTCCAAAAACTTCTTTATTTTTTCCAAAAGCAGGCTATTTACCATTTCACCTGATATTTTCCCCCTCAGTTCTTTCATGGCAATTCCCATTAATGGACTAACTGCACGCTCTTTTTGGTTTTGAATAATTTCTTTGTTATTTATGATAATATTTTCTATAACTTTTTCAAATTCTTCTTTACTGACAGTCTCAATAGATGTATTTTTTATTGCATCTTCAATTGTTTTTGATTTTCCAGACATAATATTTTCAAATATGATTTCAATTGATTCTTTAGTAATTTTTCCTTTTGTTAAAAATTCAAAAGTTTTTACAATTTCTTCATTTCTTAATAATTGAGAATTCAAACCATTTCTTTCTAGATTAGTAATAGTAGAACAAAGAATTGAGGCTATGAAAGTTGGTACTATTGAAGTTTTTTCACAAATTTTTTCAAAAATTTCTAAATATGGTGAATCAAAAATTTGCTCTGTTAATTGTAAATTCAAATCATATTTTCTTTGCAGCTCATTAAGTGATTCATCCCATGATTTTGGGATGTTCTTTTTTGTATCCTCTAATTCTTTTTTTGTTATAATAATTGGAGGAATATCTGTTTCAGGATACATCCTTGATGCGCCTGGTCTAGGTCTAAGAAATACTGTTTCACCAGTTTGAGTAGCTAATCTAGTTTCTGCAGGAACTCCTTTTTTTGCTTGACTTATTCTTTTAATTATAGAATCAATTGCAAAATCAATTTTTACTAAAGGTGCAGCAATTATTAAAAATGCATCAGTCTCATTGATTTCTAGTATTTTTTTCACAACAGATATGTCACCTTCTTCTATGCCATAATTTGGTAATTCATCTGAATGAAAAACTCCTCCAATGCCATAGAATTTTACAATCTGACCAATTTCCTTTCCTAATCTTATTCCTTCATATGGTGAATAACCAAACATTCCGGCAAAATTCCTGATTCGAATTGCTTTGATAATTGAGTTATCTCTTAAGGATTTTTGAATAATTTTTGATTCACAATTCTTAAAATTATTTGTTATATCAAAAACATCGTTATTTTTTGAAATTTCTCCAAAATTAGAATTTTGTAATTTTTCAGCTATCTTGACAAGACCATGTTGTCTTTTAGCCTCAAATTCTACTACTTTTTCTAATTGGTCTAATTGTTGTACTCCTTTGACTTCAACTACTCCTCCACCATCCCTAACAGAGACGTTGACATCTTGTCGTATTGAACCAATTCCACGAGTAACCTTTTTTGTACTTCGTAACAATCTACCTAAAGATAATGCAATTTTTTTTATTTTTTTTGAGTCTCCCTCAACAGGTTCTAACGCAATTTCAATTAAAGGAACACCAAGACGATCCAAACTGTATTCTCGTATGTCTCCCTTATCTCCAAGCAGTTTTGCGGCATCTTCTTCTAAACAAATTGATTGAATGCCAATTTTTTCACCGTCAACCTCGATATGTCCTCCTTGAGAAATTAACATAGTTCTCTGAAAACCAGTAGTGTTTGAACCATCAATTACTGTCTTTCTCATGGGATAGATTTCACTAAAAATATTTGATTCAAGTGCAGATGAAATTACTAGTGCAAGATTTTTTGCATCAATATCTAAATTATGAGGAGGTTCTTCATCTTGTTCTACCAAACAGCTACTCTCTGGATTGGCGTAATACACTATTGTTTTAGATTTTGAACTCTCAAAAAGAGCTGCTGGATCATATTCACCCAATTCACTTTTAACTGCTCTTAATTTTCTTTGAAATTTTATAGTATATTCATCTGATTCAAGTGGTACACAACTACAGAATAATTTTTTGTTAGTAAATAATTGCTGATGTATCTCAAGACCTACTTTTAATCCAATATTTTCAATGATAAATTCAAACATTAACATCACTCATTTTTAATCATATATCTCAGAAGCAATATTTTGAAGCATTATCTGCTTAACATCTTCAAGAGTTTCTGAATTTCCTAGAGCCCACATAGCTTTGACTAATGCTACTTCTGGAATCATATTCTCCAAAGAAATTATTCCTAAATTAAGTAAATCTCGACCGCTTTCATATACTGTCATTCTTACTCTGCCATCAATACATTGTGAAGTCATGCCTAAGAAAATGCCTTTCTCATTTGCTTTTTTTACATTATCATACATTGTTTTTCCAATGTGTCCTAAACCAGTTCCCTCAAAAATTATTCCACTATAATTCATTTCAATAATTTTTCCCAAAAGATTGGGATCATATCCTGGATGATATTTTACTAATGCCACTTTTGTATTGAGATTAATCCTTGGCTGAAATTCTTTGACTTTGAAAAACTCACCTTTCATATTTCTCTGAATTTGATCATTTACAATAATAAATGCTGGATTACCTCCAATAGTCTGAAATGCACCTCTTTTGCTGGTATGATTCTTTC
>JAHFUX010000032.1 GCA_023264875.1 Nitrosarchaeum sp.
GCTTTTTTCTCATTCCATCCAAGTGCAACATACCAATCTCCTGCATCGCCATCATATTTTGTCTCTAACGTCTTGATATTTTCTGGTTGAATATCATATTTTTTTGCAATACCTGAAACAGCTAAAGCAATCGCATCTTTTTCTTTTTCCAGTCTCCTTTTCATTAACCCTATTCCAGGACTCATGACGTCTCTGATTCTTTTGATCTAATATAGTTAATTCCCAAAATTACCCATATTGTTCAATTTTTTTATTTGATACATTTACGATACTTCAAATATCGTAATAGATAAGAAAAATAAAATGAAATTAATTCAAAAATTTTCAAATTCATCACTTGCAAAAACTAGTACACTTGTATCTCTAGTTTCAGTTCTTGCAGTAATTGGACCTTTTGTAGTTGTATCTGCAGGTTTTTGGGATGCAATATCTCATCTCCAAAAAGAGCCTGAATTCTTTTGGAGTATCCCACACATTGTAGTTTACACTGGTGTTTCAATAACTACCAGTGCAGCAATCATAGGAACAATTCTTTTACTTAGAAACTCTACAAAAAATTCTCTAAAAAATGGAATCATTCTAGTAATTACTGGTTCACTAATCCAAATAGTTGCAGGATATGCAGATTCACTTTCGCATGATGTCTTTGGAATTGATGGTTTACTCTCTTGGTCACATCAACCACTAGAATTTGGTCTAGTCTTATCTGCATTAGGTGGATTTCTAATGTTAAAAAATCTACAAAAAACAAAACTCAAGGTGTTTCTTCCTTTCTCTATTATTTCATTTTTATTTTTTACAACTTGGCTTGTTTTTAACCTAGTTTTGATTTTTGGTCACACAATACAGTGTCTTCCAGTCTATGAGATATTCTCATCTGGTTGTTCAATATTGTAATTTTTTAATTTCATATACGATGATACAATAATCATTACTGCACCTATCAGTATCATCACACCTGAAGATATCATATTTTCAGAGTTTGCATCTCCAAGCTCAACTTGTAGATTTATTTGGTTTTCAGATGGATTTGTTATCTTTGCTGTATATATTCCACTTTTTTCAAAATTAAAATAACCAACAGACATCTTTGTTTGAATAATTTCTTCAGATATTATATTCTGATTCCTATCCAAAATCTGAACAAATACTTGATTACCTGTAAATTCTGGCATGAATACTTTGTAGTATCCAATACCTTTTCCATTAAAATTCAACTCTATATCATGTGAATTTGTTGATTTTAACACAATTTCTTCAGATATTCTGTCTCCTTGGAGAAAAACAAATGATATCCAAATCATTCCAATCACACTCAATACTAAACCGATTTTGAATATGGAAATCTTCAATTCATATGGTAAGTGAATTGTTTGTTTAATAAAATAATCTAAAGGGCTCGGAGGGCTTCGATCCCTCGACCTAGCGGTTCGAAGCCGCTCGCACTATCCAGACTGTGCTACGAGTCCAAACAAGTAAGAATTTAACAGGCCTAAATATCTGTCTAGATACTTTGAAAATATCAAAGAAAGTAGCTGGTGTTGAATATGCAATTAGAGATATTGTTCTAGCTGCAAGAAAAGTTGAACAAAAAGGAATGAAAGTTGATTATCTTAACATTGGTGATCCTGTACAGTTTGGTTTTCAACCTCCTGATAATGTAAAAGAAGCAATGATTAATGCAATAAGAAAAGGAGAAAACTATTACTCTGCATCAGAAGGTCTCAAAGAACTCAGAGTAGAAATTGCAAAAAAAGAAAATGCAAAGGGACTATCAATTTCAGCTGATGATATTCTAATTACAAATGGTGTTTCTGAAGGACTTGATATGGTAATATCGTCAATTGTTGAAGAAGGTGATGAGGTATTATTGCCAGGACCATACTATCCACCATATGCCTCATATGTCAGACTTCATGGTGGAATTCCTGTAGAATTTGCAGTTGATTTAGACAATTCTACACCTGATATTGATGATATTAAATCAAAGATTACCTCAAAAACTATTGCCATTTGTTTGATTAGTCCAAACAATCCAACTGGTGTTGTATTTAATGAATCATCACTTAAAAAATTAGTTGAAATTGCAAATCAACATAATCTATACATAATCTGTGATGAAATTTATGATCAAATAGTCTTTGATCAAAAATTTATAGGAATTGGTAAAGTAGCAGGAGATTCACCTGTAATTGTTCTTAATGGATTCTCCAAAGTTCATTTAATGTCTGGATGGCGAATTGGTTATATTGCATTTAATCAATCCTCAAAACTTGATGCACTGCGAGAAAATCTTCCAAAACTTGCCAGAGTAAGAATTGCTACAAATCTTCCAGTTCAGTATGCAGCATTAGAATCACTGCGAGGACCTCAAGGATACATCTCTGAATTTGTATCTGAACTAAAAAAGCGAAGAGACTTGGTTGTAAAAAGATTAAATTCAATACCAGGTTTGTCTTGTCCCAATCCACAAGGCGCATTTTATGCTTTTCCAAAGATTGAAGATAATCGATTTGGAACTGATAAAGAATTTGTACAAAAACTCTTAGAATCAAAAGGAGTACTAACAGTACATGGCTCTGGCTTTGGAGAAAAATATGGCAGTGGACATTTTAGACTAGTCTATTTGCCTAGTCTTGAAATTCTAGATTCAGCAATGAACAAGATCGAAGAGTTTGTTAGTCAATAACTCCAAGTAGACAACTTTTCTGGAGTTATCTCTATAATACAGTTAGTATCATCTAGTAACTCTATTGCAGATTTGTTTTGTATGCTTTTGAAATATCTTGCTAGTATTTTTTTTGCAATTTGTTTTACCCTGTTATCTTCTAAAATGATATTTGCCTTTCCCTGACCCATTACACCATATATTGGAGAATTAACTCCCACATCTACACAAAATGCAACTCTGTTGTTTTTCTTTACGTTTTTTGCCTTTTGAGTTCTAGTGTTTGTGCCGATGTAGATTTTTTTTGAACTATACATATACCAAACAGGTACTATGTGTGGAGTTTTGTTACTTCCTATAGTTGTAAAATGTAAAACTTTTTGAGTTTTTAAAAATTCATCTCTGCGATTCATGTTTTCTAAATCCCCACAATATCATAAAAATACCAAAGCCAATCATACCTATTGATACTTTCTCATTGGTGAATTCTGAATTTACAATAAAGTCCTCTACAAATTCTGGACCCCAGAGTATTACTTGCCTAACCAGAACAATTCCTGCCATAATTAGAAAAAGTGCACCAATTGCAGTATACCAATTTCTCCCTCGTCTATAATATTCGTGGCTCATCACTAGTAAAATTAGATAATTTTGATACCTGGATTTTTTATCTTGTTTCTTATCATTGCATTTAGCAATAACGGTGTTGAAATCTCTGCAAGATATGATAATTCTCCCGGTCCCAAGTAAATTGGTCTTAATCCTTTAATTTCATTAATCAAACCATTTACCACCTCAATTGATTCTTTATCATCACCACATACAAAAATATCATAATCAAGTACCATTGTTGGATTGACAAGTTTCTTTTCAGAAATAACATGAAATGCAGAAACTAGTTTTGATTTGTTTTTCATATATTTTAAAACAAGTTGATATGAGAATGGTTTGTTTTCTTTAATTGGAATGAATTCAAACCCTACATCAGTTTTTACCATTGGAACAATTGGAGATACAACTACACAACTATCTTTGACTACAGGTAAAATTTCTGAGCAGACAGAATCAATGTTCTCATAAGGAATTGATAAAATCAAAACATCGCTATCTTTGGCAACTGAAACATTATCGTTTCCTGTAATTGTTCCATTAATTTGTCCAAATGATTCTTTTGCAAGATTTGTGTATTCTTTTGCAGACTCTGATGCTCTTACAGCATCTCTGGAACCGACTATTACGTTATGATTTTGAGACCATCTTAGAGCAAAACCTTTTCCCATTCCTCCAGTCCCGCCAATAATCCCAATTTTCATGATATTGTCCTGAGAATCTTATTATTATCTTTATTTGGCATTCGATCAGATTGGGCTCTATTATTTTTCTGAGACATGGTCAGGCAAAAAATAATCTCGAAAGAATTCTAACTGGAAGAACTCCAGGTGTACCATTAACTGAAAAGGGAATTGATCAGGCAGAAAAGGCAGCAAAATTCTTAGAACACATGAATATCTCTGCAATTTATTCTAGTCCTATTGAAAGAGCAAGACATACTGCAGAAATTGTTGGCAAACATAATTCCCTTGATGTAATAATTGATGATAGACTAATTGAACTTGACATGGGAAAATTTACTGGCGTGCCATACGATGAAATCTTTACCAGTCATGGTAATGTTTTTATGAAATTCTATAATGGTGAATTAGAAATTGCTCATAACGGTGTTGAGACTTTCTCAGAGGTAAAAAAACGTATACTAGGTATTGTAGATCATGTCATTGAAAATCATCCTGATCAAAACGTTGTACTTGTAACTCATATGGATCCAATCAAAGCAATGCTATCTACTGTAGTAGATCTTACACCGACGAATCTATTTGAATTAATTATTGCAAATGCATCTCTGAACATCTTTAGAGAATACAAACGTAAATTTTCAATTTCTGGACTTAATGTAATGGATCCGTCGCGTTTCAATCAAGACTGGTAGATAGTAATCTTGAAAACCCTTAAATAGAAATCACAGGTCACGACTGTCAATCGCTAATGAAGAGTATACTTGGTCTATTCTTAGTATTGGCAATTTTAGTAATCATTCCAGCAGCAGATTACGTCTTTGCTGCAGGTGATGAACCTGAAGGATATATTGATCGTAGAGTAGTAATTTGGAATTTATTTTATCGAATGATGACTGTCGCATTTACGGTTGGTGCAGTAGTATCTGGAACTATAATTTGGTTATGTTGGAGATTCAGAGAATCTAATCCAAAGGCTACTCCAACTCCATATGAAAAGGAAGGAGTATGGTAAAATGGGACATCATTCTAACTGGCCTGAATGGGTTTATGTTGGCGTCGTAATAGCTTTAATGGTTTGGGTAGGTTCAGAAGCATGGAATGCAGAAAGATTAGTTGAACACATTCCAGCAGATGCCGAAGTCATCAAAGTAACAGGACAACAATGGTTCTGGTCATTTGAACATGAAGATGGAACAAAAGAAATTGGTGAACTACATGTTAAAGTGGGCAAAGCATACAAATTTGAAATAACGTCAAAGGACGTTAATCATTCATTTAACATTCATGATTATGTTGTATTGTTAGATGCAATACCTGGAAGAGTCAATACAGTATGGTTTGCACCAATGGAAGTTGGAGAACATGACATTCAATGCAGAGAATACTGTGGGTTAATTCATTATAATATGCGTGGTAAACTAATCGTGGAGGAGGCAGAACCATCATCTTGATGCTAACCCTTTTATCCAAACTTTCAAGTGAGGAGAATTACTAATGGTTCTGGAATTACAAAAGCCACGTCCAATTTGGCAAATAATGTTTTCAACACATCATACTGATGTAGGATTACTATACCTCATAACATCTCTTTCATTCTTATTTATGGGTGGTGCATTAGCTCTTGGAATTAGAGCAGAACTGTTCTTACCTGGATCACAAATAATTGCAGACTCTATGACCTTTAACAGAATGTTTACTGTACATGGAACAACATTAATTTTCTTATTCATTTTACCATTTGCATCTGCAGTCGGTAATTACCTTGTACCAATTATGGTTAGATACAAAGATATGGCATATCCAAAATTAAATGCAATAGCATTTTGGATGATTCCACCGGCAGGTGCACTAATTTGGTTGGGCTTTGCTGACTTTACTTGGTATGCAACACCACCATATTCTATTATCAGTGCACCAGGTCCAGCTGCAGACATGTGGATATTTGGACTAAAAATTTTGGGAATTTCATCAGTCCTTGGTGCTATCAACTTTATTGTTACAATTTTAAAATGTAAACATCCAGACATGTCAATGGGTCAAGTACCATTATTGGCTTGGTCATT
This sequence comes from Nitrosarchaeum sp., assembly GCA_023264875.1. Classification (GTDB taxonomy): domain Archaea; phylum Thermoproteota; class Nitrososphaeria; order Nitrososphaerales; family Nitrosopumilaceae; genus Nitrosarchaeum. The sequence goes on from JAHFUX010000032.1 coordinate 6,027, forward strand.
TTTGACGTCATCATTAATTATTCTAGTTGCAATTCCTACATTTGCAGCAGCACTTTTGATGCTACTTACTGACAGACTTGGTGTAAGTGGATTCTTCAATCCTGCAATGGGTGGTGACCCAATTGCATATCAGCACTTGTTCTGGTTTACATTCCATCCTGAAGTGTATGTACTGGTCATTCCAGCAATCGGAATGATGTATGAAATTATTCCAAGATTTTCAAGAAAACCAATCTTTAGTCACAGCTCTGGAATCTTTGCTTTTGTATTGTTATCGCTGGTAAGTTTCTCATCTTGGGCACACCACATGTATGCTACAGGAATGTCATTTACTGAAAAAACTGTATTCATGATAGGAACACTAGCTGCAGTACCCGCATCTGCAATGCACGTCTTTAACTTTATTGCAACAATGTGGAATGGTAGAATCAAATTTGCAACACCAATGATGTGGGCTGTTGGAGGAATTGCATTATTTTTCTCAGCAGGAGCAGGTGGTGTTGTAAATGCTGCAATGCCATTGGACTTTCAAACACATGACAGTTATTGGGTAGTTGGTCACTTCCACCTATTTGTAATGGGAACAATTGCATTTGGCTCAATAGGTTTCTTTTACTACATATTCCCATATGTGACAGGAAGAATGTATAATGAGAGAATGGGACAAATTCACTTTATATTATCATTTATAGGAACAGTTTTGGTATTCTTTACACAACATGTGCTTGGTCTATACGGAATGCCAAGAAGAGTTTATGATTACCCACCAATTCCAGAATGGATTACTATGAACCAAATTGCTTCAGTAGGTGCCATGATTATTGGTGTTAGTATGGTGCTATTTTTGATAAACATGATTTACAGTTCTGGCAAAGGAAAATTAGCAGACACCGACGATCCATTCAATCTAGGTGGCAAATACTATTATCCTTTTGAAGCAAAGAATCCACATCATTAGGAGAAATATGAAATGAATCAACACAATCAAGAAATTTACAGAACATCTCCAGCAAGGATTGGAAAAATGATGGCAATAATGCTAGGAATTTGTCTTGTTGGTGGTGTGATCTTCTTTAGCATGTGGGATTATTGGACTTCATATCAAGCTCCAGTAGTTGCTCAAATGGCAGGAGAATCTGAACATAATCTTGCACCAAGTGTAGCAACTGGAAAACACATAGCAATGACTCTAAATTTCATTGAATCATCTGATTTCAAAACATTTGCATTTAATGCATTACCTGGCGAAGAAGGACACAATCCTACAATTAATGCAAATGTTGGTGATGAAATTGTCTTTAATGTTGCAAACGGAGGAAAATCATTTCATGCATTTGGTGTAACCAAAGTAGGTGAAGGAACTGCAGGAATCATTTCAACTAGCGCAATTAAATCTCCTTCAAATCCACTAAAACCTGGTGAAAGTGGCACATCTGAATTTATTCCATCTGAGGAAGGAACCTACTACTACATTTGTACAGTTCCAGGTCACAGAGAACAAGGTATGGTTGGAGAGATTATTGTGGGTCCTGCACAAGTAGGAGAAGCTCCAAAGGCAGCAGCCCCAACTGGAAATCACCTTGATTTTAGTGTAAACTTTATTGAATCATCTGATTTCAAAACATTTGCATTTAATGCATTACCTGGCGAAGAAGGACACAATCCAGAATTTAAAGTAAAATCTGGTGATGAAATTACTTTTTCAGTAACAAATAATGGTAAATCATTTCATGCATTTGGAATTGTCTCAGATCCAGAAAATGTCAATAACGTACTTTGGAATTCTGCAATTGCCGCTGCATCAAATCCAATAAAGCCAGGTCAAGGTGGCAGTGTTACATTTACTGCAGGTGCACCAGGAACTTATTACTACATTTGTACAGTTCCAGGACATGCATTGCAAGGAATGAAAGGTTCCTTCATAGTAGAATAGTTTGGCTCTAAAATATCTCGCATTAGCATCTCTGATTGTTTTATACTCTTTGATGTTTATTGGTGGATACGTCTCATCAGCTGGACTTGGTTTGACATGTCCTGACTGGCCACTTTGTCCAAATGGTGTATTACCTAATGAAAAATATTTCATTGAGTGGACTCATCGATTAATTGCTGTAACTACTGCTACACTTGTAATTGCAACTGCAATAGGAAGTTGGCTTAATAGAAATGCTGGAAGAAAGATAAAATTCACTAGTACTTTTGCATCAACTCTTGTAGTTACTCAGATTACTTTGGGTGCCATAGTAATTAATCTAAAACTTCATGCTGTTCTTGTTGCAATTCACCTGGGAGTTGGAATACTATTGTTTTCAATGGTTTTACTAACTGCATTGTTTGCATTTAGAATTGCAAAAAAACCGATTGAATCTACACTCTAGATTTAAATTTTATTTTTTTTGGTAGATAGATATACGCTACAACTACTCCTAATGTAATAGCTCCTATTGTAATTGACATGATGAAAATATATCCAAATGGACTTTGAGTGCTCATGTTAAAAGTATACGTTAGAATTCCTGGTTTACCGCCCATATCATATAGATCTACTTTAACAACATGATTTCCTGGTTTTTCCCAGACATAATCCATCTCGTAATGACCACCTTTATGTGATTCTGGATTGATTGCATCAATTTGTTGATCATTGTAAAAAAATCTAATACCCATTGTAAAATTATCAACTTCATTAAAATCACTATCTCCAATTCTAAATAAAATCTGTGATTTTTCTCCTATCTGTGGAAATTCTGGTAACGTTGCAACCTGAACTCTGTATCCTCCAAGAAATTCTTCAGCAGAATTAAACATTGAATGTGCATGTACATCTGAAAATAAAGGAGTCATAGTTGATACTAAAATAAACATTATGCTAACCGATCGTAATTTTATCATTATGAATATGAAATCTTTGCATGAATATAGTGTTAATCAATTTCTACAAGAAAATCTTCAAAACCTTTAAATCCTTATTGACAAGAGACTGAAACGTTGACTATCGTAATAAAATCAATCGATATTAAAACACCTGTAGAAAACGTATTTACTTATTTTGCAAGACCAGAACATGTCTCTGATCAAATCAAAAATGATACAGTAGGCATGACAGTAATTCCTATGAACATCAAAGAAGGGATGGGTGTTGGAACAACATTTAGAATAATCGGTGACTTTAGCGGTAAACGACTAGAATGGGATTGTGAAACAACTGAGTTTGTAAGAAATGAAAGAATTTCTGCAAAACAGATTCAAGGTCCATTTAAGAATTGGAAAATTACCAACGAATTCAAATCATTAGGTGATAATTTAACTCGAGTAACCATGTCAGTTGATTATGTCATGCCATTTGGTCCATTAGGAGCAATTTTGGATAAAGCAAAGTTTGCAAAATCTGCTGAGAGAGGAATGGAAACTGCACTCTACAATGTAAGAGGATTACTTGAAGGAAATGGCTCAATTCCAGTATACATTACACTAGATGCATACCAAAAACTACTTGCAGAAAAGAAAAAAATGAACGATGTTCCAGTTTCAACTGCACTTACTGCAATTCTTGAAAAGTATGCTGAAATTGAAGCAAAAGCTCAAAACTAAATTTTCATTTCTTTTCCAATCTTAAGATTAATAACAACTCTAGGATTTGCTATTTTTATGGGTCTATGGCGCAGCCAGGTAGCGCACCGGACTCTTAATCCGGTTGTCGTGGGTCCGAATCCCACTAGACCCGCTTTTTTGTTAAATTGCAACCTGAAAACAATAATTTAAAATCAATTTTTATTTTTTAAATCTGACAAAATTTCTAAATCTGATTCAATCTCTTCTGGCAATCCTTCCCACCAAGAATTATTTGTCATATTCAAAATGTTTGTTATTGTATTAGCTTATAGATCTTTCTAAATTTGATTTATCAACTGGATCTTGTTTTTCCAAATTTTTTACATCTGAATATTTCTTTGCCAAATCTAATAGCGTATCTACTCCAATTGGTTTTGAAATAACAGAAACTAGTCCTTGCTCTAGGGCTCTTTTATTTTTTAGATCAAATTCGGAATAACCTGTCACTATTACCACTTTTGCATTTTTATCCATTTCTATGATTTGAGAAAATGCCTCATATCCATCAAGTTTTGGCATATTCCCATCCAT
>JAHFUX010000033.1:0-5880 GCA_023264875.1 Nitrosarchaeum sp.
GTTTGAATTTGTCTCTGGGGTCACGCATTTCATCTAGTGGTTTTGGTAAGAGAATTGCTTTAGGTTTTGTTACAATAACTGAATCTCTTTTTGCAACAACTATGGTATCACCTTTTTTGATACTGCCATCAATTAGTATGATATTAGCTGTATGACCTAATCCAACTTCATCGTTTACCTCAAGTACTATTCCGTGAGATTCTTTTTCTTTCTGATCTAGTCTTTTTTGCAGATATTGCTGTGTCAGTCCAACTAGTACTGCAAGCAGTTCAGGTATTCCAACTCCAGATCTTGCAGAGATTGGCACAATTGCAATTTCGGATTTAAAGTCTTTAACTCGATAAAATGCCTCGGACTGATATCCCAGAATTGATAAAGTTCCTACCACATCATAGATTTTTTGATCAAGATCAGTTTGGATAAACGCGTCTTGTTCTTTGATTGCTTGTGTGATGAATTTGGTTTCTGATTTTCTCCATCCAGATATTTGATCACATTTGTTTAGTGCAACAACAAATGGAACTTTTCTGCTCTGCAGTATTTTCAAACTCTCATTTGTTTGCGGTTGGAATCCTCGATTAACATCAACTACCAAAATAGCAATATCAGCAGCAGAGCCGCCTCTTGCTCTAAGATTTGTAAAGACCTCGTGGCCTGGTGTGTCAATTACCAAAATTCCAGGAACCTGATTTTCTGACTCTTGTAATTTTTTGTATAATGGACCACATGTCTCTTTGATTGTCTCAGTTGGAAGAAAACTTGCACCAATGTGCTGAGTGATGCCTCCGGCTTCCCTGCCTTGAACGCCAGTGCCTCTAATTTTATCTAAAAGAGATGTCTTACCAGAGTCTACGTGACCTAAAACTACCACTATAGGTTGACGAATTTGCAATCAAATCACTCAAACGCTACCCTCGATTCGTGATCAAAACTTTCCTGTGAATCAGATGCATGAATGATATTGTCACTTAATCCCAATCCATAGTCTCCTCTTATTGAACCAGGTGCGGCATCAAAAGATTTTGTTGCACCAATCATGATTCGTGTAGTTGCAATTGCATTGTTTCCCTCAATTATTGCTGCAACAACTGGACCTGATGTGATAAATGATGTGAGTTCGCCAAAGAATGGTTTGTCTTTATGGACTACATAGAAATTTTCAGCTTGCTTTTGTGTAAATGTAAACATTTTTAATTTTAAAAGTTTGAATCCCTTTTTCTCAAATCTTGTAATGACTTCACCAGTAAGTTTTCTAGCTACTGCATCTGGTTTTACAATGAAAAGAGTATGTTCAGCCAATTCTATTTCTTGTGTTGAATTCCGCCCTTAACGTATTTCTTGGTCCACTTTAGTTTTCTTGGATCACGTTTTAACTCTAGTGCATTTTTCTTGCATTTTGCAGAACAAAACCATAAAACAGTTCCGTCATTTTTTGCAAGCATAGTACCTGAACCTTTTGCAACAGGTCTTGCACAAAAACTGCAGGGTTTTACTAAGAGACTCATATTTTTCACCTAATGAATTTTCTTTGCTTCTCTTTCTGTTTCTCGTAACATAAGAATTTCTCCTATTCTAACAGAGCCTTTTACATTTCTAGTGAGAATTCTACCTTTATCTTTACCAGAAAGAACTTTTACTCTAACTTGAATAACTTCACCAGCAATACCAGTTCTACCAACAATTTGAATAATTTCAGATTGAGTTACGTCGTCAGTTGTAGTGCTCATTTACTGGTCTTACCACCTTTAATTTTAGCAATTGCTGAGACAACTTGATCAACTATGTGTTGTGCATCACCAGCGTCTAAAATTGCTGCAGCGGCAGAAGTAATGTCAATACCCAAAGATTTTCCCAGTTCTTGCTTGCTTGGAACAAATGCATATGCTGCACCTTGTTCTTCACATAGAATTGGAAGATGAGCAACTACCTCTGGTGGTTCAACATCTTCAGCAATAATGATTAGTTTACTTGTTCCTCGCTCAATTGCCTTTGTAGCTTCGTTGGTTCCTTTCTTTACTTTGCCACTGCTAGATGCGACTCTAACGGCTTCCAAGATTGGATTTACGAGTTCTTCAGGCGTCTCAAATTTTACATAATAAGCTTTACCCATACTATGTCACCCTTTAGGGATCATTCTCCATTCCAATCATGCTAGCGATTGGTTTTAAAAGTGTTATCGGAAATGATAGACTTGACTTTTTGGATGTATTTTGACATTAAATCATCTAGTTTTTGCTGACTTTCAGCTTCGCCATATATTCTAATGATTGGTTCTGTCCCACTTGGTCTAATCATTACCCAGTTTTTAGAATTAGTTGTAATTTTGATTCCATCAGTTGTATCAGAGTTTGGAAATTCTTTCGTTAATGATTGGATTAGTTTTTGAGAATCTTCTTGGGAACAAGTAACTTTATCTTTTGTAGTAAAAGAGGGTGGAAGACTAGAGGTTTCCTCTGATAGTTTTTTTCCAGATGCGGCCAATAATTCCAACATTAAAGCCAAAGTCATACAGCCATCTCTTACCTGATTATGTTTTCCATACATGAATCCACCATTTTCTTCAAAACCAATCAATGCATTTGTTGATACCATCTTACGGGATACCTCTACGCTTCCTACTTTGGTGCGTATAACTTGTGAATTAGATTCATTTGCAATCAGTTCTATATTAGAGCCAGAATTCAAACAAGTAACAACTAGAGAATTTGGATTTTTTTGCAAGATAAATTTTGCAAGTACCAATGCAGATTTGTCACCACTGAGTATCTCTCCTTTATCATCACAGAAAATGCTTCGATCACCATCACCATCAAAGGCAATTCCAAGATCTGCATTATTTTGTAAAACTGTTTTGGAAAGCTCAGATAGATTTTGTGGGGTTGGTTCAGAACCTCTTCCTGGAAATAAGCCGTCAACTTTTTCATTAATCAAAAATGTTTTGATTCCAAGTGATTGGCAAAATACAGGTGCAGTTACTGCCTGTACACCATTTCCTAAATCCAAAACAATTTTGAGGTTTTTTGATTTTATTTTCTGTGAATTTACTTGAGAAATTATTCCATCAACATAGACACTGATTGCCTTGTTTTCTTTTCCTGTGATTCCCCACTTTGAAGGATTTTTTATCCAAGTTTTATTCAAAAAGATATCTTCAATTATCAATTCATCCTCGCGTGAAATTTCCACACCATCTTTTGCAGCTGGTTTGATTCCATTGTATTGTGATGGATTGTGTGATGCTGTGATCATTATTCCACCAGAGTAGCCAAGTTTTTTTACAGCATATTCAAGACATGGTGTCGGTACAAGTCCTGCATTATTGCAATCAAGACTAGCATAGTTTAATGCAGAGCATACAACTTTAGCAATTATAGGACTAGATTCTCTTCCGTCATATCCAATTAAGATTGGTCCTTTTGTGAAGTATGTTGCAATTGCTAATGTCATATCATGTACAAATTCTAAGGTAAAGTCTTCAGAAAAGACTCCGCGAATTCCATTAGTTCCAAAAAATTTTGCCACAATGTAGTTCAATAATAGATAAATTTGTGTTTAATGGCAAGTCCGATGCGGGAGTCGCCCAGCCTGGTCAAAGGCGTAGGGCTTAGGACCCTATCTCTTAGGAGTTCGTGGGTTCAAATCCCACCTCCCGCATATTGTAGATTTCTGTCAATGATTAATAATGAGAAAATAGTGATCAAGAAAAGTTATGAAAAAGACAGTGATTGGGATTACAGTCGTTGGAAAAGATAGAGAGGGAATAGTTGCAGCATTTACTAATTTTGTATTTGAAAACGGTGGTAACATTGAAAAAGTAAATCAAAATGTAATCAAGGGTTTGTTTGGTATGTATCTTGAAGCATCTTTTACCAAATCAGTAGATGTAAAAAAGTTTGATTCTGGAATTCAAATATTATCAAAAAGAGAAAAGATGGATGTAAGTACTCATCATGAAACAAATTCAGAAAAAAATATTGCAATACTAGTTACAAAAGAACCACGTTGTCTGGAAACAATACTTGATGCTGCAAAGAAAAAATCACTAAAAGGCTGCATCTCTGTAATTATAGCAACTGAGAAAACATTAGAGCCAATGGCAAATAAAGCAAAAATTCCATTTATTGTAATTGGTGATGCAAATCAAGAAAAAGCTGAGGAAAAAATAATGGAAGTTTGTAAAAAGCGCGAAATTGATTTAATAGTGCTTGCAAGATACATGAAAATTCTTAGCCCAAACTTTGTTTGGAGATATCCAAATAGAATAATCAATATTCATCCATCACTATTACCTGCATTTCCAGGTGCTTTAGCATATGCACAAGCTTACGAGAGAGGAACAAAAATAGTTGGTGTAACGTCTCATTATGTAACGGAAAATTTGGATCAGGGACCAATAATATTTCAGGATTCTTTTGAAGTTGATCCAAATGATACATTAGAAGAAATAAAATCCAAAGGTCAAAAACTAGAAGCAGATACTTTGCTAAAAGCAACAAAGATGCATCTAGAAAACAAGCTTGAAGTTCGTTGGAGAAAGGTTCACATCAAATCCAAGTGAATCAAATGACAGAAATTAAATCCCAATTTGATCCTAATCTAAGAAAAACAATTAAAGGGGGAAAACAAGTTGCAGTAATTCCTGTAGGCTCAATAGAACAGCACGGTCCACACTTGCCAATCTCAACTGATTCAGATATTGTTGCTGAAATTGCAAGACAATTATCAGAAAAGAAAAACTTTCTATTATTACCTACAATAACATATGGAGTATCATTTGAGCATGCACCATTTTTTAACTTGAGCATCAAAAAATCAACTCTAAATAACATCATTACTGATTTGTGTACATCACTTCTTGCAAATAATATCAGAACAGTTTTTGTCATTAATGGACATTATGGAAATCTAAAGCCATTGCAAAATATTGATGATAAATTGCAAAAACTATCAAAAAACAAACTAAAAGTCTTTTCACTTTCATACTGGCATTTTATGAATAGAGACTTTGATCATGCAGGATTTGTAGAGACTTCGCTAATGCTTGTGATATCAAAAAATGTTAAAATGAAATTGGCACAAAAAGGACTAGTGACTAGTGGAATGAATAAGCAACAAATCAAAAAATTAGGACAATTGGCAGCAAAATCATTTCCACAAGTTACTAAAAATGGAATTTGGGGTGATCCAAGAAAAGCAACAAAAAAAGACGGACAGATGATTTTAGATGAAATAATGCAAAATCTCACAAAAAAGTGTCAAACTTGCCTCACTGGGCATAGTTCAAAGTTACACCAATGAAATTTTAATATAATCCCTCAATAGCAAAGCCAATAAGTGAAATAAATGTCCGTTGATATGGCAGTAAAAGTACTTGATGAGAGTATCAATCAAATCGTATTGATAAAGCTCAAAGGCGGCAAAACAATTAGAGGTAGTTTACTCGGTTTTGACCAGCACATGAACCTGCTACTTGACTCATCAGAAGAAATTTCTACTGATGGCAATTCAAAAAGCCTAGGCACCATCGTCGTCAGAGGAGACAATGTTGTTATGATATCTCCTCCACCCGCAGCAAATTAGGTGATTTGAGATGACGAGAGGCACAACTTCAATGGGTGGCTTTACAAAGAAAAAAGTACACATTAGATGTAGAAGATGCGGTAATAACGCATTTCATAGACGTCACCACCAATGTGCAAGTTGCGGTTTTCCAGAGGCTAAACGCAGAAAGTATTCTTGGATTAAATGGTATACATAGATGCAAGAGATTGCAATTATTCTTAGTTCATTAGCAGGTGTTGCTACGGCAGCTGCCGCAAGAAAAATGCCCAGAAATAAAACACAATTACTCAGTCTTGGTGCTAGCTCACATATCAAAAG
>JAHFUX010000033.1:5980-9921 GCA_023264875.1 Nitrosarchaeum sp.
ATGCGAGAAATGATCCAGCCAAAAGAAATCATAAGAGAAATAGTTCAACCAAAAATTGAAGACAAAATTGAAATTATACAATCAGTTATTGCAAAACCAGAAATTAAATTAGAAACAAAGCCAGATATCAATGAGGAAGTTGCAAAGATAACTGAGCATAAAGCTCTTCCAGAACCAAAGAAATCAAACATACTAGATGATGATTTTGATGAAGATACAGACGACCTAGACAAAATCAAAGGAGAGATCATGAAAGTTCTCTCTAAAATTGAGCAAGCAGAGGTAGAGTGATTGTCTTACGATAATGCCATAGAGGCATTGTCAACTGATGCATTAAAATTTGTAAAAGATGGTTTTGTAGTTGGACTAGGTAGCGGTAGAGCAGCTACTGTTCTTGTAAAATCTTTATCAACATTGATTAAAATAAAAAAATACAACATTATAGGAGTGCCAACTTCATTGCAGATAAAATTAATTGCACAAAAAGTAGGCATTCCACTAGTAGAAGCTGATCATGTCGATCACATAGATGTTGTCTTTGATGGTGCTGATCAAATTGATTCTCAGAGATTTGTAATTAAAGGAGGAGGAGGAGCATTGTTGCGAGAAAATATTTTGTTTAGTTTGGCTAAAAAAGTAATAGTTATGGCAGATAAAACAAAATTTGTTAAAAACTTTACAAGATCAGTTCCAGTAGAAGTTCACCCACTTGCAAGAAATGCAGTAACAGATGCAATCAAAAACCTAGGAGGAAAAATAGTACTACGCTCACTTGATAGAGGATATCCATTTTTTACAGAAAATGGAAATATTATTTTAGATTGTAGTTTTGGAGTAATCAAAAATCCAAAAGAGCTGTCCCAAAAAATCAAACAAATCACAGGAGTGATGGAATCAGGAATATTTCTCAGAAAACCAGATGTGATTTACAGAGCCAAGACAAATGGCAAATTCGATATAATTTAGAAGAACTATTTCATACGTTAGTTATGCTTAGAATGTAACTGTGTTTTTGGTAATTCAATAGTAAATGTAGTAGGATTATTTTGCACTGTTATGCTTCCATTGTGCTCTTCTACTATATGCTTGCAACTTGCAAGTCCTAATCCTGTTCCCTTAATTTTTGTAGTAAATAGTGGCTCAAAGATTTTTACAATAATTTCAGATGGTATGCCAGAACCAGAGTCTTCGATTTGTATAATGGAATGATCCTGGTCTTCCCTTGCTTTTATCGATATTTTTCCCTCTGTCTCTATTGCTTGAATTGAATTATTGATCAGGTTTATCAAAACAACTATCAATTTACTTGAATCACAATAAAGTGAAATGTCATTTAAAGACAAATCCATCTTAATATTTTCTGGAATTTTGATTGTCTTTAATGTATTTTCTAATAACTTTAACAATGAAATCTTTTCTAATTTGAGCGGAGTTTGTCTTATGAAATTTAAAGTGTCATCTATTTGATTTTGTATATTAAGAACAGATCTTTCCATGACTGTAATTTTAGATAAAGTATTTTCATCAGATTTGATAGAATCTTTATACTTTAGAATCTCGAGTGCCATATTTATCACATTTAAATCATTTCTTATGTTGTGTCCTAGTGTTGATGATAATAATCCCATTGTAGATAATCGTTCTGATTTTATGACATTGTTTACCATTTGATTGAATGTTTTTGATAGCTCACCAATTTCATCATTATCTGATTCATTTGCTTTAAGGGAAAAATTTCCTTTTGAGATTTGTATAGCTACATCTTTTAGAGAAATAATTGGTTTTGAGATAGATTTTGATATTAACAATGAAAATAGGACAACTACGATTGTTGTCACTATGCTTATTATGATCATGCTCTTTACTGATTCACTGGCTGGAAAATCCTCAAGAATGTTAAAACTTAATCCCACAACGAACATTATTGGAATTAGAGAGGATGCTAAAAACAGAGATATTATTTTAGTGTGAATTTTTACAGATTCACTATGTTGTACAGTTATGTTGTTTCTTGAGAGAATTAATGCAATTCCGAGTATTACAAATAAAATTGAAGTGTGAATTGCCATCGCAGAATTTACATTATCAATGTAATAGTACAAAGATGGCTGATTTACCACATATCCCATAATAGCTATGATTCCAATCGTTGAAATTATATATCCAATAGGTGTGACCCATTTTTTTAGTCTGGATTCAGAGAATGCAAACATGCCTGCGACAATAATCAAAATAAAATTCACAGTGGTTGTAAAAGATGGCATGCCAGCATGTGATGTTTTTACTGCATCAGAATTTTCTCTGACAAATAATTGCTCTATTCCACTTGTAATGCCAAAAACATATGCAGTTAGAAGCGTTGCCATGAATAGAAACACAATAAAACTAGATATTGGTACTACAATTTGAGCAATGCCTGTTTTTCCTTCATTATATCTTGAAATGAAATAGATTGTGACTCCGCTGAAAATAAATGATATTGAAGTGCTGAATTTCATTGTAACTTCGTTGGGAATAATTGATTTTAGAGATGGAATGTCAAGTATCCATCCAATGCAAACAATCAGACCTATACAAATCGATACACATGCGATAATCTGTGATAATTTACTAGATGATAATTGCATCTTGTACTAGTTCAAAGAGGGGAGTTATTATAATGAGGTAAAAATATAGTTAAACCAACAGTAAAAACAGCATTTGGTGTAAAACACTGAAACCAGGTATCATCTTTGATTTAGATAATCAATAATGAAAATAGTATTCAGCTTAATATACGGAACATACACGTTATAATCAAATGGTTAACCAGTATGTTTGGATTGGAATTGTTATAGGCATATTCTTTGTAGGGCTGGGAATTGGTTATTCTATACAATCTAACACTTCTACTGTACCTATGATGATGAATACTCAACAGATGCAACAAATGATGAATAATCCAGATCAAATGGCACAATGGCAACAAACTATGATGAATAACCCTGAAATCATGAATCAATGGATGAACAATCCTCAACATGTAGAACATATGACAGAAATGATGAATCAGAATCACGACTTTATGCAACAAATGATGGCAAATATGATCAATGATCCCAACATAAGATTACAAATGCTAGGTCATATGACTGAAAATCCAGAAATAATGCAGCAAATGAGGGAAATGGTAAATGGCAACATGACTGGAATGATGAACCGAATGATGAATCAGCCCTAAATTTTAATACAATATTTTAGTCAATAAATACAAAATCAAACAGGATTAATCAAAGACTCTTTTCTATTCATCATCTGAGATTAGCCATGACAATCCTCTTAGTTCTTCCCAGACAGGTTTTGGCTCATTGTTTTCTAACATATTATAGTATAACAAAAATTAGTTTAAAAGATCCATGAATGATTTGTTCAGATCAATGATCCATAGTTAATGAAAAAAGACTTGGGCCAAATTGCCCAAGCCTTGGACGATGGTTAACTCAGCAGGCAAATGACTTCCATTAGCATGTGAAACCCAGATTAGTATGGTAAATTTTCCTTAAAAGACTCACGTAGAAATTATCAGTATGATCTAAATACTATTTTGATTAAATAAGCATCGATTGGAACTCTCACCAAACAACTAACCGTTGTTGGTCTTAAGATCCAATTTTTTTCATTTAAGAATATGGACGCTCAATTAATTTGCCATGTCCTAGTTTTCCAACAACTGTAAAATCTTCAGCCACTAGCTGACCTCGAACAATTGTTTTAACAGGCCAGCCTTTTAGTGACATTCCTTCATATACGATATAGTCAGAAAATCCACCAAACAGTTCAGAAGATACTTTATTTTCTTTTTTCAAATTTATCATGGTAATATCAGCATCCGCATCTTTTGCAAGTGTACCTTTTTTTGGATGCATTCCAAATATTTGAGCAGCATTAGTGCTTGTAAATCG
>JAHFUX010000034.1 GCA_023264875.1 Nitrosarchaeum sp.
AGTCTTCAATTGATGTAATACCTTTTGAGATCATCTCAAAAAGTGAATTGGCAACAATAGTTATGTGATTTGATTTTTCTTTTACTGTCTCTATTGCTTTTTCTTGTTCTGCTAGCTGATTTTCAAGCTCTTTTATCTTTTTATCAGAGCCGCCAGTTTGAATTGATTTGCCTATCTCTACAAGATTTTCTGTAAAAACAGTATCTAAACCTTCGATGAAGCTATTGACAACAGTACATTTATCATCTATTTTTCCTAGTCTAATAGGAATAATCTCGGTTTTTTCATTTCTAATAATTACTGGTTCATGTTTGCCTGTAACAACATTTGTAACAATGTTTTTTGTTGTATCATAGAGTTTCTTTATCTGTTCAGATGTCAGATTATTTCCTGTACATTTTGTATCTATATCAGATATTTCAAATATACCTTCAACATATTTTTTTGGTAATCCCAATGTTCGTCCAAGCCATTTTGCAGCAGCCAAGTCTGATATCTTTAGTTCTTCAAAGTCTGACTCTGTTACCTTGATTACATCCAAACCATTCAAAGGTGGTGGTTCATACACTAACCCCACGCCAAGCTTTCTATGTCTTACATCAATAGAATGCTGTAATGCAAGAATCTTCATCTCATTATTGCATAGTAAAATATTTCCTTCACCAAAAAATTCACCAACAATTACAAACTCTTTATCAAATCCAGCAAAAGTAAAATATGCAATTCTTTCTGATGCGATCTGCTCTATTTTTTTTAGTTTTAATCGTAACAGATCACTTCGTAATCTTTTTAGTAGTCTGTTTGGCTCCATTTGCTCAATTTTTACAGATGTTAACCAAACGCCAGATGTGGATATCATCATAAAGATATCTGGTTTTTCAGTATGATGAAGTTTGAATAATATGCTGTCTTTTGTCACACCATAGATGTTACTTACATAGTAGTCCTGTGCTGTCTCTGAAATTTGATTCACTAAATAACAGAGTTCTATTCCTGCAAGAGTCACAACAATCTATCCTGTATCTGAAATTATACTCTTACTCTATTTTATGCTCATTTTGTGACCAAAGATTTTAAACAAGGCTAAGTGGAGTCAACCTAGAAATTTACTTGGCAAAATTCAAAAAAAAGAAATCTGAACCTACACCTGATCCTAAAGATTCTAAAAAAGAGTCAATTAAAGAGGAAAATAATGAAATTCCAGATACCGAATCAAGCATTTCTGAATCTCCAGAACCTATAGAAACTCAGGCAGGAAAAAGTGAAAAAGATAAAAAATTAGATAAACTGTTTTGGTTAAGAGTTGGCTGTGCCGTAATAGCTGGTACTCTTGCAACTTTTCTATTTGAAGATATTCAGGGAGAAGAGAGAAGATGGGCATCAATTGTATTTATGATAATTATATTCATCGTAACTATATTCATTGCAAAATCAATGAAGATGCAATTACCATCATCTGATAGAAAAAAGATTGTAACACAAGGGATAGGAAGTTATATTTTTCTATACTTGTTTGTCTGGATTCTAACATATACTATAGTACATGCTGGTACTGTCTCAACTGGTATTCCTTCTCCAATATCATAACAAATGTTGGTCTTGATTTATGTGGAATTATAAAACACCGGGAATTCCTGATGATGCTTTTGAGCGTTCTGAGAACGTACCAATAACAAAAGAAGAGGTACGAGTTATTCAAATTAGCAAAGCAAGACTTTGTCCAGGATATACAGTATATGATATTGGATGTGGAAGTGGTTCAATATCAATTGAAGCTGCAATTCAAGTCGAATCAGGCAAAATAATTGCAATAGACTATGATCCTAATGCAATTGAATTAACAAAAAAAAATATTGAAAAATTTGGATTAACAAATATTTCTGTAATGCTTGGCAATGCCAAAGAAAAGATCTCAGAACTTGATTTAGCTGATGCCATATTTATCGGAGGAACTGGGGGTGATACAGAAGAAATTGTCAAGCTATGCCAAGACAAACTCAAATCTGGGGGAAGAATTGTTATTGGAATCATCTTAATTGAGACTTTATACTCTGTCTTGCAAGCCTTTGAGAAATTACAATTTGATTCAGTAGATATTACACAAGTAACCATCTCTAAGAGCAGAAAGACCTCAACAGGTACCATGATGCTTGCTAGAAACCCAGTCACAATAATTTCTGCAACAAAAATCTAATCTAGATTTTTAATTGGGAATAAAACCATATTTTTCATGCCTGAATTAATCGGAATAGGAGTAGGTCCTGGCGATCCTGAATTACTTACAGTAAAGGCTGCAAAGGCAATTCAAAATGCTGATACCATAATGTGCCCTACTGCAGATATAGACAAACCAAGCATAGCATTCTCTATTGTATCTTCCCTAATTGATAAATCAAAAAATCAAGAGATCATAAAATTGATCTTTCCAATGACAAAAGACAAAGACATTCTTGAAGCAACATGGAAAAAAAATGCAAAGATTATGGCTGAAAAAGTTTTAACAGGAAAAAATGTTGTCTATCTTACAATAGGTGATCCATATTTGTACAGCACTTGGATTTACATGCATAAAGATATACAACTAAATCATCCAGAAATTAAAATTAGTGTAATTCCAGGAATTGTTTCCATGTTTACTTTTGCAGCCAAAGTTGGTATAAGCATTGCAGAAGGTGCAGAAAAAGTTGCAATAATTCCATCATGCTATGATCTGAGTACAGTAAAGGAAATTGCAAAAAATTCTGAGACAATGGTTTTTTTAAAAGACGGTAGATATTTTGATAAAGTAATTGCTTTGCTAAAAGAATCTGGCTTTCCTGATAATTCTATTTTTGCAATTGGACAAGATCTTGGAACAGAAAATGAAATTATTAGAAAACTTACTCTAGGAGAAGTAAATGACGGAACACTGACTACAAAATATTTTTCAATCTTGGTGGTAAAGCGTGTCTAGAGTTTATTTTGTTGGATGCGGTCCGGGCGATCCGGAACTAATTACAATTAAAGCCAAAAAATTAATTCAAAAAGCAGACATTGTAGTTTATTCGGGCTCTCTTATTCCTCCTCCAATTCTAAAATTATGCAAAAAAGGCGAGCTATATGATGCATCTGGTTTGGTCAGAGAAGAAATCTTTGATCTGCTTTACAAAAATGCAAAAAGTGACAAACTAGTTATCAGATTACATGACGGTGATCCATCAATTTATGGAGCAATTAAAGAGCAAATAGATAATCTTGAAAAAAAAGGAATTGAATCCATAGTTGTTCCTGGAATTACTGCATTTTTAGCCTCAGCTGCTGCACTAGGAATTCAACTTACACTTCCAGGTGTAACTCAAACTATTATTGTAACCAGAGCAGAGTCTAGAACCAAAGTACCAACACGAGAAAAAATCTCTGAGCTTGCAAAACACAAAGCAACCTTGATTTTCTATCTTAGTGTTCATTTACTTTCTAATATTGTAAAAGAAGCAGTTGCAGGAGGATACAACAAATCCACACCTGTTGCTGTGGTGTATAGAGCAAGCTGGGATGATCAAAAAATTATCAAAGGCACACTAGATGATATTGTAAAAAAAGTCAGAGATGAAAAAATAACACGAACTGCAATTGTAATTATTAGCGACGTTATTGATCCGAAAACTTATGAATATTCAAAACTATATGATAGGAAATTTAGTCATGGGTACAGAAAGGCAAAAGTCAAGTAGACAAAAAACTTACTTTATTTCTTATTCCGAGTATATGTAGATTCTTTTCAAAGAGTTTTACATTTCCTGATGTGAAAATTTTTATTGTGTTTTTCTTTGATTTATTTTTCTTAATATTTACAAGAACGTTACGTGCTACTATATTTGCAGGATCAATAAACTTTACTTGAGGAAACTCTGAACTTAACAATGATTTTAAAAATGATAAATGTGTACTCGATAAAGTAGCAACATCTATCTTATCTGAAAATACATCATCAAGAGTTTTTTTGATAATTTTTTTACAGTACACTTTGTCTGTAATGAATTTATTGGATTCTACAAGCTCTACTAGTATAGATGAATTTACTTTATGAATTTTTTTATTTTTTGCGAAATTAAATTTTTTTATATAACTTGATAAACTTTTACTTTTAATTGCAGCTCTTGTCCCAAGTATTGCAATATTTTTTGTTTTAGAAAGTATCATGGCTTCTTTTATTGGTGGATTTACCCCAACTACTTTTCTGTTTGTAATTTTTACCATTAAACTTGGAGTGTTTGATGCCATTACTATAACATCTGGGGAAAATTTTTCTTCTAATAGTTTTATTGTTTGTTTAATGATTCGCTCTAGTTGTTTTTTTGATTTTTTGCCATATGGAAAGTTTTTCTGGTCTGCAAAATAGATAATCTCTGATTTGCAGATCTTTTGTATTGCATTAATTATTGATAATGAGCCTAAACCAGAATCAAAAACTACTATCTTTACCATGATTTATTGAATTTGTATCTAGAATTTAGTTTGTTAGCTAAATTCACTCTAAAGTTTATCTAAATTCACTCTGTCCATTAAGAGATAATTTCTAAATCACCTGACATGCCAAACTTCGATAAGACTTGGGCTCGACAAGAGTCACCAGGTGTAACCGACAAACTCCGTGAGACAATAAAACCACAGGGTGCATTAAAACCACGAATCCAAACCGCAGTAAACAAACTACAAGTCCAAATATCAAAAATGGACTCTATGCTTACAAAACTGCATGAAAGAGACGCGCAACTCTTCCAGAGAGTCGTGACTGCAATGCAGCAACATGATACAAGTACAAGCAGAGTTTTGTCAAACGAATTAGCTGAAATTCGTAAGGTTACAAAGATGCTCGGCAATGCAAGAATGTCATTGGAACAAGTCCAATTAAGACTGACAACTATTCATGATCTAGGCGATGCTATGGTAGCAATCGGCCCAGCGATGTCTACAATGAAGGGATTGAAGTCATCACTAGGAAGATTCATGCCAGAAGCAGACTCAGAATTGAATTCCATGACACAGACACTCAATGGTCTAATGATGGACTCCCTAGCAGGAGACTCATTTAGCATGGAGACTGGCGCTTCAAGTGAGGAAACCGAAAGAATCCTACAGGAAGCATCTGCAGTAGCAGAGCAACAGGTTGGAGACAAATTCCCATCTGTACCAACACCAACTGGACTATCGTCCCAATCCTCCACTTCTACATATTAGAAGATAGGTTAGACGACTGTCACTTTTTATTTTATTTCAAACAAATACTAGATGTAACGTTCCAAAATGGAACCAATAAAGAAAGAAAATACCGTAAAATCTAATAATGAACCATAAGATATACTGTCATTGATCAAGACCTCTACTCTAGCTGTGATTTTGGGGGTAATGGTATTGTCTGTTCTGGTATTTGCAGATGAGGCAGACGGTGCAGGACTTGTCTGGCGTGCAGTAAGCAAATTGAATTCACTTGTATCTGATCTAGGAGATGTTGCCGGAGGATGTTCTAACGGACAGACCCTTTCATTCCAATCTTCAAACTCTACTTTCATTTGTTCTACTGCAGGTGTAGATACCGATACCACAAATGTTTCAACCATCTCACCATCTAATGCCACACTTGTGGCTGATAATACTACTTCAACAAACAACGTAAGAATGAAGAACATTAGTGCTGGAACTGGAATTCAAATAGATAACGGAACTAACAGCGTAATAATAAAATCCACAGTAACAGATACGGACACAAATACTACGGTACTATCTTCAATATCAAATACAAATGCTACACTAATCGCTGACAATTCAACCTCAACTAATAATGTAAGATTAAAGGGAATATCAGCAGGTACAGGTATTCAAATTGATAACGGCACAAACTCTGTAATTATTAAATCTACCATTGTTGATACAGATACAGGTTTTACTACAATAGCATCAGAAATAGCAACGTCAAACAACGCAACTTTAGTAGCAAATAATTCTACTGTAACAAACAGAGCATCAATTAAAACTCTAAGTGCTGGTGCTGGAATTACCTTAACCAATAATACAGGTTCTGTCCAGATAAACGCAACAAATCCATACTATACTTTGGATACTGATATGTCAGTCACTACAAGCGGATCAGCTCTCACTCAGATATTCAGAGTGCCATTAAGTGCAGATAAGGCAAATTTTATTTCTGGCACAATACTTACAACTACACAGATTATAGGAATAGGAACGCAGGTAACAGCAAACATAACACAGGCAACATCAACTGGAACTTGTTGGTTTCTAACTCCTACAACCACTGGAACAACAATTCCAACAACCGATATTATGGCATTGAACACCACATCAAGCCTGACAGACACTGCTGAAACTACAAGCGGTTTTGATGCAAATGTAGTCAAGGGAATTCAATTTCAATGTTCTGTATCAACTGGAAGTACAGCGGGAGATTTAAGATTGTTTTTCCAGAGTGAAACAGAGGGCAGTACAGTTACAATCAAAAACGGAACATATTATATCAAATCACCATGACCAACTGTAGTTTATTTTTAAATTCTGGTGGAAGAATAAGTCTAAACTCTATATGTGTTGAAGTAATATTTGGCGGTCTAGCATATAGATTCTTTTGGTAATAATTCTACAAACAATCCCAGATTCCTATACCATCATTACTATCTTTTTGATTTCACTAATTGAAAGCATTATTTTATTTCATAAATGATCTTTTTTTCTTAAATATTATAAAGAAAATTAATGTTGATATCACAAGTACAATCCCAAATGGAATCACAAAATCCACAGATTCACTCTCAGAATTTTCTAAAAGTGACTTGTCAGGAGAAACTAGATCTCCCCATAACGAAGGATTTGGTATATCAAAACTTTCTAGTTTGATATCTTCTGGCCATGAATATGTGACATTTGCACCAGCATCAAATACATTTACATAAAATCCATAATTATCTGATCTTCCTAACAATTCAATAGGAATTTTAAACTCATAACTTGCATGTGGGATTGTACTGTATTTGTCTTCTTTATCTGACATTGTTCCAATTCCAACAAACTCTTTTACTTTAATTATCTGTAATTCTTTAAAAGATTTTGATTGTGAATCTCCTTGTATTACAAAATTATCTTGCTTGTTGAATAGTACATCAATTAAATTCCTCTCTTCTAATTGTATGATAAAACAATAATCATCATTATCAAAAATTTCACTCTTGTTATTTTTTGAATCTATACAAACTGTAGCTTTATCTGTTCCTATGTTTGCATTTGTATCTGATATGTCATCTATCATAACATAGATAAAATTTCCTTGATGAGCTGTTCTCAAATGAAATACAATATTTTCATCAGACTTGATTGGATTCCAGGATGTTTGTTTCCATTCTTTATAAAAAGTCCATTTTCCATCAAAGTTAATCTCTTTCATAGAATTTGATTTTGTGATAAGAATACTCTCATCATCTATTTTATCAATGCCATAAATTTGATTTGGTAGCATTGACAAAGATAAAAAAATAATTATTAAAACAAAATAAAATTTTATCATCTCACTAATTGACTATAATACAAAATAAAACATTATCCGTAATTATTTACAGACAACTTTATACGTCTAATAAAACAAATCTTGTTTGTGAACAAAGGAGTTGTAATTGGAATAATTATTGCTGTTATAATTATTGGCACAATATTTGCATACTCTGTAATTGATCAGAATTTAAATACTGTTGAGATTATTCCATCTGATGTTATTCCAGAGAAAACTGGAGTAAATCATTCAATTGAATTATCTGAAGGTTTAACCATGACCTCACCGTCGCCATAAATTGACCACATTGGAGCTACTTTGTTTAGATTCTTACCGTAATTATTTAATAATGATTAATTCATAATCATACTAATGAAAACTACATACGTGGTAGCCCTTATTGCAGCTATATCAGCTGTCTCAATAGGTGCTATTTCTATGAATGGTTTTACTGTTCCATTAGCTATTGCTTCTGCTAGTCCAGAAAGCGGTACAATGATGGGACATGTAGAATACATTCTACGTGACGCAGACGGTAACATCAAATCCTATGCACAAGCTGATAACATGGTTGTCAACAGAGGCGATGATTGTTCAATTGCATACATGTTCCAACCAAATTCATATACTGGTGGTGGAGATGTATGTACAAACGCTAATCCGGCAGGATTTCAATTCATTGGAATCGGAAACGGTACAATTTCTGTAGATGCTGCTGATACAACTCTGCTTGATGGTGGTGCTACAACGGTAGCAGACACAACTAATGACGGTCTCATGGCAGTAAAATGGGATAATAATACAGTTGCAACTGCATCAAGCAATGGTGGAACTGTAGTTATTGCAACTGAAACACCATTTACATTCGCTACTGGTGGAGCTGGATTTACAAACACAACTACTGTTACGGCAGCAGGATTATTTGATCATTCATGTGGTGGACAAACTGCTGGAGGAATATGTACTAGCAATACTGGAGTAATGAACATGTTCTCTGCACAGTCAATATCTGTAGCAGTTTCTGACGGTGACAGTTTATCTGTTACTTGGACAATAACTGTTGGTAACTCCTCTTAGTTCTGCAAATCTATTTTTTTATTTTATGTTAAATAATCTATGATTAACTCCAAATTAAAGAAAATCATTGTACATACATATTACACAATTTTAGTTATAATTCTCCAGTTGATATATAGGAAAATCATTGAATATTTTCTATTAATTTAAAAATACAATAATTATTTAATCTAATTAATAGTCATTCAAATCTAAATTAAATTCTATTATTTAGTAATACAATTTAGTAATACAAGGATAAATAATTGTATATGCTGCGATTCTACATCACATAGATTCAAATAATTTCTCAAATGACTATAGTCTCAAAAAATCTTAATCATTGTAGAAAAATTAATAAAAATTATCACTAACATGAAATAAATAAAAATCCACAATTTCTGAGAACTCTAATCTTTATTTTCAATAAAAATCACAATAAATTTGAAGAACATATCATTTAAAATGAGGCTTGAATTAATTACACAATTTTGATTTAAACATAAATCTGTCTAAGTTATTACTATTGTAATGCATCAGTCCATAACTTGTGTATCTTTATCACTATTTTTAATTGCAATATTATTTTCATCTGTATTTTCAATTGCAGACATTTCAGCAGTCGGTATAAATGATCAGAACATTGAAACTAATTTTAATGATATTGAAATAAATAATAAT
>JAHFUX010000035.1 GCA_023264875.1 Nitrosarchaeum sp.
CTGTCAATTTTCCTAAATGCTCACTCAATAAAATATCTGCATATCCTTGAATGGGAACTAGTGGAGTTTTTAATTCATGAGTAATCATTGCCAGAAATTCGTCTTTTGCAATTTCTGTTTTTTTGGCTTGTTCTTCTTTTTCTTTAATTGTATCTGACATTATGTTGAATGTCCTTGCTAATTTTCCTACCTCGTCTGCTTTTGTGTATTTTATTTTTTCACCATACGCTCCTTCTTTGATTTCTGAAAGTGCATCTGTGATTAATTTTAGAGGCAAAAGAGACTGTCTGATCACATAAAGTACTAAAAAGAATATTGCTATATCTATTATTAATAAAATCTGAATGATTGATTGCTTTTGATTACCTTCTTTTGCCATTTGAGCATTCCATGAATTTAATAAATTATCTATATCTGAAAATAAAACTAACTTTTCAACATTCATCTCATTTTTTGCTGAATTGAAATTTGGGGATAGTAATGCCCTTTCTTCAAGAATGCCAATTTTGGGTTGTAGTGCTTCCCACAATGGATCTAGTTTTCGTAATTCATTTGAATTTTCTCTTGGAATTTGAATTAATTCTTCATGTTCTTGTCCTATACTTTCTACATCTAGTTCTTTTGTTGAGATACCCAATAATTTTTGTAGACCTACTTCAAATGCTATCTTTTCTTTTTTCAATTTTTCTTGTGCATTTTCTTCTTCACCAATTGAAATTAACAAGGTCAGTTGTCCAATTTCTTTTGCAGAATTTTCTAATTCGTTGGCAATTTCTTTGTGTCTGTTGTAGTCTCTTCCTAAATCTGATAGTTCTTTAGATAAAGAATTTGTTGTTAAAATCAGTTCGCTATTTTTTTGCAGTACATAATTCATTGCGTTTGTTGCTTCTTTATCAAAAACTGATGTTTTTTCTACGTTCGATGCTTTTTCTTTATATGTATTCCATGATGTTACCACTTTATTATAATCTGATGTTATTGAAGATGGAATTTTTTGTATTGTTTGTCCTTTAATTGATCCACCATTTTTTAACATGGTGAGAGCTGAATTTACATTTTCTATCTCTTTATCTAAGTTATCTTTATCCTCCACATTCCCGTTTGCTACAGATACGGCTAATCCTGAAATAGATTCTGTCTGTACTTTAAGATCTCCTGTTTTGATAATAGAATGTGATTGGGAGTTATCTGCTTGTTCTGATTGATAAAGTAATGTCAAATTGATGACTGCAGCTACAATTAGAATTGCCACTAGTAAGTATGTTTTATTGATAATCTTCACAATACCTGAAATCTAGCATAGGGTATAAAAATAATGGGTGAATTTTATTAAATTAATCTATATGTCTGATGAATTTCTCAAAGTTGCAACTGCTGAAATTAATAATGAAATCTCTGAAATTCAAAATATTCTAAATTCCTGTCAGAGCAGTCTTGATGTGTCTGCAAATGCAACAAAAATTCAAAAATCGACTCATAAAATTAAAGGGCTGGCCCCAATGATGGGAAAAGAAGATTTAGGGAGTCTGTCTGCCTTACTTGACTCTCTGTTAAAAAAAATTATGAATGGTATTATTGTAAATGACCTACTTGAATCATTCATAATGGCAGTCGATGAAATGAAAAAATCCATAACCTATCCAAATTATAATTTGGATAAAATAAAACAAAGAATTTCCAACCTATCTTCTGCTCTTTCTTGATGCATATTTTTAATTATATGGAATCATAAGATGATTTGATGGGAAACATTATGATTGCAGATGATTCTGATGCCATTAGATTGGTTCTAAAAGATATTTTGACCATCGGTGATCATACTATAGTGGGAGAAGCAAAAGACGGTGCAGAAGCTGTGGAACTGTTTCCGCAATTACATCCTGATTTATTGCTCTTAGATTTAGCAATGCCTAAAAAAGATGGACTTACTGTTGTCAAAGAAATCATTGCGCAAAACCCAACTGCCAAGATATTACTAATTACTGCCAGTGATGATCAAAAAATAATCCAACAATGTTTGGATTCTGGTGCTTCTTCTTTTATATCAAAACCATTTGACTTTAACAATGTCTTGAAAGCCATTTCCGATATTTTGGCAAAGTAATTTAGGGTCTAGTTTCATTTAAAAACTGATAGAAAATTTGTCAAAGATTGTTGTTGATACAAGTATCATAATTAATGGTCAATTGATTGCACAGATTGAATCTGGGCACATTCAAAATTCTGAAATTATAATACCACAGGCAGTTTTTGATGAATTACAATCTCAAGCATCTCAGAAAAAAGAACAGGGATTTATCGGACTAGAAGGGATAAAAAAACTCAAAGAAATATCAAATAATTTTGGTTTGGTTATAACAATACAGGGTGCACATCCTACATCTGAGGATATTCGTATGGCAAGTGCAGGCAGAATTGACGCAATAATTAAAGATGCAGCAAAACAAAATCAGGCTATTCTTTACACCTCAGATCATGTTCAACATTTAGTGGCACAGGCAGAAGGCCTAGAATCCGTATTTGTAAAACCTATTTCTAAAAATCTTGTTTTGGAATTTTTAAAATTTTTTGATTCTGAAACAATGAGTGTACATCTCAAAGAAAATATGCCTCCCATGGCAAAAAAAGGAAAACCTGGGTCTTTTAATCTGACAAAACTAGATGATGAAATTCTTACCAAAGAATATTTGCAATTCATATCATCTCAAATCTTAGAGACTACCACTTTTGATTCAAGTACTGTGGAAATCTCAAAGACTGGCGCGTCTGTAATACAGTACAATGATTATCGAATTGCCATTACTTACCCACCATTTTCTGAAGCATTTGAAATTACCATAGTTCATCCTATTGTAAAATTAACCCTAGATGATTATGAGATATCTGAAGCGCTGATGAAGAGATTTTCTGATAGGGCAGAGGGAATTATAATTTCAGGTCCTCCTGGATCTGGAAAAAGTACTCTGGCATCAAGTCTGGCTAATTTTTACCACAACACAGGAAAGATTGTAAAAACATTTGAATCTCCACGTGATTTACAAGTGGATCCTGGAATTACACAATACACAAAACTAGATGGTAGCTTTGATAACAGCGCTGATATTTTATTATTGGTTCGCCCTGATTATACAATTTTTGATGAAGTGCGAAGACGAGAAGACTTTCGTACATTTGCTGATCTAAGATTGACTGGTGTGGGAATGGTTGGTGTTGTACATGCAAACTCTCCTTTGGATGCAATACAACGTTTTATTGGAAAAATTGAACTAGGAATAATTCCAAATGTTATAGACACTGTAGTTTTTGTCAAGGATGGACACATTGGTAAAATCTATGACTTGGAGCTTGTAGTAAAAGTCCCCACCGGCATGACTGAATCAGACTTGGCAAGACCTGTAATTGAGATTAGGAATTTTGCCGATAATGTACTAGAGCATGAAATCTATACTTTTGGTGAAGAAAACGTCATAGTTCCAGTCTCAAAAAAAGCGCCAAAAGTTGGAATTGAGAAACTTGCCGAAGACAAAATACGAGACATCTTTAGGAAATTCGATCCTAGAGTAGAAGTCGAGATATTATCTGATAATAAAGTAAAAGTTCTAGTTGACAAGCAATACATATCATCCATTATTGGCAAGGGCGGCTCTAACATAAACGAGATTGAAAAATTACTCAAACTTCACATCGATGTAGTTGAAAAAAATTCTCATTCTACCACTTCATCTGGTGATCTGCCATTTACTTTTTCAGAATCTAAAACTGCGTTATCATTAACTGTTGGTAGAGAATATTCTTCAATGCATGCTGATATCTATGTACATGACAAATATGTGACATCTGTCAGAATTGGCAAAAAAGGTGAGATACTAATTCCTAAACGCTCTGAGGCTTCAAGAACTCTTATGAAATTTGCATCATTTCAAAGTGACATTCAAATATTTCTCAAGGATTTTTAAAATTCTCTAAAACTTTAGGGTTTGATTTTAGAAATGTAATGAATTTTCTTAATTGTTTGATTGTTTTTGGATTTAGATAATGCTCAATTCCTTCTGTGTCTTTATTTGCAGTTTCATGATTTACACCTAAAATCTCAAAAAATTCCAACAAAATTCCATGATTTTGTCTTATTTCATAAGCTATCTGCATGCCTTTATCTGTCAGATTAATTCCATGATATTTTTCATATTCTAATAATTTGTTTTCTTCTAATCTCTGCAGCATCTTTGTAACACTTGGTGCACTTACATTCATGTATCGTGAAATATCCAATGTTGTGGCATATCCTTTTAATTCTACCAACTCTGAAATTACCTCTAGATAGTCTTCCATTCTTGTACTGTAGCTTGCTCTTCTTGACTGATGAGCTGCTTTGATTAATTCCAATCTCTTGGATTTTTTTGCCTTCAATGTATCTTTGTATCTAATCTGAACCTAGTATAATTGGATGTCTCTTTCCTAGTTGCTCTTTATTGACTTGCAGGTAATCGATATTGATCATTGAATCTTAACTAATTTTTTCTAAATGACTAATTGTCATGGTTGATCGTCTAAAGATACGACTAGAAAAACTGCGCAAGGTCTCTGATTCTGCTAAAAGAAGAGCATCACTATATACAGACATGGCAAAATTTGACGACAAATCAACTGCTCAGTCATTGAGATGTACCCAAAGAGCATCATCGCCAGGAAAAAAGATGCAAAAAATTGGCGTAGCTCTAGTTTTAGCTCCAGAACCAGTGACTACTCCGATAGGTATAGTGCTAATGGTATCTGGAACAATTCTTGAAAAAAAATACAATGGTGCAACTATTCATGATATTGGTCATGAGACAAAGCGTACTATTTCTACAATAAATGATTTCAAAAGCACTGTAATGTAGTTGCTAAATACTATTAAAAATCACCCTCTTTTAAATTCTGAAATTTATTTTCCAAAAAACTCGCCCCACTGGCTTCCCAATTTCTCTATTATTCTAAATGCCAATCTGTCAATGTTTACATGTGGTTCTGCCACTATCATTATCACTTTTTCATAAATTGGAAAGCTCATTATTACAACATGTTCTCTGCGAGATGCAGAATATTTCACATGCCCCAACTCAGTGTCATATTTTTTTCTTTTTGCAACTCTGCTTGCCAATTCTTTACACACTGAGTCATGTTGCTCTTCTGTTAATCTGGGGTTGATATTTTGTTTGTACCCTCCAGCAAGTAGTTTTCCAAACTCATCTAAAAGTCCTGCAAATCTCACTTCGTCATCTTCAAGTATGTCTTGGCATCTCTTTTCATATTCTTTGATATTGATTTCTGCCATGCTTTATTCTATTTGATAGTTGTTTCTCTATTTCTACCATGTGCAGAACTTTTTCTGTTTTGAAATCTAAGCCTATATACAACTAGACTGGAAATATTTTATTGAGTTTAACTGTAGCTCAGAAAAAAATTGCCATCGGTTCGTTTCTTGGATGGTCTTTAGATGGATACGATATTGTGTTGATGCTTTTAGTTATTCCTTCAATTAGCCAATTATTTTTCCCATCCCAGGATCCTGTGTTTAGTATACTTGCAACATTTGCATCATACACAGTCACACTAATCATGAGGCCACTTGGTTCTGTGATTTTTGGAATTTATGGCGACAAGTTTGGTAGAAAAAAATCTATGATTATCACAATACTGGGATTTTCTATTGCGACATTTGCAGTTGGACTGTTACCAACATATGCAGTTGTTGGAGTATTGGCACCAATTCTTTTGATAATGGTTCGTCTAATTCAGGGAATCTTTGCTGGCGGTGAGTGGGGCAGCGGTGCTGTACTAACAATTGAAAGCATCCCAAAACAGAAAAGAGGATTGCTGTCTGGGTTTTTGCAAAGCGGATTCTCATTTGGCTTTCTTTTGGCTGCAATATCGTTTCAAATCATAACTATTATTTTTCCAGGACATCTCTTTGAGGAGTTTGGTTGGCGAATCCTCTTTTTTACAGGCATAATTCCGGGCTTTGTTGCACTTTTTGTAAGACTAAGCATGGATGAATCTCCATTATGGATAAAAAAGAACAAAGAAAATGGGCTTGCAAAGACCCCACTGCGAAGCATTGTTTTTGGAATACATAAAAAAGAGTTTTTGCTCTGTGCCGCAATAATGACTGGCCTTGTCTACATGTATCATGGCTCAATTAGCATCTTGCCGACATACCTAGAGCAGTTTGGTAATTTTGAAAAAGAGCAAATAGCAATAATTATGATTTATGCTACTGCATCGTCTTGGATTGGGATGATTCTTACTGGCTGGCTATCGCAAAAAATTGGGCGAAAAAAATCCATGCTTATTTTTGTATTTGCCTCTATATTGATTTCAATTCCTTTGGCAAGTGCAATATTGGATAATGTCTATGGATTGGTATTGTATGTTGTAGTGTTTGCATTTGTCATATCGACTGCATCAGGACCAATCCCTGCATATTTTTCAGAAAGATTTCCAACACAGATACGAAACAGCGCTGCAGGATTTTCATATAACGCTGGATTGATTTTTGGTTCTTGGTCTCCATTAATTGCATTATATCTGATGTCTAGTGTTCCAAAACAAATGATACCCGTTGCACTTGGTATCAATATTATAATTGGTGCAATAATTCTAATAATACCTACACTACTAAGCAGAGAAACCCGAGACATTGATCTTTAATTATATTTTGAATTGTTTTAATTTAGAAATCCAATTGTAAAAATTGGAAGCTGACTTTTGCGGATCAACCTTTGCGTGGTCTTGCAAGTAAGCAAAGGCCAGCAAACTGATGCCAACATTTGACAATAGGAAATTGTGTCAGCTTTCCACATACTATTACGCGTTTCTAGAATAAAAATAGATCCATGATTATTATTTTTAGAAATATATTCAATTATTTTGAGATTCTGTCTTTGTTAGGATACAAATATACAATTTGTAGAATTTTAAGATATGATGTGTAATTATATAATTTTAAGATGATCTGATTGATTCTAGAAAACAAAAAGGCGTAACCCTTAATTGCAGAACATAGAGAGATTTCCTCTCGTGGTCAGGACGTTAAACGCCTGATTGCCTTTTTTCGTTCTGCAGGGCCACGCAGTTTATTCAGTCGAAACACTTATCGACATGTATGGTGTAAGAAGTTTAACTATTTAAAAATTAATATGAAAATTTATGATTCTGATCTTTATTTATTATAAATTTTGATGTATTTTCTATTGAAAATTGTAAATATTAACTCTTATGTCTTATCTTTATATTCATTTGAAATTATTATCTTTTTCTAGACAAATATAATGAATTTATGCCAAATCTCTTTAATATCATCCAGTAGTATAATATCTGACGAGGAACTGTCATAGCTGGAGGACAGTAAGGAAAAGAGACGAAAAAGGGTGGAAGCACTCAAAATTCGTTTTGAATTTCCATTGTTTCCTCGTTGTATTCTTTTTTTGTTCTATGTTTTTTGAAATACTTATGTTTACACTATATTTAGAAAATTTGTGAGTGAGGAAATTGGACAGTGTCCTAAGTGTTTTGGAATAATGTTCAGAGAACAAGGTGAAACGATATCTTGGTTTTGTCCTACTTGTAATTTGAAATTCACAACAGAGTAGTTATTTTTGGTATTTCTTAGAGGTATTTTGATTTTGGTAAACTATAGTTAAAATAGTAATTTGAGAAATAATGCCATGAAGATAACTGAAATAAAAATAGACGATAGTCAAACAGGTTATTATTGGCTCCAAATTTATGTCAAGAACCAAAAAGAAGCATTTGCGTTGAAACAGCAAATCTTAGACGATCAAGAAATTAGAGAAAGATTACAAAAAGCAATTAAACACAATCAACAAATAGTAACTAATTCATCCGTTCCAATGGAAATCATAATTCATAATATCGTCATAGAAAAACTTCAATCTATCCTTGATGGAACCTAGATTCTAAACTCTGTTTTCCTAAATCCTTAAGTTTATACAAAATTTAGAAATTGGATGAGTAAAACATCAAACAAAGCAAAAAAAAGAACAAAGGCCCGAGATAACGCTAAATCAAAATAGTTAGTTTTTCTAAATCCTTGAGTTTCTAGAATTATTAGCTAATTTCTTTGATTAGTGATTTGTTTTCCAGCTAACGTCATTTACAATCTGAAAATAGATTATTTTGATTCACAGCCGATACCGTCTTTATTCCCATCAAACTTGTGTGGATCAGGTGGCAATACCCTGAAATTTTTGAAAGGAACATCTTTACAATCTAAATCAGGTGGAGATGGTGGAATACAAACATCGGGATAAGAAGTATCACATTTCTTTACTTTGCTTAGAGAAGGCTTTAGAGTCTCTTTTGGAATTTGAGATTTTACCTCTTGATTTTTTGT
Organism: Nitrosarchaeum sp.; assembly: GCA_023264875.1. GTDB lineage: Archaea > Thermoproteota > Nitrososphaeria > Nitrososphaerales > Nitrosopumilaceae > Nitrosarchaeum. Next base: position 8,396 of record JAHFUX010000035.1, read on the forward strand.
AGTACATCCATACTTTTGTGCCCATGATTCTCCTGAAAATTCACTGACAGAACAATATTCATTTGATATTTTGACGTGATTGTTATACAATAATTCTGCATTGAGATTTTTATCAGAACAGAAAACCTTGCCTAGCACTCTTCCGAATTTATCATTTTTTTGTTTATCATCTTGATCAAATAGAAGTGTACTGCCAACAGGGCATAGTTTCTTTGTAAATGATGTCGCTTCACTGAATCCTTTCTGCGTTTTTTCTGGAGTGTCTGTTAGGGAAAGTCTGATTGTGTAGCCCTTTATTTGGAGAGTATCACCATCATAGATTTTTAGAATTTTGCTTGAAATGCACATAAACGCTCCTGTGCATAATTTTGAATTATTTTGAGTAGTTTTAGGTGTTGAATCATTTGTATATTGACTTGCAGATACTTGATTGGTAAAAATGAATAATGACAAACCAAGAACAAAAACAGTAAGTAGAATTATTGTTTTGATCATGATGTAAAATATGCTCAGTCAAAAATAAACACTTTCCAACAAATTAATTCACGTCATA
>JAHFUX010000051.1 GCA_023264875.1 Nitrosarchaeum sp.
TACTTGGTTTTTAAACTCACCATCTCTTACTGCAAAGTCTGAAGGCTGCATACTTACTAGTGCATAGCCGTATTGTTTTTGTTGGGTTTGTATTTTTGCCAACATTTTTTCAACAACTGTACCATTGAGTGATGGGTCATCCTCTAGTAAATTTGGCAGATATGATGTTTCAGGAATATGAATTGGATATGATTTAAGATTTGGAGAGTCTGTTGTGATCGTTGTACTGATATATGATATGTTATTTTGTTTTAGTACGTCTAGTGTACTGTTGTTGAATTTGCCAAACGGTGGTGAAAATATATTTGAATCAAACCCAAAAATTGTACTTATTTGTTTGTTTGATTGTTGTATACTAGATGATTGTTCGTTTATATTGTATAATGAATGGTCGACATTTTCCCATCCTCCATTTGCCACTGTGAGTTGATTGTTCTTATTTTGTCTCTGTTGTTTTAAAAAGTCAACAACTTTAGGATCTGCACCAAAAAACTTACCCAATATGCTTACTGTTACTGGAAGTTCATTATTGGAAAATGTATTGATCAAATCATTTTGCACATCATTTAGCCAATAGTCCTCTACGTTAACTACCTTAAATGCAATGCAGTTACATCTCGGTTTTATATCTTCATTACTAATCGGTTTTATGTCTTCACTAATAGTTTGATTTTTGTTAATACTCTGAAATATTTCAATATCATATTTGTCAATTTTTCCTACAGGAATTAAGAGATATCCTTTTGACTTTAGATCTGAGATTATGCTTTTTAGTTCAGTAAATTTTGTTTGATTTATTTCATTTACATAAGCCCCATCAACATAATTTGAAAATTCAAATGGATGCATCGTTACTACTGCATATCCATAGTTCAATAGACTTTCATTTACCTGCTCAATGGTTTTTTCCTTTGTTATATGATTCCAATATCCTGTGGCAGGGATTAATTTTGCAGTCCATGCTGCTGTATTAAAATAATAAAAATCTGATTTTACAAATCTCTGTTGAATTTCATTATCAAAGTCTGCAGTAAGGTGATCATACCCATATTTTTTTAAAAGAACAATGGTTGTACTATCAAAAATATTCTCTGGCGGAATAAACACTTGTGGTTTTACTTGAAATAATTCATATATTTTATCATCTGTGCTTTTGATTTCTTCTTCTTGTTTTTCTGTAGAAATGTTATTCATTATTACATGGTTCCACGTGTGACTTGCAATCTCAAATTTAGGATTTGTTTGTAATTGTTCATTTATAACCTCGATTAGTCTTGGATCTTTTCCAGTTACTCCACCAACTACTCCAATTGTGAGACCTGCATCCATTTCTCTAAATAATGACATCATCTGAATTTGGGCATTGTTCAAAAAGTAATCTTGCACATCATCAAATCGAAATGCAACACAATTACAATATAGTGCACCAAGAGTTAGTTGTGGATCGTTTATGAATAATTTAATAGGCTCATGACTCCCAACAAGTGTAACTTTTTTTGATGCTATGACTTTGTTATCCCCTTTTAAGACTATGTGAAATGCATATGTCCCAACAGGAATATTGGATATAGTTGCTTCTCCCTTAGATGAAATTGACGATTCCACTATTTTTGTTTCTTTTCTATCAATGATTTGTACTAAAAAGTCGCCATCTGATTTTGATACTCTTGTTTTTTCATCTTTGTATGCTTCTATAGATATTGCAGAATCTATTATCTTGGGCCATTTTGTTACAATTTTAATGTCTTTGGAAAGCGAAGATTGTATTTTTAGTGGTGTGTATGTGAATTTTAATGCAGGATCAATTACAACATCTACATTGTAATAGTCATTGTCTATAGTTTGTGGAAGCCAAAAGCGTATAGTATCTCCATTAAAGTCAGTATTATCGTGATTTACTATTTTTCCGCTCATCGTTTTAAAAAATATGTCTGCCTTTGGTATTGGTGTTTGTCCATCATTATAAAATATCCCAAGTTTAATTCCACCGGGTAATTTTACTGTCATCTCAAAATTATTCATTGTTTTTTTCAGATCATAATAATTTACACTCTGAAAGTGATCATTATAATAAACTTCAATTTTATATTTATGCCCAAGTGGAAGATCTGTTATGCTTATTGGATTGCTCTGTGCAGAAATTTCTCTCAAAGGTATTTTTTCTGAATCCTTGTATATTTTCAATATGATTGAATTAATGTCTGCTTTGTTACCATTTTCATATTTTAATAAAAGATCCATATTGCCAGTGTCTTCTACTGCATAAGAATTTTGAACTAATAATGAAAAAGCTAGTAAAAATATCATTGAATAAAAGACAAGATTTATTTTAGTTTGCATTGTTGCTCTCATTTCTTGTTTAATGCTTTGTATTAATATAGTTGTAATAATATTTCTCAATTATAATAATCAAAAATATACCAGATTAATTTCTTACACGCCTATTCTTTTTGCACTTGTCCAAGTTGCCTTTTCCTTTCTTAAATGCTCTATGAGAGCTTTTAGTAGCAAAAAATCTACAATCTGTTTATATCCAAAAACCAAAAATCCGGCATGCAATAATAATTTCGGATCCTCATCATCAATTCTAATTGCTAAAGCAGACATAAGATAATGAACTATAATGAATATGGCAGACACTTGCAGAACATACCAACCATCTCCTAAAATTATACCTGCAATTGCATTTGCTGCTGCTGTAAATCCAATT
>JAHFUX010000052.1 GCA_023264875.1 Nitrosarchaeum sp.
CATTTCTCTGAATACTGGATTCTCTCTCTCATAATCAGCTATTACAGGACTAAATGAATAATAAAATGAACTAAATGAATTCATAAAACTAGATCCTGATTCTGTTTGTAAGAGATGACTGTCTCTTAACTCTCGTAGTTGTTGTACTTGTGGTGCAAGCTCAGAACCATATGTTGCAGTAGCTATCAAACAACCGCCACCTTTTGATTCAGGTACACTTTGTGCAAATTCCTTTGGAAGTATTCGATATATTTTTCCATTAGATAATGATACAATATACAAAAATCCATCTGGTCCTTCTTCAACATCTGTAATCGCACCAAAATTAGTTCCAAACAAAATTTCTTCATTTGATTCATCAATGTTTAATGTATTGTCTTGAAGCTCAGGTGAATTAAAAACAAACCCAGTTCTTTGTTCATTTAGATTAAAGCTATAGATGTTTCCATTATTACAATCTCCAACATAGACTCTGTTTGTTTGCGCAAATTTTTCTGATGTACTAAATGCAATTCCAGTTGGGCAAACTGGTTTTTCCCATACAAATTCTGGATTACTGTAAACAAAATCTCCATATTTTGGCAATGAATCAATTTTAGTTTGATTATATGTAATACCCATTATCTCAATCCAACCGCTGTTAAAATTTTCTGACACCAGATTAATCTCATCATTTGAATCATCTCCATTTTCAGTATCCCATAAATTTCCTGTTACTGGATCTACTGTTAATCCAAAGCTATTTCGAATTCCCATTGCATAATATTCTCCTGGTGGATCTATTCTGAGAATCACACTGGTATCATTTTTCCAATTATTATCATCTCTATTCTGTAATCTACCGTAATTTCCATTATCTCCAATCACTGCATATGTCTGCCCACCAAAGCTAGTCATTGCACCTCCATTATGATAATAATTATCACTAGGTAATGTCTTGAGCAATACTGGGTTTACTAATTTTTTACCATCCCAATCATATCGATAAATTCTATTTTCAATTGCCTTTCCTGCATCAGAATCAGCTGCTGTAAAATATACATACACTTTGGAGCCATCTGATGTAATTCCAAGCATTCCTCTCTCTCCATCTTTTGCAACAGACACATCCAAAACAGGCTCTGGCTGCAAAACTCCATCTCTTACCAGTCTAACAATTCCATCATATCTTTGCAATACCAAAATATCGTCTCCAAGAAAGGTCATGGTAGTTGGACTATTTGGAATGCCTTCTGCTACAAATTGTTCTACTATATAATTTTCATCAAGAACTTGAGGTAATGATTGGTCATTGGTGTGTTCTGCAAATGTATATGGGAGAATTCCAATAAAAATAACCATACATACCAAAAGTAAAACTTTCACAAAAAAATTATAATTTGGAACTAGTTAAGTCTACTGAGTTTTTCTAGCATGATTTTCTTATACACCATACTCAACGCATAATAGACTGCAAGACATGAAAAATTTCTGATGACGTATGACACCGTGATCACAAATTCGCACATAATTTTACCTCAAGGAATGCTTGACAAAAACATCATAATTGATGAGGGAAAAATTGTTGGTTTTACAAATGATATTCCTGCATGTGATAACAAAATAAACGGAAATGGTCTAATCTCAATACCTGGACCAATAGACACTCACGTTCACTATGGGGTTTATTCTTCAATTGATCAAGCTGCAAAAACTGAATCACATGCAGCATCTATTGGTGGAATAACAACCATGATGAGAATGCTGCGGTTGGGAAATTCGTTTAAAATTTTACTACCAGATCAACTAAATGCTGCATCAAAAAATCATTACATTGATTATACAATTCATGCATCTGTTTTCACACTTCAACAAATCAGTGAAATGCCTTACTGTATTGAAAAAGGAATCACTTCATTTAAAATTTACATGAATCTTGGTGGTGATGTAGGTCATGTGTACATGGATATGGCTCCATACTCTTCACAATTATCTGAAGAAATAGTAGATGTAAATGATAAACTAGTAGAAGAGATTATCAAGACTGCAGCATCACTTGGATGTCCTGTATTAGTTCATGCAGAAGACTATGAATCATGTGCGTGCGGAATAAAGACTGCTAAAGAAAAAAAACGTGATGGTCTTCCTGCATGGTCTGAAAGCAGATCTCCTGAATTTGAAGCAAAGGCAATCAAAACAGTTTGCAAATTTGGAAGAAACTACAACTGTATAATTTACTTTGTTCATATTGGTTCTCAAAAAGCATTACAGCAAATTGCAGAAGAGCGAAAACTAGGAACCAAAATTTTTGTTGAAACATGTCCTCACTATCTTACATTATCGTATGAAAATCAGAAAGGATATCTTGCCAAAGTCATGCCTCCAATTAGAACTGCACAAGATAATGCTGCAGTATGGGATGCTTTATCGCACAATCTAATTGATACCATAGGGACAGATCATGTTGCAAATCAACTAAAGCTAAAACTTGGTGGCACTGATATTTGGGGAGCACTAGCAGGATTTCCAGGAATAGGTACAGTAATACCAATTTTGTTAAGCGAAGGAGTAAACAAAAATAAAATCTCACTTGAGCAGTTTGTACGATTTACAAGCACTAATGCTGCTCAAATATTTGGAATGCATCCAAAAAAAGGTACACTTGCAAAAGATGCGGATGCTGATATTACCATGATAAATTTGAAAAAAGAAAATAAAGTATCTT
>JAHFUX010000053.1 GCA_023264875.1 Nitrosarchaeum sp.
AAAGAATGTAGAAAGTGCGATCGTCAAACCTGCAACTATTATAATAAAAGATGATTTTGAACGCCTGTTCACCATCAACATGTATGGCTCATTTGGAGGCTATATTAATCTAATTTTTACAATGACGATCTATTTTTTAAAAACATGAAACCAACCGAGAATCTGTCTTGATTGTAGCAGAAACTTATATTCAGAACAAAAAGAAAAACCCTGTTGAATCATAAAATTTTTGCTGGATTTTTTGTTTTATTGATAATCATGCCAACTATAACCCAAGCTTTTGGTCATGGCCTAAGTATGGATACTCCTCCTCCTATGAACTATCAAGGACGTGACATTACAATTACTGCAGAGATGCTTCCTGCCTTTTATGATGACGAAGGGATTGATAAACAGATCAAGATACGAGCTTTTGATTCCAAAACAGGTGAAAATATTAAAAATGTAAATTTTCTAATAGGACTAAATTATAAAGATAAAATGATTTTTAGAAATTTCTTCTTTGCTCAAAATGGAGATTTAACAATCAAAGTATATCCATCTAGTAATGGTGAAATCGAAATCACTGGTGAAAAAGAGCCTTTACTTGGAGGTTGGATGAATACAGATACAAAATCAATTGAAGTGAAAGGGCCTATCTTCAATTCAGGTGGGTTATATCATTTAGAAATAGCAATCCGTACTATAGATGAGCCAGATAACATACTTGATGAACCAATAAAATATGATGCATACATCAGTATTGGTCAAACTACATACTATGACCAAAAAACAAAAGATGGTCAAGATGTGAAATTCAGAGTAAGATCATACTATGACACTATAACAAATTTTGAGTACAATTCCAGCGAGAATACTATATCGTTTGAAATACCATTTGACTGGAGTGAACTGAACATTAGCCAGATTCCATATGTACATGAAGAGGTATTATTTCCAAAATATTTCACAGATCTTCTAGCTAATAGCTATATTGGACAAGTAAATGGACTTGATTTATTCAAATCATCAATTTCAATAGATGATTATTCCGTAGAAGATGGAAGAATAGTACATTTTGTGATTTTACAAGATCATCTCAGGGTGTTAAGAGATGCGCAAAAAAAAACTAGTGATCTGCCAAATTATATGAAGTTTAAACTTGTTGCAAGTGATGAACTTAAATTTCCACTTACTGCAAAAACCAATAATGAACAATTTCAGATTGATCTTTCATGGGATCCACAAGTTATACAACCAGGTCAAAAAACCAAGTTCATATTTACAATAAGAGATCCCATAACACTTGAAACAAAGCGAAATTCATTGTATGATTTTATAATACTTCAAAATGGGAAAGAAATTCACAGATCTTCGGGAAATGCAGTAATTGGAGGTGGATTCGAAGATTTTACTTTTACAGAAGAACAAACAGGTCCTATTATCATCAGATTTGAAAAAATTGCCGGTACATCAGCTGTAACACAATTTGCTATAATCGTAGCTCCTGAGTTTGGACCACTTGCGATTTTGATTCTTATACTTACAATGAGTTTTATTATAATATTGAGAAGTTACCCAAAAATTCTGCTTAAGTGAATAATTAGAAACCCTTCTCATTCAATATCAGAGCAAGAAGGGCTGCACGTGTATCCTTACCATATTCTGCTTGTTTGAAATATTTTGCATGTTTTGTTGAATCTACTTCTGGTGAAATCTCATCAACGCGAGGTAGTGGATGCATTATGATAGCATCTTCTTTCAATTTCTTTATTATTTCTGGGCCAATCTTGTAGCTTCCTTTTACTTTGTTATATTCTTCTGCGTCTGCAAATCTTTCTTTTTGTATTCTTGTAACATATATAACATCAAACTCGTCTAGATTTTCTTCTAAATTGGTTGATTCTGTGTATGATAGTCGTTTTTTGATTTCATATGTGGAATCAGCTCTGATCTTTAGTGCCTTTGGGGAAATAAGGTGTACATCAACCTTGTAGTTACCAAGTGCATATAACAGAGAATAAACGGTTCTGCCATATTTCAGATCACCAACTATTGCTATTTTCAAGCCATCAATTTTCTTTTTTTCTTTTCTCATTGTATAAAGATCTAGAATTGCTTGTGTTGGATGTTCTTCTGTTCCACTGCCTGCATTTATCATTGGTTTTGTAGAAACTTCCGCTGCAAACCTGCTAGAACCATCAAGTGGGTGTCTTAAGACAAGAACGTCAGAATAAAGTGACATTATCTTTACAGTATCAGCAAGACTTTCGCCCTTTTTTGCAGAAGACAAAGAGGCATCAGCTATTCCAATATACGTACCACCTAGTGATGCCATTGCGGCTTCAAAGCTAAGTCTTGTTCTAGTACTTGGTTCAAAGAAAAGATATCCTAGTGTTTTCCCACGTCCAAGCTCACGTCTCTCGTTTGGATTCATGTTAATTATTTTATCTGTAGCATCAAAAATAGTGTCAAATTTTTGTTTGTCAAAATCACGAATTGAAACAATGTCTTTTTGGAAAAAAGAATTGCTCATTCCAGTTCAATAATATATATGAGTACTATACAAAGTATTCCAATGTCAGAGTCTGATCTCATTGTTAGACGAATCAAGGATGGGACAGTCATTGATCATATTGAAGCTGGTAAAGGTCTCAAAGTTCT
>JAHFUX010000054.1 GCA_023264875.1 Nitrosarchaeum sp.
TTTATTTTTTAGATCAAATTCGGAATAACCTGTCACTATTACCACTTTTGCATTTTTATCCATTTCTATGATTTGAGAAAATGCCTCATATCCATCAAGTTTTGGCATATTCCCATCCATCACTACCAAGCCTGGATGTATTTGCCTGTATTTTGATACTGCTTCTTCACCGTTTATAGCTGTTTGAACATTATACATATTCACTTGTAATATCTCTGCATACAACTCTAACAATTCTATATCATCTTCTACAACTAGAATTGTTTTTGTCATATCTGAGGTATGATGATATTAAGATGTTATTAAAGCCTAAGTCTGTGTAATTTATTACATCTTGATAATTAACTACCTTTCTATAATGATTATATGTATTAAACACAAAATTTCACAAAAGCATATTATCTTATTGCTACTTTACACTATGTGAAAGAGGTCTGCATTTATGGATAATTTAGTAAACAAGCAACAAATTAAAAAAGAACATCAATCTATTCTTTTTTTAACAGTCTTTCTAGTGGCAATAACTCTAGTTTATCAGCTAAGGCCATTTCTGGACACTTCGCAATTTCTCTGGATTTCATTTCCAGCAAACGAAATTATTCTTGGAACGCTAGTTGTATTTTCCGTTATACTCACAAGCAAATTATACAAACAAAAGCACTATCAGTCAAAAGCATTTTTGTTTTTTACATTAGGGGTTTCATGCTGGTTTATTGCTGATCAGATTTGGTACTTGTATGATTATATCTATAACGTGGATCCGTTTCCATCAGAGGCAGATATTTTCTATATTGTGGCCTATCCATTCTTCGTTGTTTTTCTTTTCATTTCTTTAAAATCTATCCGAAAATCAATTACCAAAAAAATTTGGCTCTTTTCATTTGTGTTATCATTTGCATTTTTGATTCCATCTATATTGGCTTGTTTTACTGCCTTAGAAGAAACAGAAGGAGGATTAGATATCATTTCTAAATCAATTGCACTTTCATATCCAATACTATCTTCATTCCAATTAATTCCTGCTGTTATTGGCATTATGTTTCTGGCAAAAAAAGGAGCAAGCTATTCTTGGATGTTGTTATTATTTGGGTTTTTAATTTACAGTATATCTGATACATTCTATCTTTTTTCAACACTAGATAGATCATACTATGATGGACATCCCGTAGATTTGTTGTATTTGTACAGTTATCTTTTGCTGATATTCTCTTTGTATAGTCGCTTAAAACTAGCAAATAACTCTAATGATAAAAATCAAGAAATATTTTTCAGTGAAAATATAAAATTTGAAACAATCAACAAATTAGGTATTCCACTCACACTGATAATATTTTGTATGACTGTAGTTATTTCTTTGATTAGTATAACTTACTTTAATTCTGAAAGAGAACTATCTGTTGATAATCTTATGTTTGGAATTATAGCAATGCTTGTAGTGTTTACTGTAATAATTCTTACAATTAACAAGAGTCTAACACAATTTGTTAAAATGAGAACACGTGAACTTGAAGAACAAAGAAATAATCTAGAATATCTAGTCGAGGAAAAAACACAATCTGTGCTCAAAGCAGAAAGACTCTCAGCAATAGGAGAATTATCTGGACGTTTAGCTCATGACTTGAGAAATCCATTATCTGTCATGAAAATGTCTATTGATTTGATAAAACAACATCCTGCAGATGCAAAAATCTCTGATAGCATCATTACTAAAAGACTTGATCTAATAGAAAAAAGCATTGATAGAATATCTCATCAAGTAGATGACGTGTTAGGTTATGTTCGAAATTCCCCACTAAAGTTGAGTACAACATCACTTAGGACAATAATTTTAGAATCAATTGATAAAGTTAATGTCCCACATGATATCACAATCACCGTTTCTGATTCAGATGCTATTACTAGTTGTGACTCCATAAAGATTGATGCTGTTTTTATTAATCTCATTGTAAATGCAATTCAGGCAATACCTCAAGGAGGTACCATTAAAATTCAGATCAAGTCAAACAATGATAGTATCGTTATTGACTTTATAGATTCTGGCACAGGTATTCCAAACGAATTCATGGATAAAATATTTGAACCACTCTTTACTACCAAGCAAAAAGGAACTGGATTAGGTTTGGCCAGCTGCAAAAATATTATAGAACAACACAATGGAAAAATTTCAGTTAAAAATAATCCTACTACGTTCACAATTACCTTACCAAAAATATCTGTAGATCTACCCAAATCTATTTCACAGTGAAACTAGTTTTCTAAAGTTTTCTTAGTAGAGTAAATCTACTTTTATCTGGTTCTATTTCTTCATGCATATCTACATTACTTACAATTTTGACTTTATAGTCTAGCCATCTTTTTTGCATATTTCGGAATTTTGAACTATCATTGATTTGTCTTTCTGCTTCATCATATCTCTCACAATTCATAATGTATTTTCCTGTAACTCTGTGCATTTCAGAAATGCCTTTTTCTAAAACATCATCCTCAAGATAATTTAACAGTTTATGAGTAAAAATAAAATCAATTGAAGAATCAT
>JAHFUX010000055.1 GCA_023264875.1 Nitrosarchaeum sp.
ACAATAGGTTTAAATACTTTTTTTGCGCAAAATAGGTTAATGAACTTGAATTTTAGAGTTTTCTTAGGATTGGCAGTTTTATTGCTTATTTTGTCTTTAAACACAGCAAGCGCTGTGACTTGTAATTTTGATGCTGTAATTAATACTGCTCAAATTAGAAGTGATTCTGATTTAACTTGGAGTTCTTCTGTTAATGCAAAATTGAATGACTATTTAGATATTCAAACAAATGTTTCATTGAATAGAGTTTCTGGCGATGATTCATGCAACGGAGTGTATGTTGATGCAAAAGCAGATATTTTTGGTTACAGAAACGGTGCATGGCAGTTTATTAAAACTACTCAAACCATTACAGAATTTGTTTTTTATAGGGAAAATCATACATTGCCAACTTGGTTTAATGCATTGCAAGTGAATGGAAATTTTGAAAAATATAGAGCAGATGTTTTTGTAAGAGAAATGGGTTCTGGTTCTTGGGATGATTCTCAATCAGTTTTTGCTTTTGTAACCGATGCAGGAAGCAATGGTGCCTGTTCTGATATTAGATTTGTTTCTCATTCTGTTTCAATGAATTCAAATGATTCAACAACTGAAACTTTTTCAGTTGAAAACAATTCTGATTCAAGGTTTAATGTAACACAAGTTGATGCTTATGATAATTCTTCAATTGTTTCAGTAAGCGAAACAAACTTTGATTCAAGCATTCCAGCAAATGGCTCTTCAAATATTGATGTTGGAATAAATTCTTCAAGTGTTTCTTCAACACAAAATACTACTGGTTATGTTAAAATTTCCGGAAACTTTGCAAACGGAAAAAGCTGTAGTTTTTCAGATATTGGAACAAAAAGCTTTCCAATCATTGTAACAAATAATGGTGGAACTGGAACATGTTCAAGTATTGATTTAGTTTTAAGAAATGTATCAATTGATGAACAATCAACTGATACTTTTGATTTTTCAATTGACAATCCAACTGATAGAACATTTATTGTAGATTCAATTGATTTAGTGGAAAGCTCTTCATATTTTAGTGTTGAAGAAGTATTCCATGATTCTTTCATTAATGCATTTGACGAAGGACAACTAAGAGTAAGAATTAATTCTAATGCAATTTCTGGAGACAGATCTGGAACAGTTAGTGTAAGAGTTACTGGAAGATTCTCTGGGGGAGATTCTTGTACTGCTTCAGAAATTGGAATTGAAAGCTTTACTATTGATGTTCAAGAAGTTTCAACAAATGCAACTTGTAATGATATTAAAATCAACACAAGAACTGTGTCATTAGATGAAGATTCAACAGATTTCCAAACATTTACTATTTCAAATAGAAATTCTCAAAGATTTATTTTAACAGATGTTACAGCAGTTTCAAACAATACATCAATTGCAGATGTTTCTGTTGATAACTTTGATCAAATTGTTGATAATGGAAATGCAAGCAATGTGGAATTAAGATTTAATTCAAATGCAGTTACTACTACTAGAAGTACAACTGCTTCTTTGAGAGCAACTGGTTATTTCCAAAATGGGCAAACCTGCTCTTTTAGCTCAATTGCACAGCCAGTTTTCACAGTAACAGTAAGAGATAATGATAATGGCTCTGGTTCTGGAACTTGTTCAAATATTGATGTTTCTTCCCACACAGTAAGAGTAAATGAAGGAGAAGAAAAATTTGAATCCTTTACTATAAGCAACAGAACTAATAGAAATTTTATTATTGATAATGTAACTGTTACAGATTCAGATAATGCTTTTACTTCTTCAGCATATCAATGGGATGATAGAGTAAATGCAAACAATTCTGGCACAATTACTGCAAGAATTAAAGCAAACACTGTGTCAACAGAAGAAACTGGTACAGCAAATATTCAAATAAGAGGACACTTTTCTGATGGAACAACTTGTTCTAGTTCACAAGTTGGAACAACTTCTTTTACTGTAATTGTTGGAAACAATGGTTCAAGTGGCGGAAGTTCTGGAACAACTTGTGATAATTTTACTTTATCTGTGCCAAACTTTCAGAGAGTTTCAGGCAGACAAACAATAACAGTGACAGTAAATAATCCACTTAATAGAACTGGCATAGTAAAACTTTCTGGAAATAATTTAAGCATTACTCCAACTTCTTTTAATATTCCTGCAAATTCTTATTTTTCAAAAGATATTGATGTAGAATTATTGAATGGAACTAGAAGCTTTTTGGTTTATGATGTTGATTTGAAAAATTGTAATGTTCTTTCAAAGACAACTGAAATTATTGGTTCGCAACTTTTAGGAGATTTTGAAATTGTTTCCTTTCCATCAATTAAAACAATTTCTGGACAAGGCACAATTCCAGTAACTGTGGCAAATAATTCTGATTCACAACAACAAGTTGAAGTTTTCTTGGAAGCATTGCCTTCAAGTATTCATTCTTCAAAAGAAACAATCAATATTCCAGCAGGCTCCAGTAGAACTGCTCAAATAAATGTTTCAGGAAATATTGCAGGAGATTATCCAGCAAAATTGGTTGTACAAGTTGATAATGCAAGACAA
>JAHFUX010000014.1 GCA_023264875.1 Nitrosarchaeum sp.
ACCTAATGGACCTTTGTCACCTTGTGGACCAGTATAACCATATGCAGTAAAAGAATCAGTTGTCTTTACAGTACGTCGCGGTTTTGGTGATTCGATTTCAGTTCTAATTTCAGATTTAGTTTCCTTTGAGGGTTTTCCTAAAGAAACATCAAAAACAGAATGTAATGAAGAGAATAGATCAGCAACAACAATCCAAACGGAATCTAGATCATAAACAGAAGAAGGAATTGGATTTTCATCAGAACCAAGTGTCTCTGTGAATATTCCATCTTTTACTCGAAGATGAAAATGTCCTTTCCATAATGAAGAAAATTGTTTATTTCTAATTTGATCAGCAGATGGTTTTGAGTCAATAATAAAGATCTGTACTTCATAGATACCAGATTGTTTGAATGGTGCTTGACCTTGAACCTCTAATCTGTGACGAGATGACACAATCGTTTGTGTAAATTCCAAGTATTTCTACATTTTCAGAGATTTAGACATGGCAAGAACTAGGCTCAATTCAGGATAGTATTTATCTAGATTAAATGTCCAAGCTGAGCTAGTGAAGCCATTTCAAAAAAAGTCAAATGAAAAAGAGATAGAACCTAAAAAGATAGATCAGGTTGAGGAGACAGGGCTAGTAGATCCTGATTATAATCTTAAAAAATTATTTAAAAAGGGAGTAAATTTGATGGCAGATGAAAAGCTTGAAGAGGCAGCAGTTATTTTTGAGCAGGCATTACGAATTGACCCAAACAACATTGAGACGTTGATGAAATTAGGCTATGCAAGATTCCACCTAGAAGAGTATAATGATTCATTAAAGATTTATGATAAAATTTTAGACATAGATGTAACCAATCCAGAAGCTTGGAATTTAAAAGCACTAGTCCATTATGAACAAAAAAATTATTCTAAAGCACTAGATGCGGTTGAAAAAGCAGTAGAGTCAGATCCCACCTATGGAATGGCATGGTACAACAAAGCATGTTTTCTATCTCTAGTAAACCAAGTTCCAGAATCACTTGAAGCATTAAAGCGTTCAATCGAAATTGATGTAAAAAATGCAAGAAAGTCAATCAGAGATAAAGATTTTACAAATGTCAGAATTGAAGAAGGTTTCAAAAGAATTGTAGAAGTGGTAGTTTTAGAATCAATCAGACAAGGTTATCACACACTTGGTGCTATTGTATGGACAACATTTCTAGACAAAGCTGATGCAGATGATGCATTGAGAAAATTGCTTGAAAAAGGATTAATCGTTCAACATGAAAAACGAGACGGTCTAAGTAGAATTCCAATATATGATCTTACAGCAGATGTTGCAGAAAGAATGGGAAAAGAGAGAAAAGGATTGTTTGGAATCACAAAAAAACAATTACCAAAACCAGTCAAGAACCTAAAAGAGCTAAGTCAAGCCATACAATTAGTTAGAGAAACAATAGAAGAAGAAAATGTTGAAAAAACAATTCAAATCTTTGAAGAGTTTATCGACCCAACAAAATCAGGAGAACAAATGATTGAACAATTCTTTGAAGAGCACAGAGAAATAAGATTGTGGAAAATCAGATTAAAAGACAGGGGAGTAGATTACCTTATTGAAAACAAAGGTAAGATGCTAAATCTTTTTGACAATATAGAAGTCACAATTACTAAAAAGCTTAGAAACGAAATATCCTAAATTATTCTGCAGACAAGTCCCAATAGCTTGCATCCTGTTGTTTTGCTATTGGTTTCTCAAGACCTTTCCATTCTTTGAAAGAGCGCACATACAGCTTAACATTAGGTAAACCGACTGATTTTAGTGCGTAATAAGCCAATCCCGAAAGGGTTCCAACGCTTCCACAATAAGTAATAATTTCAGAATTGCCGGAAATTCTCCTATTATCTAAAAGTCGCTTCATATCCTCTTTTGGTCGTAGAATTTTATCTTGAGTTGCAAGAGTTCTATATGGAAGGCTGATTGCACCGGGAATATGTTGTTCTAGATAGTTTAGTCTTTCCCTGTTATCAATTAGGATCACATTTGGTTTATCTTTTGATGTTTCTAAATAATCAGAAGTTGCTAAAATTTCAGGTTTCAGATGAATTGAATGGTTCTTGCTTTGAATTTCTGGTGTTTTATTGTCATTTTCTAAACCAAGTGATTTCCATTTACTAAAAGTTGTTTCAAGTAAAGATACGTCAGAATGACCAAGATATTCCAACGTCCAAGCAACTCTAGATGCAAGTGCACCAAATGTATCATCATAAACGACCACAGGAGTTTCATCATCTATGCCCATTGCATTTACAAGTTTTAAAACACGTTCGGGATTATCATCAGATAATAAATTTGCGAGTGGAAGATTTACTGCAGTTGGAATATGGCTTTGTTTATAATCTTCCTCTCTTCGTACGTCAATTACTCTGGTGCTTTTATCCCTAATTTCAGATCTAAGTGAATCAATATCAGTTGTTGTTTTGACTGTTTTTTCTTGGCTCATGCTGCACATTCACCTTTTCCAGTTTTTGTGTGATAGCTAGAATCACTTCCATAATCAGTGTAAAAATCAGGATCTTCTTCTTTTGTAGGTGGAATTGTAAATGAATCCAAAGCTTTTCTTATATCAAGAATAGATTTTATTTCAGAATCCTCTTTTCCATTTACAACTCTGTGCATCCAATCTTTAAGAGTGTCATCAGATTTTTTATTTTGTTTGAATAATTCAATAATTTTTAAAATTACTGGAATTACTCTTTTTGCAGGAATTCTATGACATGTGGCACCAAGCATTGTTTCTCCATCAGAGCGTCCTCCCAAAGACATTTGATAGTTAGGATACATTTCTTTTCCAACTCTACCTCCTCCGCCAAAGAAACCAATTGTGGCAATTCCATGTTGGCCACATGCGTTTGGACATCCGCTTATCTTAATTGAGGAATCACGTAAATCATCATCTTGGTCTAATTTGAGTTCGAGGAATTTTCTTTGAATTTCCTTTGCCAGTCTATGAGAGTTAGTTAAAGCAAGATTACATGAAGTTGTGCCTGAGCAACCTATAGGGGCAGCCATGGTTAAGGCGCCAGACTTTGCCAATCCCACGGTAAGTAGTTTGGAATACAAACGTGATAAATCATCATCATGGACATAGCGTAATGCAATATTTTGTACAAACCCAGCTCTTGCATAGCCTTCTGAGGAGAATTCTCTAATTATTGTTGCCAGTGCAGTTATCTGATTTGATGTAATGTCTCCAGCCTCAAGTGTTATGAATACAGAGTTATACTCTGACTGTTTTTGTTTTAGAGTGTTGGTTTTTAGCCATCTTGCATATCCATCAGGAATTGAACTTCCACTTTCATCAGATATTCTAATTGGTCTTTTAATTATTGATGGAGTAGGATCCACTTCAAGACGAGTTACAACGGATTGAGTTGCCCTTACTATAGCTCTTTCTTTAAGAACTAGATTTTGGAATTTTTCCCAACCCATGTCATTTACAAGATAACGCATTCTATTTCGAGCCATGTTTTTCCTATCACCTAGTCGATCAAAGATTCGCAGTACTGCAATTGAGGTATACAAAAGATCTTCTTCGGGAGTAAACTCTTCTAATTGATAACCGACAAAAGATTTGTTACCTAATCCCCCTCCAAGAAAAATTTTGAATCCTTTTTGAATAGTTCCATCCAAATCTCTAGTTTGTGGAATCAATCCAACATCTACCATTCTTACCATTCCATGTTTTTCACAACATGTAAAATTAAATTTGAATTTTCTTGGGAGACTTTGAGATAAGGGATTTCTTAAGAAGAATCTAGCTGTGGCAAGTGCATACGGAGTAGAATCAAATTCCTCATCAGGACAAACTCCAGATAAAGGGCTACACATTACATTTCTTACAGAATTACCACATGCTTCACGAGATGTAAGACCTACTTCAGATAGTCCTCGTAAAATTTCTGAAACATCTTCTAAGATTACCCAGTGTAATTGAATATTTTCTCTTGTAGAAAAATGAGCACTTCCTATAGAAAATTGTTCACTTAGTTGAGATATTTTTTCAAGTTGGTGTGGATAAATTTCTCCTGCGGGTAATTTGATTCGAACCATAGCATAATCATTGGTCATTCGAGTGCCATATGCCCCATGCTGGAGTCTATATCGTCTAAAGCTGTCTTCGTCATATTTTCCTTGACGGAATAACTTTACAGTATTAGCAAAGTCTTCAGCCTCCTCAATTCTTGCCCAATTAATTTTAGGTTTTGGGGAATCTGGATACGATTGTTTAAGATCAGATACGGTCAATACAATAGAAAGTCCTTTGAGTTATGATATAAATTTTTGATATAGGGAAGTTTAGGAGGTAAGATTTCGATGTCATACATGAATTTTCCTATACTGCAAATAATTCCAGCATCTTAGAATTAGTTTCCCCTAATTTAAAAAAGTGGGAAAGTATTAATGGGTTCTAAGAAGCAATATTTCCATGCAAAAAGCTACTGTTGCAGAAAAATCTACAAAAATATTTACTGATGTTCGTGAGGTAGAAATTACTCGTGCAATTGCAAATGAATGGCACTCAGTTCTAATAGACAGAGCAGAATCAGATGTGATAATTATAGGAGCTGGACCTGCAGGATTAACTGCAAGTAGAGATCTTTCAAATATGGGTTTCAAAGTTTTAGTTGTTGAACAAAATAATTACCTTGGTGGAGGTTATTGGTTAGGCGGATATATGATGAATCCAGTAACAGTTAGAGAGCCAGCCCAAAAAATATGGGATGAACTAGGCATTCCATACAAAAAAGTTTCAGAAGGGTTGTACTTAACACCTGGACCGCATGCGGTTTCAAAATTAATTGCAGCTGCATGTGATGCAGGAGTAAAATTTCTCAATCTTACAAAGTTTGATGATCTTGTTTTAAAAAATGGCAGAGTTACAGGCATTGTTGTTAATTGGATGCCAGTGTCAGCATTACCAAGAAACATCACATGTGTTGATCCAATTGCACTTGAAGCAAAAATGATTATTGATGCATCAGGACATGACTCAGTTGCAGTAAAGCGACTTGTCGATAGAGGATTAGTAGAATGGAAGGGAATGAATCCAATGTATGTAAACGAAGGAGAAGAACATGTGGTGCACAATACTGGTGAAGTGTATCCAGGATTGGTTGCAGCAGGAATGTCTGTGACTGAAACATATGGACTGGCAAGAATGGGTCCTACGTATGGTTCAATGTTGTTTTCAGGGAGAAAAGCAGCTGAAATCACAGCAGAGAAAATCAAAGAGTTAGAAAGATAAACAATCACCAATTCATTAATTCATTGAAGATCTCAAAGATATTTTTGTATGATGAGCCTGCTGTTTTCAATATTCAACTTGGGAGACTGTCCAGTTTTCTGAAAGAAACATTTCCAGTTCAAGTTGAAACAAGAGATAGTATTTTAAAATTCTCAAAAAAAGATACAGCCGTAAAGATTGCATCATGCAGAATTTTTAATCCTAGAAAACCATATGAAAAACACAAACCCAGTACAGATGAGATTCTTTTTGAAGAAGCAAATTTTGAAGACACAGCAAAAACAGAAAATATTATCATGTATGACGGATTTGAACTTCAAAAAATATTAACAGAATTAATCCCAAATGAGGAGACATCATCAGATTTATTCCATATTTTTTTTACAAACAAATTGACATGTACGTATGATTGTAATGATTATAGATATCACGGAAGAGCATTAATCGGTGCAAATCCTTCAATAATTTCAACAACAGGAATAATTGAAGCACCAGCAAAACCAAGAGAATACTATTTAGATTTAATATCAAATTACACCCAGGGCATAAATGTAGAATCAATAAAGCAGAAATACAAAGGATCGTATTTAGAATATAACGACACCCGGCTATCAAAAATCATAGAAGGTTATCTATTGCAAGCAATATTTTATTTTGAAACAAGAGAAGCGTTTTGTGATAAAACAGAATGCAGACTTTTTAATGCACATTGGCAAAAAGACCTGTTGTATTCACAGCTAGAAAATGGAAAATTATGTGAACCCCATCAACAAATATTAAAGAAATTAATAACGATGTGATTTTTAGTTATGAAATATCTTATTTTTAAATCATAATCATTTAATAATGAAATTCAAAGATATCATATCATGATGGCTGCAGACTCTGGTGCAACAATACTTGAAAACAAAGATGAATCACCAAAGATGCCAGATAAAAAGAAAACAAAATTTGACATAGTAATTATTGGAGCAGGTCCTTCAGGGTATACTGCAGGAATTTATTGTTCAAGAGCAGGATATGACACACTTATTTTATCAGGCATATTGCCAGGTGGGCAATTAGTCAATACAACAGAAGTTGAGAATTATCCCGGATTTGAAAAAGGGATAATGGGTCCAGATTTAATGATAGAGATGAGAAAACAAACACAGCGAATGGGAACTACAATAATAGACGATGAAGTAGTAGATGTGGATTTTAGACATAAACCATTCAAGATCCTAACAGCGTCAGAAGAATATGAGGGAAGAGCAGTAATTATTGCAACAGGGGCAAATCCTAGAAAAATAGGATTGCCTGGAGAACAGACGTTTGCAGGAAAAGGAGTATCATATTGTGCAACATGTGATGGACCATTTTTTAGAAATCAAGAATTGATAGTAGTAGGGGGTGGAGACTCTGCAGTAGAAGAAGCAACATTTCTCACTAAATTTGCAACAACGGTACACCTAGTACATAGAAGAGAATCATTACGTGCTAGTAAAATAATGCAAGAAAGAGCAATGAAAAACAATAAAATAAAATTTCATTGGAATTATGAAGTAACAGACATCAAAGGGGATCAAAAAATGCGTCAGGCAGTATTAAAAAATATCAAAACAGGTGAAGAAAAAACACTAGATGTTGCAGGGCTTTTTGTTGCAATTGGTCATGAGCCAAATACCAAACTTTTCAAGAAGCAAATTAATTTAGATGATGAAGGGTATATTATTTTAAAAAATAAAACACATACAAATGTAGAAGGAGTTTTTGCAGCAGGAGATGTACATGATCGAAGTTATAGGCAGGCAATCACTGCAGCAGGGTTTGGATGTATGGCTGCAATAGATGTAGACAAGTACATTACAGAAAATTCCTAAATAACCAATCTAATCCACAAATTATCTAATGAAAAACGCTCAATGCAAAAAATGTTTGAATAAGTTTAGTGAAAAAGACATTTACACAATTCAGCAATTTCAATATAGAAAAGAACCGCCATATGAGTGGACAAGAGAGTTTTTTAGAGTTTTAGAAATTGGAGAATGGGATTCGTTTTGTGAAAAATGCATGATGGATTATTCAAAGATATCAAACGATTCATGGAAAAATCATGCTCAAAATTAGATTCCAAACTCTTTATTGTAGAAAAATTTAGGCATATTATGACTGAAGATCTAGAAAAATTAAAAAAATCAGCCAAAGAACATAGTGATAATTTAGCCAAGTTAGGAAAAGAACTAGCTGAAATTCAATTTAATTACAAAGTAACAGAAAATACTACAGATCTATATTGGCAAAAGCGTATAAGTGAATTTAAGAAATATAATGAAAAAGGAATAGAGTATTATACTCAAGCACAAGCATTGATGAATTTAGTAGACAAGGAACAATCAGGACTATTTTTACTCAACATAAGCAAACTACACCAGCTTGAATTAAAACTATTAACAAACATGGAAGAAGTAAAACAAAATCCATCAATTGTTAAATCAAAAGACAAACAACAAAGTAAATGGAGCAAAGAACTCAGAGAAAAATTATTAGAATCAAGTAATGCCTGTCTACATCACGAAATGGACATGAATAAATTTTTTCGGGAATTTTATGAAACACATCTAAAAAATATCTTAGAGCAAAAATAACATGACAAAGTCAGAGATTTGAAAATCAATATGCCAATTCTGACATGTATTTTGCTTCTTTGAGAGCATCTTCAAATTCTTTTTCAGTCATAATATTTTGTTTAGCATAAACGCTCTTGAATTTTCTTCCATCGTCAGCAAAGATTCCAACTACGCATGCATCACTAGTAATAGAATATTTTTTCATGCATGCATAAACAGCTGCTGAAGAAGGACTGATTAATAATTTGTCTTTTCTAAGGACCTCTTTTACAACAGAAAATGCCTCATCATTACTAACAGACACCCAATCATCAACTACATTTTCTCGTTTTAAAAATAAATCAGGTTTTGCAGATTCTTCAAAATTTCGCCATCCTTGAATTAGGTGATTTTGTTGAGGTTGGCATCCAATGATTTTAACATCTGGATTTTTTTCTTTAAGAAAGGCACCAATTCCAGTAATTGTACCTCCAGTGCCAACGCCTGTAAAGAAATGAGTGACTTTACCATCAGTTTGTTTCCAAATTTCAGGACCTGTTCCAACGTAATGACCCATAAAATTTGCCTCGTTTGCATATTGATTTGGAGAATAATACGTGTCAGGTCTTGATGCTGCTATTGAGATTGCCAGCGCTATGCTTTGATCAGTTCCAGCTCCAACCTTTGGGCAAAGATCATCACTGGTTTCAAAAACTTTGGCCCCTAGATTTCGAATAATATCTTTGGTTTCATTACTGGCTTTTTCAGGAATCACGATCTCAACTTTGTAACCAAGTAAATTTGCAATGCCAGTTAATGCAATCCCAGTGTTCCCAGATGTAGGTTCAATAATGATACTTTTTCCTTTTGTAAGTTTACCTTTTTTTTCACCATCTTTAATCATCCAGTATGCAGCTCTATCTTTTACAGAACCAAATGGATTGTGGCCTTCAAGTTTTGCAAAATATGTAACTTTTTGATTTGAAAGAGAATCTAATTTTACAAGTGGTGTATTGCCAACTCGGTTTAAAATATCAGAACTAGTAACAGATGTCATAATTTTGTTTTATTTCACCTTTTTAATTTGAAAAGTGATTGTGTTACCATCTTTTTTCATATCTAATAGCACATGACCATTTCTTGTTACCCATCTTGAGATATCATCCTCAGCTGCAGGATCATCAGCAGAGACAGTTAGTATTTGTCCTACCTGCATTTTTTCAATCTCAATTTTAGTCCTAAATACAGGCTCTGGGCAAAACAATCCAGTTGCATCTAATTTTTTTTCATTTGATTCAGACATATTGATATCTAATTCCTGATGCTCGTTTTGTCATATTAAAATCTATTTTAAAAGTAAAAACTCCATATTAACAAAATTAGCTCAGATTAACCTTTTAGATTGTTTTTGATTTTGAATCTATTCTTTGAGTTTACTTTCCTCAAATACATCCGAACCATACCAACAAAATCTGAAATAGTCTAAACACCATTCATGAAACATCGAGTCATCACTGTAAAACATCTCAGTTAGATCAGATCCCCCACCGTTTTTGGGAAACGAAACACATGCCTCTTTCTCATTAAGAACTATCATAGTCTGCACATTTTTTGCCATCTTTCTTTCTATCAATCCTTTTTCAATAAGATTGTCAAATCCTAATTTTTTCAATAATGCTTTTCTTCCTTTAGGAACTACAGTCGATTCAGAAAAAATATACTGAAATTTTGTTCCTTTTTTAATTTGTTTAACTAGTGGCTCTATCAAATCAAGTGGTACTTCGGATAATATCTCATAGATGTACTCATCAGAATTTTTGTAGATTGCTTTCCAATGTTCTAATACTTTAGAAACACCTTTGATGTGTTGACTGGTTGCAAGTTGCCCACATCTACTTTTGAATTTGTATGGAATGTCTGCAAAAGTATGTTCTTCAAAATATTTTCTATTTTGGGAGAAAAATACAATTGTCGGAACCTGTGTACATACAGCTTCGCCAAATGTGGTAGTACTATACTTGCCATTATTCTTTTTTTCAATAAGACCACTTTCTTCTAGTCGGATAAAATTTCTATGAACTTCTTGTTTTGTTGACTCTAATTCCTTTGCAATTTCAGTAGGAGTAGAATCTGTGTTTAATAGCTTGAATAAAATATGTAGTCTTTGAGGACTGGCAAGATCAAGCACATAATTTGCTGTATCATCAATAAGGTCAGTCATGAATTATTGATTTCTTTGATTAGTTAAAAATTATTGGGATCATTTTTTACTCTATAATTTTAAGTGAAATTGAATTTACTTTTGCATTTTGAATATTTTAGCATAAAAAAGAGGTTGAGGAGTTTACGCTCCTGTAACCAAGTAAGCACCTATTCCAATACCCATCATGATTCCAAGTCCCATACAAATGAGGTCAAAAGTTACGACTTTTTTGAATGGGGCGTGAACTATTGTGTTCCAGGTGCTGATGTTCTGAGTTGTTTGTGTTTTCATGATTATACTATATTGTGGAATATGATAGAGTGTGGTAACTACTCAAAGGACAGGTAAGCTAGTTAGCTTACCAAGTATAATGTATCAAAAAGAGATAACAAAAACTATGAGAAATGATTCATGTAGAAAATGTGGAGGAATACTAGAAGTAAATAAGAAATGCAATAGTTGCAATAAAGCAAATGAGTTTTTTTGTCACAAATGCGGAAATATTACTATAGAACAAATTCATTCACAATGCATGTTAATTGACTTTAGTTACAAAAGATTAGAATCGCCCATTCAAAAGTTGTAAAATACAATCTGTCTCTAGATATATTGAAATCGATTTTAGCTTGTTCTATGTTTGACTATAATGCCATTTTGAACATAGTACCGAGATTTCGATCTTTCATAAATCCAGGATCATGGTTTTGAAAATTAATTTTTTGGGAAATTCTCTTCATCAAAAAAATTGCTATTTTGTAAAATAGCGACCATACATGACTGTCTTGATTTACATCATAAACCCTTAGTAAAAAAGTCAAAAGCCATTGTGCGTTAGGATAGTGCTCTGAGATATAGTCAATGAGATAATCTTTTGAATTATGAATTTTGTATTTCAAATGATCAAGGGTTTCATTTTGTAATGCATATCCTGTTTGTGAAATTTCAATTTTTCCATGTTTCATTGATTGTAATATATCATCAAGATTATTTTCAGATTCTATCAGGTTAACACAACGCCCCAGTGTTGAGAGAACGTGAGAATCACTGCCAGCTACCTGAGTCATTTTATTATCTAACGCGAATTGAGTTGCTCTGGCATTTGAAAGAATATCCACGTTATTGCTATTGAATACCTCAACCATATCACATTTTTTGGCGCTGTCACGAAGTGCATCTAGCAAACTAAATGGATGTGGTGCTGATGAAACTCCACCTTGTTTTCTAACTTCATCTATTATTTCTTCTAAGGTAATTCCAGGTTGAATTTCATTATGAATTCCATAGGCCAAAACATGTGCACCTGTATCAGTGGTAATTTCCTCTGCCGGATAAACTTCAATATTTTGAAATTTCAAGTGATCTTTTTTGTATTGCAATAACTGATGATATCCATCCAACGTATTATGATTAGTAACAAAGATTGCATCTAATCCTAAATTATAAGAGCGCTCCATTTGATCTCTTATAGAGACATTGCAATCATAAGGGGCTTCTTTATCACCTACATGAAAATTTGAGAATGAATTATGACAGTGTAATTCAGTTTTGATAATCAATTTCAAGTAAAATTTTCTTCTTTGGATTATAATCCTATTGCAAACAAAGTACTAGTTATCTAAACAGATCTTCATTTTGAGGACGGATAAGATTACGGACAGAAGAGTTTTCATTTTTAAAATCATAGCCACGTATGACTGCAACAGGACAGTTTGTTGCTTTTTTCATTACTAATTCTGCTGCAGAACAAAGCTCATCAGCAATTGCAATTGCAGTAATACGTAATGTTTTTTCAAAAGAATCGGCGGTACCAGCATAATCAAGGATAGGATTCATGCCAGAAATTCCAATAGCGCAATTAGTTTGCCCCATTCTAAATGGACGTCCAAATGTATCAGCAATAATAACAGATACCGTTTTGTTTATTTTCTTCAGTATTTCCTTACAAATATTCTCTGCAGATTTATCAGAGTTTAGAGGAAGTAATGTCGCAAATCCATTTTTAACGTTGCTTTCATCTACACCAGCATTCGCACAGATAAATCCATTTTTTGTTTCAACAATTAGTATCCCATGTTCCATTCGTATGATTTGTTTTGATTCATTTAGAATTAATTCTATAATACGAGGATTTTTTTCATACTCGGAGCTAATACCTTCTGCCAATAAAGAAGGAACTACAGAAGATAGTTCAACTATACGACCTTCTTGTT
Organism: Nitrosarchaeum sp.; assembly: GCA_023264875.1. GTDB lineage: Archaea > Thermoproteota > Nitrososphaeria > Nitrososphaerales > Nitrosopumilaceae > Nitrosarchaeum. The sequence continues at coordinate 12,278 of JAHFUX010000014.1, forward strand.
TTGAGATAATTTTTTGAGCAATAACTAAAATATCGCCATTATGAATTTCTTCTGAAGTAATTATTAGTTCAGCAATATTATCATCAGATTCTATTTCTTTTGCTATGTGTATTGGAATGATTTGCAATTATAGTAGGTGTAAAAATACGGTAAGATATTGTTTATGCAGTGGTTGTGGTTTCCAGTTTTAGATGATAGTGTTTATTTATAATATCAAGTATTTTTGAAAGATCTTTTTCTTCCAAGGTGGCAGTTGCCAAATCTTTTACCACGTCTTGAGCTCGATAAGCAATACCTAGACCAGAAATATCAAATAATTTAATATCATTTGCACCATCTACAACACATATGATGTTTTCTTTCTTTTCGTTCCATTCTGCAATTTTGATTTTAGCTGACTTTGATTTATCAGAATCAACATGCAATGTTACACCATCTAGCTTTCCATTTTTGAAGATTAATTCATTTGCAAAGATATAATCCAAATCTAGTTCTTTTTGTAATCTGTCAGTCATTATAGTAAAGCCTCCAGAGATTGCCATTAATTTCCATCCTGCTGCTTTTAGAATTCTACATGCCTCTTTTGCACCAGTCATTATAGGCAAAGCATCAGCAATTTCTTTGCATGTAGTATAATCAAGACCTTTTAATGCCTCAACTCTTGTTTTAAGACCATCTTCCCAATTAATCACACCTTGAATACCTTGTTTTGTAATTTCCCAAATTTCATCTTCTTTGTTGAGTTTCTCTGCAAGAATTGGGAGATATTCTGCATCATACAGAACTCCTTCAACATCAAAAATTGCCAGCAATTGATTTCTGATTTGCAAAAAAATTACTAATTATATTAAAGTTTAAACTTTTTTAGATCTAAAAACGCTAGTAATAAATCAAAGAGAATAATTCAACCAGATATGGGAGAATTAGAACACAAATACGAAGTAGTAATAGAGATAACTGAAGCAAAACAAAAACTCCCAGACGATATCAAGGCAGAGTTAAAGGATTCTGGCATGATGGACGATAAAGGAAAATTAAAACTCAAAGGAGTTAGCCCAAAAATGCTCAAAAAAATGAAGCAAGAATTTGTGAATTGCCCGGTATTAAAGAAGGAGATTCAATTTATCCAATGTTTTGTTTGTCCAAACTTCCAAAGTAGAGTTATGGGAAAAGTCCTCTGTAAAGGCGACTCGCTAAAATAAAGACCAGAGTCCATACTAATCAGATAATGTTTAGTTTATCACGAAAGGCTCATTAGTAAAATTATTTCTTTGAATTCTAGTTTGAGTAAAGAAGACATTGGGATTACAGTTTCAAAAGAGGCAGATTTTAGTGAGTGGTATACGCAAGTGGTACTAAAAGCAAAACTAGCAGATTATGCACCAGTAAAAGGTCTGATAGTGTTAAGACCTGATGGTTACTCAATTTGGGAATCATTGAGAAGTACTTTTGATGAAAAATTTTCTAAAAATGGGATTAGAAATGGATTTCTTCCAATTTTAATTCCAGAATCACTTTTAGGAAAAGAAAAAAAACATTTTGCAGGATTTAATCCCGAAGTTTTCTGGGTAACACATTCAGGAGAAAATAAAATAGGAGACAGACTCGCACTTAGACCAACTTCAGAAACTTTGGCATATACAATGTATTCCAAATGGATACAAAGTTGGAGAGACTTGCCATTAAAGATTAATTTTTGGAATACAGCACTAAGAGCAGAGATAAAAGCTACAAAACCATTTCTCAGAACTTCAGAATTTTTATGGCAAGAAGGTCATACAGTTCATGCAGCTCAAGAAGAAGCAGAAAAAGAAGTCATGAAGATTTTAGAAATTTATAAAAATACTGTAGAAGATGAATTAGCTATTCCAGTAGTTACAGGTAGGAAAAGTGAAAAAGAAAAATTCGTAGGGGCAGTATACACAACAACTATGGAAGCAATAATGCCAGATGGAAAAGCTCTTCAGATGGGAACATCACATTTTCTTGGACAAAATTTCTCAGTACCATTTGAAGTAAAATTCTCAGATAAAGACAATGTAGAACAATTTGCTTGGCAAACTTCTTGGGGCGTATCGTGGAGATTAATTGGTGCCATGATCATGGTACATGGAGACGATAAAGGTCTTGTACTCCCACCAAAAGTAGCACCAATTCAAGTAGCAATAATTCCAATTTACAAATCAGATGAAGCTAAAGAAACAGTTTTCTCAAAATTAAATGAAATTCGTGAACAATTGGAATCAAAAAAGATTCGAGTTCATGTAGATGACAGAAATGAGTTAACACCAGGTTACAAATTTAATGATTGGGAGCTAAAAGGAGTACCATTAAGAATTGAGATTGGACCAAAAGATATAGAAAAACAACAAGTTATTCTAGCAAAAAGATACAATCGAGAGAAAATAAGTGTAGGATTCAGTGAAATTGGAAAAATAGTCACAATATTAGACGAAATACAAAAAGACATGCTGAAAATTGCGAGAGAAAAAGCCAAAGAAAATACAATAAATATTTCAGACTACTCAGAATTCAAATCAAAAATAGGGAAAGGAGGTTTTTTCAATGCGTATTGGTGTGGAAAAACAGAATGTGAGGAAAAAATCAAAGAAGAAACAGGTGCAGACATTAGAGTGATTCCTTTTGGTAGCGAAAACACCGATGGAAAATGTATTTACTGTCAAAAGCAAAGTATTACAATTCCAATATTTGCCAGAGGATATTAAAAATAAACATCTACAGTACTAGAAAAGTGAAAACAAAAGTAATTCAAAGAAATTCGAAACAAAACCAGTAATAGTAAAAGATTTAAAAATCAATGATTTTGTTGTACAAACTACATTTTTCATTAATCCATTAAAGTGACACATGAGAATTGGATTTCTTGATATACTTCTTTATTCAATTCCATACATTGGATGAAATTTTAAGAATAGAACATTTGAGTAAGTTTTTTATTAAAAAAGGTATTTTCAGTACAAAAACCAGCACAGTAAAAGCAGTGGATGATGTGTCATTCTCTTTAAAAAAAGGGGAAGTCTTTGTATTGGCAGGGGAATCAGGTTCAGGCAAATCAACAATAGCAAAATTAATTCTCAAAGCCATTCATGCAGATTCAGGGAAAATATTATTTGAAAATCAAGAGATCAAAAATGATAAAAAAAGTTTAGAAAAAATCAGAATGAATTGCCAAATGATACATCAAGATCCATATGATTCAATAAATCCACGAATGAATATAGCAGACATTGTTTCAGAACCACTTGAAATTCATAAAATTGGAAATAAATCAGAGAGAAGAAAAAGAGTCATAGAAGTACTACAGGAGGTAAAACTTGAACCTGTTGAGGAGATTCTAAAAAAATACCCACATATGCTATCAGGAGGACAAAGACAACGAGTAGTGCTAGCAAGAGCACTTGCATTACGACCAAAGATAATTCTTGCAGATGAGCCTGTCTCCATGCTGGATGTTTCCATAAGAGCAGAGATGTTAGAATTAATGCAAGAGTTACAAAAAAAACATGAAATTTCTTTCATATACATCACTCACGATTTAGCAACTGCCAGATACTTTGGTCAGAGAATAGGAATTTTGTACCTTGGAAAAATTGTAGAAATTGGATTAATTGATGATATATTACTAAAGCCAAAACACCCATACACACAAGCTCTTATGGATGCAATTTCAGAACCAGATCCTGAAAATCTCAATAAAGAGAAAAAGATCAGAATCAACGAACCTCTAGACATTGATGTTTATCTCGGATGCAGATTTAGAGCGAGATGCCTATATGCTATTGAAAAATGTAAAAAAGAACCAAGTTTAGAGGATATAGGAAAGGATCACTCTGTTGCTTGCTATGTCAGTCTAGACTAGGATGTTCTAACAGAAGGCATTCGTTTGTCTTTGTATGTAACAACATAAGATACTCCATTCTTTGGATAAACACCATAGATGAGTTTAGCTTTTTGGACAACAGAGTCTTTTAGAGATACCATAATGAATTGACTTTCTTGAGAACGTTCTTCTAAAATTTTTGCCAGTTTTTCAGAGTTTGGTGCATCAAGATGTGCGTCTACTTCATCAAAGAGATAGAAAGGAGATGGCTTTAATTTTTGAAGCGCCAAAACAAATACTATTGCTGCTAATGTTTTTTCGCCACCACTAATTGACGTTGATTCTCTTTTCGGTTTATTTGGAAATTGAATCATATAAGAAATTCCAGCGTTGAAAATATCATCTTCGTTTTGCAATTCAAGCCAAGCATTACCACCAGTCATTTTACTAAAAATAAGACGAATTTCTTTGTCTACTTTATCAAACGCATCCAAGAATGTTTGACGTTTATCTTTTTCAATATCTTCAATAAATTTTACAATAGAGTTCCGTTCTTCTTCTAGTGAATTTTTACGCACAGACATAGAACGATAGCCATAAGATACTTCAAGATATGTTTCAGGAGCTTTGGCATTAAGAGCATTAAGAGAGTTTAATTCAGTAGTTAATCCTTGCACTATAGAGTCAACATCAAAAGTCTCCATATTTTTATCAAATCCAAAAGACGAGAGAAGGTGGTGCAATTTGCTTTCATTTTCAATTAAATCATGTAAATCACGAGTTAAAGAATCAGATTGTCGTTCCAAAGAATTAATTTCCTTTGTAAGTTCTTTGTCTTTTTCAGAAAGAATTTTTAATTTATCATCATACTCCTTGAGTTGCCCAATGGATGAACCAGATGTAGAAATTAGATCTTGTTCTTTTTCTCTCAATGTCACAAGTATTGCAGTCTTAGATTCTTTTTTTATCTCTAATTCTTTAATTTTATTTTCTAATTCCTGATGTTGTGAGATTAATGAAACCTCTTCATCATGCAGACTATTTATTTGAGATTTTTTTCTATTTTCTTCAGTTTGTAATGTGATTAATTGTGAATCTTTATCACGGTATTCATTCATTATTGTAGTGTATAGTTTTTCAAGATCCGACTTCTTTGCATTCACTTTAGATAATTCATTTGCAATACGTGTTTGCTCTCCACTGGCATAATTTTCCTCAACAAGAGTAATTCTTGCATTAAGAGAATCAATGTGAGATTCATGTGTAGAAATTTCTACAAGCAAACTAGTATTTCTTTTATTTAATTCAGAAATTCGTGTAACAAGTTGTTGTTTCATATTGATTGCAGATAAAATTCTTGATTGTAGATTAGAATAATTCTCATCAGTTGATGCAAGACCTTGTTCTGAAAGAGACAATCTCTTAGCATAGTTTTGAATAGAATCTTCAAGCTTCTTAAGAGAGTGTTTTTTCTTTAAAACATATTTTTTTAACAGACTAATTGATTCAAGCAATCCATCAATATCAGTACTCATAGAGATAATTTTAGTTAATTTTGAAATTTTTGAATTAATATCGATTATTACTGCACCGCCTTTAGCCTCAAAATACTCTCCATCGAAAGTTACTGCCTTATAGCCTAATTTGGAGATACGATATGCTGAATCCCTAGAATCAACAAGAACAACATTTCCAAAAAGGAATGTCTTAAGCGCAAAATGAGAAGGATTGCATTTCACATAATCAGAGAGCACACCTATTACACCGGGTTCCTTTGGTAAATCTAATTTGAATTTTGGAATTGCATCAAGTGGAATTATTTTTAATTTTGGTAGATTTTTTGAACGTGCAACTTCTGCAATGCCAAGCAATGTTGCAAAGTCTGGCACAACAATTGCTTTAATCCAATCAGAGCTTACGGCAAGTACTGAGCGCTCATATTGTTTATCCCAAGAAATCATTTCATAAACCAATCCTTCAATACCAAGTTTATCTGCATCTTCTTTTAGTTTAGCAACAGTGTAATCTTCATGCATTATTCCCTTAACAGTTTTGATTTTTGTTTCATATTGAGCTGCAGATTTACTTGACTTTTCTAAAATTAGATCAAGATCTTCCAAATCATTTAGAGTTTTAGATTTTTTTGAATCAAGTTTAGAGATTCTAGATTTTAATTCAGAAATAGAGGCATTGTGATTATTTATCATAGACTCCAATCTTAATTTCAAAGCAGACAATGTTACAACATCTTGTTCCAGAGCAGATGATCGGATAGAATTAGATTTAATTTTAATTTGGGCCTCTTCATTTTCATTTTCTACTTTTGATAGTTTTAGTTTAGTTTCATTAAGTTGATCAGAGAGTAATTTTATTTTATTATCAATTTCAGCTTTTTTAGATGCCACGATGGATTGATCAATCAAAATTTTATTTCTTTCAGAATCAAGTATTTCCAAATCATCGTTAATTTTGTTCTTTTTCATATTGGTTTCATTAATTGATTCTTTAGATTGTAAAATATGAGATTCAATTTCATTTCTAGCCAGATCAATGACTTCAATTTCATTTTTAATTTCAGGAATTCTAAAATCAATTTGTTGTAGTCTTTTAGTGGATGCAACAATTGCACTATTATCTATCTCATATTGTTCCATTGCAGAGCTTAACTCAGAATCAATAGTAGCCTTGGCCTGACTATACACATTAGCAGATGTCATTAGGTTTGACTTTTCACTGTCAAGTACATTGATTTCAGTTCTAATCAAGGCTCTTTCATCATCAGATTTTTTGATTTCAGAGGTGATTTTGTTAAAGGTATCTTCTTTTGAAGATTTCTGACTTGTGATTGCTCGTAGTTTATTAGATGCAGCAATTGCTTTGTAACGATTTAGCTCTCGTTCAAGGATATCATGACGAAGTTTTTGATTTCGTTCTTCTTCAAGTTCGTCAATTCTTTTTTTAATTTCCCCCATCTTTGCAAGAGCTATTTCCAATCTTCTATCAGCATCATCAAGTTGCTTGATTGCCTCAGTTTTTTTCTCATCAAAGTAAGATAAACCAATTAAATCTTCAATGGTATTTCGTTTTTCTTCTGATGTGAATTCAGATATTCTTGTAACGGTTCCTTGCTGTACAGCATTTAGTTGCCCCAGTCCAGCATTGGCAACATCAAGTAGATCTAAGATTTGACTTCTGTTTGTTGGTTTTTTATTTAGATAGTATGTATTTTCACCTTTATCATCCATTTCTCTTGTAATTTCTACCACATCAGAATCAATTGGAATCTTTCTATCAGAATTATCAAAATGAACACTAGATCTTGCAATTTTAGGTCCGTGTCGATTGCCTTCTATATCATGTAATAGAGATCTAAGTTTGTCAACTCTCATCATTTTGGGTTTATTTTCACCTAAAGCAAAAATTATTGCATCAAGGATGTTGCTCTTTCCAGATCCGTTAGGGCCAGAGATAGAAACTAGACCAGGTTCAAACAGAACAGTGGTATTCTTAAAGCCAAATGATTTGAAACCAAAGATCTCTACTTTTTTAATATGTACCAATGAGAATATTTTCTCAATTGGTTGGATAATCGATGGTTAACAAGTTTAGTTGACATAATTGATTAATTTTTCTTGGTGTACTATCATTTTTTTCGTAATGGTGGTTATTATGAAATTAGAATCAGAATTACATACTGGATTGACATATGCCTAGAAAAATAATTGTATTTTAGTTGTATTTAGTCACATATAGGCTCAATTTCGAGATAAAAATAGGTAGTAGATTAAAATTTGAAAATTATTGATAATATTACAGAAATTTTAATTATTTACCTTCGACGAATTTTTCACAGTCCACTTTTGCTTGAACGTCAGACATTTGCTCAAGAGGATGTTTCATCAAATATGCACTAGCTGGAATAATTGGACCGCCTATACCCCTATCAAGGGCAATCTTTGCTAGTCTAATAGCATCAATAACAATGCCTGCTGAATTTGCTTTATCATCAACTTCCAAACGAACTTCCATGTTGTAAGGAATATTAGCCCATTGTCTACCTTCAATTCTCATAAACATGAGTTTGGTGTTGCCTAAGAATGGAATAAAGTCAGAGGGACCAACATAAATCTGATCATCAGCCAGTCTTTCAGCGAGTTGACTTTGAACACTTTCGGTTTTAGAAATTCTCTTAGAGGCTAATCTGTCTTGTTCTTTCATGTTTAGAAAATCAGTATTGCCTCCAACGTTTATTTGATAAGTTTTTTCAATTTTAGTTCCACGATCACTGCATAATTTAGCTAATGTTCTATGAACTATAGTAGCACCTACTTGACCTTTAATGTCATCACCAATTACAGGTATGTTTTTTTCTTTGAATTTTTTAGCCCATGTTTCATCAGATGCAATAAAAGATGGAATACAGTTTACAAAAGCAGTATTTGTGTCAAGACAAATTTGAGCCCAAAAAGCGGTGACTTGATCAGAACCCACTGGTAAATATGAGACAATTATTTCAACACCCCTATCTTTGAGGATTTGTTTAATTTCTTCTGCAAGTTGTTTGTCCGTTTTTGTAGTTTGGAGAGGTTTTATTCTATTTTCAACCCATATGCCAACACCATCAAGAGCAGGACTTTCGTAAACTTTGGCATCAGTTTTCGGCATGGTGTCTTTTGGAATCCAGTTGACCATGTTTGGGTATTCATAAATTGCTTCATTGAGGAGTTTACCAACTTTGTTATCACCTACATCAAAGCCACATACAAAATCAATATCGTGAATCCCATATCCAGCCAGTTTATCATGAATTATACCAGTTACTTCTTGAGAAGGATTTTGTCGATAGTATTCTATTCCTTGAATTAAGCCTGCAAAACAATTGCCTATGCCTACCAAAGCTACTCGAATTCTTTTTACCATTCAAAAATCAGTGAGATTATGCCGATTTTAAGTTTTCTTACATTAACTAATCAGTGACTTTATCTGACGTCTTTAAGTATTCAGAAAAAGCAAAAACTCCGATGCAAGAATCATAATAGTTTTTTATCACATGTATCAATCATTATTTTATGGAATTTCAGATTCTCAAAAACCCGATGAGTATTTTGGAAGTCACACTAAAGAAAGATGAAATTATTACTGCAGAAGCTGGATCTTTGGTGTTTATGAAAGGCGATATTGAAATAGATACAAAGATGCGTTCTGGAATTTTAAAGACAGTCAAGGTTTCGCTTTTGGGAAACGAATCGTTTTTTGTTAACAAATACACCGCAAAAGAAGAAGGATGTGTCTTGGGTTTGACTGGTCCTCCAGTAGGAGATATTATCGAGATTTCAATTAATGATAATGCAGGATTTATTGTGCAGTCAGGCGCTTACATTGCATCTACTGTTGGTGTTGAAATTGATACAAAATGGCAGGGATTCACAAAGGGCATATTTGGAAGTGAACTATTCATGCTAAAAGCGACTGGAGAGGGAAAAGTATTTTGTAATGCTTATGGTGGAATAATTGAAAAACAGATTTTATCAGGCGAAAAATTTATTCTTGATAACTATCATCTTGTTGCATTAAGCATTGATGCAGATTACAAAGTTACAAAATTTGGTGGACTCAAAAGCACAATACTTGGAGGAGAGGGATTAGTTACAGAAATATCAGGTCCTGCAACAGTATATTTTCAAACAAAGAATCTCAAAGAGTTAATTGATTTGCTTGGAGTTAAACACACACAAGAAACCCAAGGAAATAATTTCAATATTGGCGGCTTTAGAGTTGGAATGTAATTCCAATTAGAATTTATTCGCTAAATGAATTAACATAAAATGATTGTAGAGTGTATTTGGCATAAAGGAAGTATTCGGATATTTTCTTTCTCATCATAATCCGCCTCCAAGAACTTCACTTAGCTCAATGTCATACCCGCTAGGATCACTAATGTAAATTGACCGAGATTTTTCAAATTTGACAGGACCATCATAGTAGACCTGGACATTTAATGACTTGCATATGTCCATTACCTCATTAAAATTTTCTACATGAAACCCAAAATGAGCAATTGCACCTTCAGGTTTCATCTCTGAATCCTCATAAAGACAAAGTTTGATGTTGTCATTGCCTATGATTTTGGATTTATCTTCTGGTTGTTCTTTTTTAATTTCAAAACCAAAAAGATTTTTGTAAAATTCTACGCTTTCTTCTAAATTCTTTACGGTCATATTGACATGATCCATTGAAGTAGCCTTCAATGTTTTAGACATGATTAATTACCAAATGACCAATCTTAAAACAATTTATCTGTCATCATGTGTAGATTATCTAATTTTATCCTAGGTTTGGAGCACTAGTTTCAAAACTAAAGTAATCAAATTAGGTAAAACTATTATTCGATAAAATTCAATGTATTACATTGTATCCTAGAATAAGGATTAAAGAATTAAGACCAATTAATTTGGAAGGCGGTTATCTCATAGATGGATTTCCTTCAGTGGGATTTACCAGTGCGATTGCAACGGAATCAATGATACAGACATCACAATTTAGTTTAGCAGGAATAATTGATTCTGAGAGTTTTCCACCAATGAGTTTGATTAAAGATGGCAAACCGAATTATCCAACACGTATTTTTGTAAACGATGATCTTAAAGTTTCAGTTTTTTTATCATATCTTACTCTTCATGAATCATTACACAGAATTGTTGCAAAGACAATGCTCAAGTGGGCAAAAAAACAAAAAATAGAACTAATTGTAAGTAGCATGGCAGTAAGATCCCCAGATGGGATTGAAGGAATGGTTGCAGTAGGAAACACCGATTCTGCACGAGCAAAATTAAAAAAATCGGGATTAAAAGTTCTGGAGTATGGAACAATCCCAGGAATACCAGGAATGTTACTTAATGAAGGAAGTATCACAGAACAAGATGTAATTGTAATTCTTTTTCATTCAGACGGTACAGGTCCAGATTTTAGATCAAGTGCAGAGTTATGCATGGGAATGTCAAATCTAATTCCAGGTACATCTTGTGACATTACACTACTACAAAAAGAAGCAGAGAAAGCAGAACAAACAATTAAAGAGACAGATGAAGAATCACGACAGTTAAAAGATTCAATTTACGGATAAAAAAATTATCAAATTATGATGTTTATTTTATAACAACATGTCAGTAAAAATAGAAAAACAATGGAACAAATAATTGAATTTGCAATTACAATTATAATTATTTCAGCGTCAGGAGTAATGGCACCAGGTCCGTTATTTGCAGCAAACATAGCATATGGATTACAAGGCGGCGGAAAAGCAGGAATAAAAATAGCAGTAGGCCATACAATTGTAGAATTACCACTTGTGATTTTGTTAGGAATTGGAGTATTTTCATTTGAAATTTTTCCAGAGTTTAGAACATTAATTTCGATTTTAGGGGCAACTACACTTTTTGTATTTGCTGGAATTCAAATTAAAACAATATTACAAATGAAAGAAACAACTTCTTTCAATCTAAAACATAATGCAGTTCTTACAGGAATTACACTTAGTGCATTAAATCCATTTTTTATCATATGGTGGTTAAGTATCGGTTTTAAATTAATTTCAGATGCAATGTTGATATGGGCATTTGTAGGAATAGTTGTTGTTTTTTTATTGCATATATGGATGGATTTTGTATGGTTATATTCAGTGGCATGTCTTGCCTCTAAAAGTTCAAAAATACTTTCAAATAAGAATTATAAAATTTTAATGATGGGTTTAAGTGCCACGTTGATATATTTTGGCATATCATTCATAATGGATATAGTTTAACCACAATCTAAAATTTCAACTTCAGGTTTACAATCAGCGTTAAATAGATTAATTTTTTCAACTAAAACATCACAAAATTCTGGATCAAGTGATTTTTCATATGATTTTAAGTCAGAAATAATTGCAATATGTTGTAGCCCACACGGATATACTACAAATCCAAGAATTATTCCTACAGTAAAAATACCCATACAAGCTAAAATCAAGTATCTATTGATTTTAATTTTTTGTAATGTCAATTTCTATTGTAGAGACATTACGTGTTTTACCATCTTGAGATGTAAGTGAATCAGATAAAATTCTAACATCGCTGATAACATACCCAACAGTATTCATTCTTTTAACAATCATTTGAGATACATCAACTGCCTGAGTAATTCGTTTACCTCTGGCCTTAATCGTAACAGTGTGTCTTGTTGAAAGCTGTGTCAAAGTAGCTGAAACATATGTCATTATTGGTTTAGTACCAACAAAAATTACATCACGTTCTTCAGGATTATGTCTAGTTTCAGGTGAAGGTTCACTAGTAGGTGAAGGTAATTGTGGTTCTGGTTCAGGTGAAGGTAATTGTGGTTCTGGTTCAGGTGAAGGTAATTGTGGTTCTGGTTCAGGTGAAGGTAATTGTGGTTCTGGTTCAGGTGAAGTATGAACATGAAATTCGGATAAAATGTCTTCTGCATCTTTAGATTTTTTGGGGTCGCTCAATTTATTATTCCTTTAACAACAAAAGTTTCTTTGGCTTTTATTTAGTTTTTTAGGTTCTCACGTTGTATGTATTCTTCAAATATTTTTTCAACTTCATCATCGTTTTTGCTGTTCTTTACCTGATTTACTAGATCTTCTTCTTCAATTTCATAGCAATTTAGGAAATCTTGTGAGTCTTTGAACAGTAAAAGAATTTTGTTCTTAAACACATAATGATAGAGTTTTTCTTTTTCCATCAATTCTGGCTTTATGTTAAGACCATTATCGTCAGAAGATACAGGGTAAGTCATACTATTATTGAAAATAATCAATATTTAGATGAATGCACAATATAGCAATAATCAGAGAGGTGATTGAAAATATCTGAAGATAGAGTAGTTTTCCATGTAGATTTTGATTATTTCTTTGCTCAGTGTGAGGAGATACGTACTCCTGATCTAAAATCAAAACCAGTGTGCGTTTGTGTTTTTTCAGACAGAGGGGGAGACAGTGGAGCAATTGCAACCGCAAATTACATAGCTAGAAAATTTGGTGTGAAATCAGGAATGCCAATTAGTTTTGCAAAAAAAAGTTTAGAAGAAAGAAAAGATTCCGTTTTTCTTCCAGTTGATTTTGATTATTATTTGGAAATTTCTGAGAAAGCCATGAACATCATAAAAGAAAGTGCAGATATTTTTGAACATGTAGGAAAAGATGAAGCATATTTGGATGTCACAAATAGAGTAGAAGGAAATTTTGATAAGGCAAGCCATTTAGCACAACAAATTAAAAATTCCATCAGAGATAAAGTAAAACTTAGTTGTTCCATAGGAGTTTCAACAAATAAATTAATTGCAAAAATTGCATCAGACTTTAGAAAACCAGATGGATTAACAGTGGTATCACCAGAAAAAGTTGAGGAGTTTTTAGAGCAATTAAAGATCAGAGCAATACCAGGCATTGGAAAGAAAACAGAAGAGCAATTTACACAGATGAATCTTGAAACAATCAATGATTTGAAAAAATTAGATGTGTTTACTTTGAATAAAGAATTTGGGAGAAAACATGGTACTTACATGTTTAATGCATCTCGAGGAATAGATAATGAGCCAGTAAAGGAAAGAGAGGCAAGCATCCAATATAGTAAATTATCTACGCTAAAAAAAGATTCAAACGATTATGATTTTTTGGCAGAAAATCTTAAGGAGTTATGCATGGAACTACATGAAGTAGTTCAAAAAAATAATAGAATGTTCAAATCAATAGGAATACAATTCATTCTATCAGATTTAACAAACAAAACAAAATCAAGAATGTTAAAAAATCCCACATCGAGTTTAGAAGAATTACAAAAAAATGCAGCACAATTATTAAAAGAAGCGTTAGAAGATCAAAAAAATACAGTTAGAAGATTGGGAGTAAAAGTTTCAGAACTTTCAGAAATTCAGGGTCAAAGTAATATCACTAGCTATTTTTAGGAATGGATTTTCCTTCAGATTCTAATTTTTTTAACCTCTTTGTTTCGATTAGAATTACAATTAGTAAAAAGATAAACAGCCATGGCAAGAACATGATCTCACCTGCGACAGAATGAAATTCTTCCCATTGCTTTGCATCAGTAGTAACTTTGAGGGCATACCAAGACAAAGAAAATATTCTAATCATATTAACACCAATTGTTCCTGCAATTCCCAATCCAAAATAAACCACTTTTCTATTTCTAGGAATATTCATTTTTAATAGAAATGCCCCCATGACCAAAGAATAGATGATTATACTATGTACACCTGCAGATGGCCAAAATACCTGAAGCACCATTGGTCCAAAATCGCCTTTGAGGAACATTAGATTGTCACGTGCAGTGGCAGTGCCAAGATCAAACGCATTTACTAGCCATACATTTGTTTGTACCAAATAAGGCACAACATATTGTAATGGACCAAGAGAATCATATGGGAAAAATGCATCCAATGAAAGAATAATTGCACTGCCACCAAGAAAGATTGGACCAGCAGGGGCAATTCTTATCCATCGCTTACCAAAAAAGATACTGAGTGTAACAATTACAAAAATATCTAACACTATAAAATCCCACATCCAGGTCCAAGAATTAATTAGTTGTACGTTAAATTGTTCAGCAGATGATAAAATATAATCTCTTAAACCATATTCTAATCCAATAATATATGCAATCATCATAATAGCCAATGGAATTACAGTAATCAATTTTTTTTTAGAAATGATAATTTTAAGACCAATTAATTCAGCAACAACAAATACAAGTGCAAAAATAAATCCACCTCGTCCTTGATTCCAACTTAAACTAAAGCTGTCAGGAAATGTAATTAGTGCAAAAATAATTGGACTAGCAATAATAGCAATTCCAATTATCAAGTTCTTGTTTTGCATTATGTTTGAATTAAAAAGTGGTCAATAAATAGATCAAGATTACATTAACAGACAACAGAAAATCTCTCAGGGCAACAAAGATGTTCATAGTATGGATCAGATAGTTTATCTTTGATCAAAAACACAACTATTGCATAATTGCCAGTTTTTGGAATGAGTTTACTGCATTTTACACATCTGAGCGTATCCATGAATAGTTTTGACAACAAAATATACTTTAGAAACAGGATGTAATGATCTAAAATAACTATTTTACAATAAATTTAGCCACAAATCAATTTTATACATAATAAATTAGAAAAAATCTGCAATAGTTTTCTGACGAATTAATTTCATAATATTTCCTTTTGAAAGCCATTCAGGTTTACTAATACTCATTTTCTTTGACGCTAATGTAAGAGCATCATCAAAAGTTTCACCAATTATCGGTGTTTGTCTCATTGCTGAACGAATACCCTCTCTTATCTGCCAAACACCCACAGGAATTGCGTATTCGGGTTTAATTTCACGTAAGATTATCACGCCAGATTGAATTTTATTTTTCACTAGATATTCAGTTACGCCTAATTTAGCTGCAAAATATGCACCAGCTATTGCTGGAGGATGATTAATTCCACGTGCATCCTCAAAATCAGAACCGAATCCTAAAACACCATTAGAATACCATGCTTCAATCATTTCATAAATCCATCTGTGTGGGAATAAAACTACTGAGAATAAGTTTCCAAGATGCTCATATGTGAAAATTTTGTATGAATCAATCAAAGTATAATTCAAAATTTCTTCAGTAAGAGATTTGGAGATAATATCATCGGTTGCAGTTATACTCCACTTTGTAGGAACAAGTTTCCTTTTTTGCCCAAGCATTCCGATGCTAAAACATTTTTGAATTTTTGAGATATCTATGCCAGAATTATAGAGATGTAAAACAGCATCTTGTGCATTTAGATCTTTATCATAGAAAGTTTTTTCAATTGACTTTGTTGCAGATGTACCATAAAACTTTGCGGATTTGATTTCACCGATTGGCCCAAATGGAGCACTTTCTCCATCAAGTGAAATACTTGTAGATGTAGTTTTAGTGAATTGTAAGTCCGAATCAGTGGGTTTTGAGGACATTGTAATTTCTTGTAAATTTTCTATGTAACGTCCTTCTGTTTGGTGTATGGAAACTTTTTGAATGCCACGAATTAGATTCAATCTAAAATTAACAATTTCTTCAAGAGATTTATCTGCCCATCTTTCAGGATTGTCAAGTAAACTGGTATCACCGTGTATGGGGGGAACCATTGGTCCTACGAATACTTTGGGATAGTTGTATGACCCTACAAACACTGACGGAGGACTAGAACCACTAATAGAATCAGATGAAAACAGATTTCCATATTTTGATAAATTCTCATGCCATTTTGCCAAGATTGCTCTTCGGATATTTTGTGAGTCAGACAATGAAATTTGTGCCTGAAATATGCCTATTAAGTTGTCTAGTTAGCAGAATTGACCATAACTTAACGTATGACGTTTAAAGAACAGATCCAAATACAAAACATGTCAGTAAAGAGAATAGTCTCTTTTTTACCCAGCGCTACAGAATTGTTATATGAATTTGGAGCAGAAGACATGTTGTATGGAGTCACACATGAATGTAAATATCCTGAAAATGCAAAAACAAAACCACGTGTTATTAGTTCTGTAATTAATTCAGACGAATTATCCAGCAAAGAAATTGATACAAAAACTTATCAATTATTAAATGAAGGAAAAGAAATTTTTACGCTACATGAAAAAAATATTTTAGAAGCAAATCCAGATCTCATAATAGCTCAAGAAACATGTGAAGCATGTGCAGCACATACCAATCAAGTTAACAAGGCGATTCAAATTTTACAAAAAAAGCCAATAATTTATTCAATTGATCCACATAATTTACAAGAAATAATAGAAACGGTAAACAAAATTGGAGAAATCATTGAGAAAGAAAATGAAGCAAAAAAGATCACAGAATCTCTTCAACAAAGAATAAAGTATATAAAAAAATTTATGCCAAATACAAAACTAAAAGTTCTTGCAATAGAATGGATTGAGCCATTTTTTACAGCAGGTCATTGGATACCAGAAATGATCAAAGACGCAGGAGGTGAAAATATGATCAGTGTAATTGGAGAGCACTCTAGAAAATTAAGTATTACAGAGATCATAGAATCAGAACCAGATATCATCATTATGATGCCATGTGGATTTGACACATTTCGTACAATATCAGAATACAATAAGACATTGAAAGACAACAAATCATGGAATATGTTGAAAGCTGTCAAGAACAAAAAGATTTTTGCAGTAGACGCAAATTCTTATTTCAGCAAACCAAGTATTAGAACAATCACAGGATTAGAGATACTTGCAAAAATTATTCAGCCGGAGAATTTTTTGAATCTAAACGTTCCAGAAAACTCATTTTTACAGATAAAATAAGGGTTATTCTTTGGTATCGTCTAATTCATCATATTCGGCAGTTCTTCTACCAGGTCTAATTGGGATGTAAATGATTGTCATGGATTTTATTGATTTCACTACAAGATAGATTCCGAGGTTTTAAAAATTTGCCCTTTTAGTGTATGTTGATACAATTTATTATTTTTAGATTAATCCCAGTTATTTTTCCTAATCGTGTTCTAACCAATAATGCTTGAATCCAAATTTTATAAGATACGTAATGTATTAGGTACGATATTTGGCATGATTTATGAATTCTATATCTTCTATGTGTAGTTAGAACTTGGTAGATATGCCAGAATCAAGAGTTAGCGTATTTGATCCGTTATCTAACCTTACATTCGATTTTAAGTGATTTTACTGTGGTATAGTATGTAAAAGCCAATAAAGTAATTGCCCCAATCCTTATTGGAAGTTCAAAACTTGTCAAAAATGCAAGAGTAGTAGCACCTACAGAACCAAATGTAGAAACCACAGCAAAACCGATAGGACCGCAGCTACAAGCACCAGCAACAGATCCAATAAATGAGCTAAAAACACTGCCACCCATCTTTCCTTTGGATTTTTTCAAAATATTGATTCTATAAATATTCATAGGAATTACCAATGCAGACAAGGCAGAGAGTATTACAATCAACACGAACCCAAACTCTGTCCCTTGTTGAATATGTCCAACGATATACGGTTCTAGAAAAAGATACTCTGAAAGAATAAACAGTCCAAATAGCAAGAACGAAAAGATAGTAATGGACAAAGCAACGTAGAAGATGTTTGAAAATACGAGTTTCATAGTGTGGATCATACTAAATCATTGAATCTATTACTTGTTTAAAAACAGAGTAGGATTGTGCACCAACCAGTTTTTGTTGTTGTCCATCAGAACCTATAATGAAAAATGTCGGAGTACCAGTTGCTCCTAATTTTTTTGCTTCGTCAATATTATACTGCACTCTTTTTGCGTATTTTTCAGAATCAAGACAACTATCAAATAAGTTCATGTCAAGATTCAGACTAAATGCAAATGCTTTTAGTCGTTCGGAATTTGCCCATCCGTTATCTATTTGAGATTCCTGTGCATTGTATAGTTGATTATGATATTCCCAGTATTTTCCCTGATCTTCAGCACAATAAGATGCCTGAGCTGCTTTTGGCGAATCCCTTCCTAAAAAAGCAAGATCCATAAAGACAAAATTGGCTTTTCCAGTATCAACATAATTTTGAAACACAGTGGTTTTTGTATTATGAAACCAATTATAGCACTGATGACATTGATAATCACCAAACTCCACTATTGTGATTTGGGCAGATGGGTTTCCTAATATTGATGAGCCCATTGTAGTAGAAATCATTTCATGTGTTCTTGCATCAAGATTCTCAGTTTCAACAGAAGATGAAGAATATACTACAATTACACTTATGATGACTATAGATGTGATAATACCAATTAAAATTCCTTTTTTATTCATAAGCCAAATCTTAAAAAAGTGTTTAAAAACTTATTCTAAATTATGAGATGATTTTCGCTTGAAGAGATTTACAAATTTGGAAATAGCAGAATCAATTGGACAAATCTCACATAACACATTAGAAGAATGTTTGACTAGATGTTTCTCAAATGTTTTTCTAGAATCAAATATCAGATCACATTTTGTGCAATAAACCTTTAAAATATTGTTTTTAGGTAATTTTACCACTAATGTTTTTTATAGTTAGAACTTATAAAGATCTTGTTGAAAATCATATCTAAAAAAAATTAGATTGGATTCTAAATTATTAGTTTTGATAGTACAACATTTTAGAAATTAAAACAGACACAGATGATAGATGGTAGACAAAAAAATCATAGATAGTGTATCTTCATGTGATTTTGAAGTTCTATTTCATAGCTAGTGACAAATCCACAATGAGTACATGAAAACAACTCAGATTGGGGAGGAGAATCTCGTTCGATGGTTTTTCCTGAAATAGATTTAATCGATATAATGTCATTGCTAGAAATTACAGCAAAATTTCGTCCCTCACCAATTGACTCTAGGAATTCTTTGATTGCAGTTATTACCACGTTTTTGTCAATTTTTTCATCATTTAATGAAGACAGCATAAATT
>JAHFUX010000015.1 GCA_023264875.1 Nitrosarchaeum sp.
AGTGGGGGTTTTATACTTTTAACAATAATTTTAGAATAGTAAAAGATCATTATGAGAGATATGATCAAGTAGCAAGATCAAGAGTTGGTGGAATAGAGATCTCAGGACTATCTTTTATTAATGATGCCATAAAACTTTGTACTAGAATATTAGAAAAAGAAAACATAGAAAGAAAGTACATTTTTCTAGTTACAGACGGTCAGCAATTAGGCACAATTGATAATAAAGGTATGGAAGAGTCGGTGATGGAAGCAAGAAAAAAAGGGATCACAATTGTTGCAATAGGAGTACCTCAAGGCAATACAAAAATATTCAATCTTTGTGTACCTTATGAAAATATACGCAAAACTATATCGAAATTCATTACTGCATACACCAAAATATCTAGCGATGACCTATAAAATCAATTAAGAAAAAATGTTCTAGCATATAGAAACATGAGAACGAGAGAAATTATTAGATAATTTATTACTAGATTTAAGCCTGTAGAAATAGAACAAGTTTGATTACAAAAGTACAGTATTATCATAATTGTATGTGATGGTGTGAATGTTTTAGGCTCAAATTCAGTTTTATACAAATATCTCTAATCTGTAATTTAAAAAAATTACATACTTGCCTACATAACTATCCAATCAAAATAACATATCAATAAAATGACAACCAAACTAAGCAAAAATCGTGCATTAAGTACAGTACTTACAACAGTCATCATCTTGGTGGCATCAGTTGTACTTGGTTCAGGAGTTGTATTGTATGGTGCCAGTCTTTTCCAAGGCGGCACTCAACAAGAATCAATTTCTGTATCTAACGTAAAAGTATGGGTACATGCCACAGATTCAAACGGTTTAGCTTGGGGCGCAGCAGGCATCAGAAACACTGGGGATAAAGTAGTCTCAGTAGATAAAATTCAGATCCGAGGTACAGATGTTCCATTCACACGATGGTATACAGACACAACAGTTACCGCGTCGGTCTTCCAACTAGCACTTAATCATACTGGTTGGAGTGGCGTTGCTGGAGGAATTTCAAAGACAGATAGTTGTTCTTCAAATACCGAGACTGTAGCTATTGATCCAGATACTTCTGGATCTGTAACTGAATGTATTGCAGCAAATGCAGGCACTGGACCAGTTTCACTTACACCTGGCTCGTCAGCAGTGATATACTTCAAGTTGACAAATGGTACATTGACATCATTAGACTCCGGTGCAAGTACAAGTGTTAACATATTTGCTGGCAAAACAGGGGCACCCCAAAGCATAACAATACAAGGCAAATCCTAGGATGAGGGGATTTTTTATTTCATCCAAAAATATCTTTTTGAGGTAAAAAAATTAACAATCACAATATTTGGAAACATTGAATATCTAAAGTCATACTGAATTACAGTATAAATTTGTAATAAACATAGTTCCATCTCAAATTCAGTTTTATACAAATATCTCTAATCTGTAATTTAAAAAAATTACATACTTGCCTACATAACTATCCAATCAAAATAACATATCAATAAAATGACAACCAAACTAAGCAAAAATCGTGCATTAAGTACAGTACTTACAACAGTCATCATCTTGGTGGCATCAGTTGTACTTGGTTCAGGAGTTGTATTGTATGGTGCCAGTCTTTTCCAAGGCGGCACTCAACAAGAATCAATTTCTGTATCTAACGTAAAAGTATGGGTACATGCCACAGATTCAAACGGTTTAGCTTGGGGCGCAGCAGGCATCAGAAACACTGGGGATAAAGTAGTCTCAGTAGATAAAATTCAGATCCGAGGTACAGATGTTCCATTCACACGATGGTATACAGACACAACAGTTACCGCGTCGGTCTTCCAACTAGCACTTAATCATACTGGTTGGAGTGGCGTTGCTGGAGGAATTTCAAAGACAGATAGTTGTTCTTCAAATACCGAGACTGTAGCTATTGATCCAGATACTTCTGGATCTGTAACTGAATGTATTGCAGCAAATGCAGGCACTGGACCAGTTTCACTTACACCTGGCTCGTCAGCAGTGATATACTTCAAGTTGACAAATGGTACATTGACATCATTAGACTCCGGTCTAAATACAAGTGTTAACATATTTGCTGGCAAAACAGGGGCACCCCAAAGCATAACAATACAAGGCAAATCCTAGGATGAGGGGATTTTTGAAATCTTGTCCAAAAATATCTTTTTGAGGTAAAAATGAGAAAGAAAAACGAAGAGCAAGGATTGGAAAATTTTCTAAAGAGTGATTTTCTAAGTGAACTTCAAAATCAAACACAAAAAGGATCAATTGTAATTGAAAGTTATTCATTAAAAACACCATTTAGTTATGCAAATATTTTACAAAACCAAGAAAATGGAAGTATTTCATATCAAGTCGATGAAACAAAACTAAATCAATCAGAACAAGTTGTTTACAATCAAATACATAAATTAATAGAAGAAAATCTAGATTCTCCAGAAAATATTGAAAAAGATTTTGGGTTTATGTCATTTGTGAATAAAATTCTCAAAGACAATGAAAAATTATTTCAAGACTATCCACTTGCAAGTATAGAGAAGATAAAATACTATCTAGAGCGAGATATTGCAGGTTTTGGATTAATAGACTCACTTATGCATGATCCAAACATAGAAGATGTGAGTTGTAGTGGGATAAATACTCCAATTTACGTATGGCATAGAAAATACGATAGCATTTCATGTAACATAAAATTTGAAGATGAAAAACTCAATTCGTTTGTATCAAGAATAGTTTTTAGAGCAGGAAAACACATCAGCTCTGCGTATCCTATCTCAGATTTAGCACTGGAGGGAAATCACAGAATCTCCGTATTATACCAGAAAGAAGTTACACCAAAAGGAACAAGCTTTACAATACGAAAATTTAAACAAGATCCATATTCGGTTGTTGACTTAATATCGTTTGGAACTATCAGTGTAGATATTGCAGCATACTTGTGGATGTTAATGGAGGCAAAAATGTCAATTATGGTAATTGGTTCTACAGGTAGTGGAAAAACTACCATTTTAAATGCAATAACAGGATTGATCAATCCTGATTACAAAATATTTTCTGTTGAAGATGTAGCAGAAATTAACATCAAACATGAAAATTGGTTTAGTCTAGTTGCTAGAACAGGATTTGGTCCAAGTGGTCAGGGAGAAATTGGATTGTACGATCTTATAAAATCAGGTGTAAGACATAGACCTGATTATATTGTGGTAGGAGAAATTCGAGGTTCAGAAGCATATGTCATGTTTCAAGCTATGGCAACAGGACACGGAGGTCTATGTACAATGCATGCAGATAGTTTAGAATCTGCAGGTAAGAGATTACAACAAAAACCAATGGATATTCCACCGTCTTATCTATCATTGATGAATTGCGCCATAATAATCAGAAGGGTAAAAGGACAAGATGGTAAAAGTACTAGAAAGGCAATTTCAGTGCAAGAAATCAACACTGCAGATGTATATCATTCAGCATTCGTATGGGATCCAAAATCAGATTATTTCAATGCTAATCTAGATGACAGTATAATGTTACGTAGAATTGCAGAACAAACAGGCAGAGACATAGAACAAATATTTGATGAATATGAAAAAAGAAAGATTGTTTTAAGATGGTTACTACAACATGGGATTAGAAGCTACGCTAAAGTGGCAGAGAATATTGGAAAATACTATAGAGAACCAGAAATGCTGATGAAAAAAATAGAATATGGAGGATAGATGTCATTTTTAAAAAATTATGAGCAAAAAGATCAGCTGAAAAAAACAAATAAGAAGATAGATTCAGAACTGCCTTT
This sequence comes from Nitrosarchaeum sp., assembly GCA_023264875.1. Taxonomy (GTDB): domain Archaea; phylum Thermoproteota; class Nitrososphaeria; order Nitrososphaerales; family Nitrosopumilaceae; genus Nitrosarchaeum. Next base: position 3,811 of record JAHFUX010000015.1, read on the forward strand.
TTTTATTACAATAGTCACATTACTTGCAACAAGTGGATTTGGGCCATATTCAATTTTTATTAAAATCAAAGATATGGAACTGTTACCAAATGTAAGAAAAGAAGCTGTGAAAATTTTGAAAAAAATTGACATGTTAGGCATGGACCCATTGACTGTTATGACAGAGATAAAAAATAAGGGGTCATCCAATTTTGGAGAATTTCTTAGTGGTTATGTATCGGCAATTCAAAGTGGTGGAGATGTAGTAAATTATCTTAAAACTAAAATGGATAGTGCTTTTGATCTTTATGAAAGCGCCCAAAAAGAACTAGTTGAGAAAGTCAAAGCACTTGTAGACACATACATGACAATGCAAATTGTTATTTTAGCAGTATACATCATAATTACTGCAACCACTACAAGCGGCATAGGCACATCACCATTAAAAACTGACGTTGACCCTCTTTACTTGGTAATCATTATGCCTCCATTAGTTTCAGGATTATTTTTGGTTCTTGCAAAATCCATAAACAAATCAAAGATGAAAGAAATAGATTTGAAAAAAATTGCAATGTTTGGAATTCCAGGAATAGTTGTAGCTACAATAATAATTTTTCTAAAAGTAATACCGGAGTATAATTTGTATATTTTAGGAGGAACGTTAATTGTGTCTGCATTATGGCCTGCGTTAAAATTCCAAAACAAATACAAATTTTCCCTTGATGCTGAAGCAGCATCATCTATAATTCTCAGAGATGTTGCAGAAGCAAGAAAAGCAGGACTTGGTCCTGAAAAATGTGTGATTAGAGCAACAAAAAGAAAAGATTTTGGGTTATTTAACAAAGTAGCAAATGGAATTTCAAATAAGCTAGAATGGGGTATGACGTTAGAGGATATTTTCCAATTTATTAAAAAAGAAACTACAGACTTTCAAATTTTAATTAATTTCAGAGTTTTATTTGAGATAATTTCATCAGGAGGAGGCAATGTTAACACATTGGAAACATTGGCAAGTATTTCAGAAAAAATTAGAAATATTGAAAAATCAAAAAGAGAAATGTTAAAACCATATGTATTGGTAGGGTTTATGCTAATAGGAATTACAGGGTTTACAACGCTATTAGTAATTGATTCACTTACTAGTTTAGGAACAGAACTGGAAACAGACATTGCAAAAAAAAGTACATTACAACTGGAATCAAATGCTCGTTTTGAATTATTGGGCATAGCAATTTTGGTTCAATCTTGGTTATCTGGACTATTTTTAGGTAAAATCACCACGGGATCATATTCAGCAGGATTCAGATACTCTATAATCCTAGTAATAATAGCAATAGGAGCAATCATACTAATACAATCAAAAATATTTAGCGTATCGACAATATTTGGTTAGAAACAGTATGTATTGTAATGTTTCATACTGTTTGATATAACAAAAATATCACAATTTTTTATAGATTGAAAGCCATTTTTTTGTTACTTATAGTAATTTGCAGTATGTTTGTTATACCCATTAATGCTCAAACAACAGCAGAATTTGGATATCAGTTGCACCCTGAGAAATTATTAGAAAACACGGTGGGAACATTGCAGATTTTTGTTACTTCAAATGAAATGATGGTGCCAAAAGCAATAAATGATCTCAAAGTCATAAGTTCCGATAATTCCATCATACAGGTAATTGATATTCAAGAAAACAACAATGGGTATACAAAGAACGTACAAATAAAAGCAATAAAGCCAGGAATTGCCAATATTGCATTGGCTGCACCAGGATTTTCATCAAAAGAAATTACACTAGAAGTTTTTAACAATAATAATTATCCTACTCAAATTCTAATGAAAATCACGCCAGATGATTTTCCAATCGATGGTCCAAGATTTGGATATGTAACTGTTGAATTAGCAACTACTGGTGGATTACCAACGATTGCACCAGAAGATATTACAATACACATAGAAACTCCAAATAAAGAGACGATTAGTCTAAAAAATCAAGAACTGTTAATTAAAAAAGGAGAGTATTTTGCCACAACAGAATTTAATTTGGTAAATTCAGGTGATGCGATAATTTTTGCAAGCGCTGAAAATATGAAAAAAATCAGTGAATTTGTCCACATACGTAAACCTACAGAGCCATTACAAGTTCAATTGTTTGTAATTCCAGAAAGGTATAGCAGTTACAGCGGAGGTGCAGGATATGCAATAGTAGAATTACTTGATGGTGAAGGTGCACCTGTTAAAGCAGAAGAAGACATTCATATGAAATTAGGAGTAGAAAATCCAGATGTATCAGTTAACACAAGTAACGACTTTGAAGAAATCCAATTTAGCAATAAAGAACTAATAATTAGAAAAGGAACGTATTCAGCATATACAACATTCACACCTAGACCAAATCTAGGAGAATTTACCACAGATAGTGAACAAACATTTAACATGTTTATTTCAACAAATGATTATCTTACAAATGGAGATTCATTTACTGTATCTCATGATGAAGTGGGGGCCTTGGAAGGAGAAGGGCCATCAAGTACAACAGTGCTTCCATTTTTAACTACAGGTGAAAAAGAAATCATAGCTGTAACTTATTTTGAAACAGAGATTGAAGTTTCAAGAAAGACAGGAGAAAGTACGATAGGCACAACAGACAGAGAACGTGTTACGGTTACAGTTCCAGTTACTGCTAAACAAGATTATGAGATTAATTTTGCATCATCAGAATCAGACACGGTTAAACCAATTAATCCAATTATGAAAAAAGGAGAAAATGTGGAATTAGTGTTTGGAAATACTGGAACTATTGCCCCCGATGATTCTGTAGTATTTTACATTACAGATAATGAAGGTGTAAAAACAGTAACAGGTACACCAATAGGACCAATAAAAGATGATATCAATTTAACAGCAGAACCATTAGTGCCAATGATTTTAGTAGGAAGTGAATTTCCAGTCATAGTATATTTGTTAGAAGCTGAAGAAAATGGAGAAACTACAACGACAACAGAAGAAGACACAGAAGATGAGAATGGTAGAATTGGAATAACACCATTCATTGAAGATTCGGTTTTAACTTTATCAGCAAATGATTTTGTAGAGGCAGAACCTGAAATAATTAAACAGAATCAACCATACATATTATTAAATTTATTAACAAAAGAAGTAGGGGATACTGAACTGTTTTTTCAAGCAGGTCAATTTGAAGGAAACATGGCGATGACTAGTCATACTACGGATCCGGCAGAGATGCATTTGTCATTTGCAAAAAATCTCTTGGCCAATACTGAAAGTTTAGCTACGATTCAATTGTTGGATTCTGTAGGAAACCCAGTTTATGCAAAAGAAGAGACTTTGATAAAAATAGTTTCAAATGATGAATCTGTTTTAAAAATCCCAGATGAAGTAACGATAAAAAAAGGAGAATATTTCAATACATTCAAACTAGAATCTCAGAACGAAGGGAAGATAGAACTTGCATTGTTATCTGAAGATCTGCCTTTATCAAAATACGATATTAACATAGTAGATGTAAGTCCAGTCATATCGCTGGATCTACTCGGAGGTCTGAATTGGAATGAGAGAGTTGAAGCAAAACTATCAGTTACAATTCCAGAAATAGAAACATCGTTAGATGGGTTTAATGTAGTATGGACTGTAGATGGTGGAGAAATATTACAAATGGATGATACTACAAGTAGTAACGGAATCGCAATAATGAATATTCTTGCCAATGATAAGGATACGGTAACTGTTACAGCAACAGTTTCAGGTAATGGTCTTAGTTCATCAACAATTTCAAAAACTGTACAAATACTAAACATGCCAATAGCAGAAGCACCCGCAGAACAAGACTTTATTATTAATAGTTCAAATATGATCTACATCATAATTCCAGTAGCAATAGGAGTTGCATTATTTGTTTTGAAGCGTACAGAGAGATTACAAGGAATAACAGAGAAGACAGACATTGTAGACAAACTAAACATTGGAGAAAAATTTGATGAAATCAGAGAAAAAATCTCAAGCATAAGAAATCGTTAATCATAAACTCATTTTAAAGACATGCAACAAGAGACAATTTTATCAAAGAATATAGTACACAAAATATTCAAAAATGAGGGGTTGGTAATTTGATCGAATCATTACTGAATTATAACATAATAGGAATTGGATTAGCTCTTACCATGTTGATAATTGGATCTGTGATAGATATTTGGAAAAGAGAAATTCATGATTATTACTGGATTGGATTTGGAAGTATAGGATTTTTATTAATTTTTATAAATTCAGATATTTTGCCATATTTACTTAATATTGGAATAGCGTTAATCATAGCACCATTTGTTATTTTTATTTGGAGGATTGGATTATTTGGAGGAGCAGATGCATTTGCATTAATTGCATTAGCAGTAATTGCACCGATGGCGACACTTTCTGAAAATCCTGTAACACCATTTACATCACTATCCAACGCTGCAATTTTATTTATAATACCATTTTTGGTTAATATTCTTAGAAATGTGATATCAATTATAAAACATGAAAATATTTTTGAAGGATTTGATGATAGCAGATTTAAAAAAATGTGTGCCATGTTAATTGGATATAAAGCAAAAAACCCAAAATTTTGTTTTCCCATTGAAAAAACTGAAAAAGGCATAAAGAAGATAAATCTAACAATCCATCATGCAGAAAATGAAGAGTATTGTACAAAACCCAACACATGGGTTACACCTGGAATACCATATCTTCTACTAATTACAGGTGGATTTATCATTCAATTATTATATGGAGACTTTTTATTGAGTTTCTTTATCAAATAATTCTAAAAATTAATTAATCGTGCTGGAATTTGAATCTGTAACATACAATAACATACATTCTCTTATGTTTCAAATTTTGTAACAATTTCTAATGACAGCAGAGTCACTTGAAGAGAACATGTTTGAATCAGATAATCCAATAAATGAGCTAAACAAATTACTTATCAAGTATGATCTAACTCCAAATCAGGCTAAAGTATACCTGTACCTTAGCAAAATAGGAATCAAAACAGCCTCAGAGATATCAAAATCACTCAAAATTCCAAGAACAGAGACATATCACTTACTTAGTACTTTACAACAAAAAGGGATTATTTTTTCAGTGTTTGGCAAACCAACAAAATTTAATGCAGTTGGAATAGATGAATCCATTGTGATTTTAGTAAACAATGAAAAAAACAAAATCAAAGAATTAGAAACGGGAAAAGAGAGCATCATAAAATTATGGAAGACAATTCCAAAATATACAGAAAACAAGGAAAAATTAGAAGATAATAAATTTCAAACACTACAAGGAAGAAATTCAATTTTGGTAAAACTGGAACAGATGATAAAAGAATCATCAGAAAATATACTTGTGTTAGGAACTGAATCAGATTTTAAAAAGTTTGATCATACAGATTTTACAAATTTACTTAAAAAAACAAAATCAGAACTAAAAATTCTTACAGATTATTCCAATAAAGGTATGCACATATTTGAAAACGTTCCTTCTAAAAAAATTAAAAAACTTGATGATAAAAGCAGGGAAGATTTTTGCTTTATAATCAAAGACAATAGTGAAGTTATTTTCTTTATTAGTAATTCAGAATCAAAAGACATGATAGCAATTTGGACAGATTCTAAAACATTTGTAATTACCTTAAGATCATTATTTAGTTTAATATGGAAAAAAGCACATCATATGGACGAATCACATACAGAATCATTGTTAGGTTCTGAAATTACATACGAACATAGATTACGAGAAATTGAACAAGAGAAAAATATTTTGAATTATTTACAAAAGAATTTCAATATATCAGAAAATAAGTTAGAAGTTAAAATAAAGAAAAATTCAACAATAAAAGATAGCATGATAAAGTTAAATCATTTGAATGTTTTAATAATTGACGATAATGAACAGATTACAAAAATGCTTACAACATTTTTAGAATTAAAAAAACACAAATGCACGGTTGCAAATGATGGTAAACAAGGATTGATATTAATTCATGAAAATAAATACGATGTAGTTTTATTAGATTTGGCCATGCCTGAATTTGATGGATACGCAGTCATCAAAGCATTGGAAAATAAAGATATGTTAAAAAATAATAAAATAATTGTCTTTACGGCATCAACTATAACTCAAGACGAATTGGAACAATTAGTTAGTCGCGGTATCACTTCATACATCTTAAAACCAATAGATATTGATCTATTACTATCAAAAATTATTGAGACAGCAACCTCCTAAATATTGTGGGATAATCTAAAATGATTCCAATCAAACGCATTTTATTCCTAGTCTCAGGAGTATCTAGTTTTATTATATTTTATATGGGATTGGTAAACTATCTTACTGCAGTAGAACCAGCTACAGGAATGATTCTGTTAGTTTTTGCAACTGTCGTTGCATCTGGAACATTATTGAGTACTGTATACATCTCTAAAAGTATCACAACCCCAATTGAAAAACTTGCTCAAAATATGACCGAGTTTTCCAAAACAAATAAGATCAGAGATAAAAAACCAATCAATACAAACATAAAAGAAATTTATGAATTAAACGAGAATTTTAAAAGCATGGGTCAAAAAGTTGAAGAAACAATATCTGTGCAAAAAGAATATGTGGAAAAATTAAAAGGAATAGATAGGAAAAAAGCAGAGTTTGCATCAATGGTATCACATGAATTGAAAACCCCATTAGTACCAATCTTAGGATATGTACAGATGTTACAAAAACAAGAATTAATGGGAGAATTAAATAAACAACAACTAGATGCAGTAGATGAAATTTATTTATCTGCATTAAAATTACAAAAACTAATAGGAGATATTTTAACAACTCAAAAATTAGATTTAGGAAAATTAGAATTCAATCAAGAAGACATAGACATTACAAAATTGTTAAATTCCATAATTAAAGATTTTACTCCAATTACTAGCCAAAAAAATATTCACATAGTAAAAAACAATACAGAAAACATAATCATATTTAGTGATAAAGATAGAATCCATCAAGTTTTTTCTAATTTGATTAAAAATGCTATAGATTTTGTAGAATCAGAAAAAGGGCAAATAACAATTGGAGCAAAAAACGAGAAAGAATTCATAAAATTTTTTGTAAAAGATAATGGAGTAGGAATTTCAGATACTAATCAAAAAGAAATTTTTAAGAAATTTTATCAAATAGACACATCTACCAGTAGAAAAAGAAATGGTAGCGGTTTAGGTTTAGCAATTTGTAAAGGAATCACGGAAGGTCTTGGAGGCAAGATATGGGTAGAAAGTAAAGAACATGTTGGAACAACATTTTATTTTGAGATTCCAAAACAATCAATCAAAGTAAATAGTAAAAAATAATCTCACATATCAGTAAATCAAAATAAATTCATCAAGAAATATCTATTCCAAGTCTTCTAGCACATGCAATTGCAGATTTACCGTCATCTTCAGTAATACCAGCTTTTTCAAATTTTTCTATCCATCCTGTTTTTGTGTTCATGGTATGTTCTTTGTAATATTCTCGTAAAATCACGCCTATTTGGACATCAAGTCTGTATCTTGTTGCTACATTCATTCCTGCTTGCAATATAGTAGAATCAGAATTTGCAAGTATTTTGATAAACTCAATATCTTGTAGAGAAAGATTACTCATAAAATTATTGAATCTTCTTTTTTAATAAATCCAGCGTCAGTTTGGGATCTGCCTTTCCTTTTGTCTTTTGCATTACTTTTCCTACAAGATAATTAATAGTAAGAAGATTGGATTTTGCTTGCTCTACAGCTTGAGGTTCTTCCAAAATTACAGATTCAATAATTTGTAATAATTCAGATTCATCTGAGACGTTACCTAGATCAAGTTCAGATATTAGATCAGATAATTTCTTACCTGTTTTTACGATTTCATACAATGCATTTTTAGCAGAATTCCTTGTAATTTTATTTGATTGTATTGAATCAGCTATCTCTTGTAGATGAGATGGTTTTAATTTTGAGGATTCCCTTTTTTCTCTAGTATCAACCAACCCCATTAAATCAGTTGTTATAATATTTGCAACTTCTTTGGCATTTTCTTTTGTATGTGCGTCTTCAAATAAATCCGAATAAAATTTATCAGATGAAAGTACATCTGCAACCTGTGCAGGAATATTATATTTTGAAATATATCGTTGTTTTTTAGAACTAATACTTTCAGGCATTTCAGATTTTAATTTTTCTTTAACTTCATTTCCAATTTTAACCCATGGTATATCACCCTCTAAAAAATACCTGTAATCCAAGTCTTCTTCTTTTGATCTTGAAGAGACAGTAATCTTTCTTTTATCATCCCAATGACGCGTTTCTTGAATTATTGGAATATCTCGTGAATGTAAGCTTTGTTGTCGTGTGATTTCAAAATGAATTGCTTTTTCTAAATCATGAAATGAACCAATATTTTTTATTTCTACTTTGTTTCCGCCCTCAATTGATACGTTAGCATCTGCCCTCATTGCTCCCTCTAAGCTAGGATCTGACACATCAAGATTTTCCAATAAATTGGATAAAATATTTAGGAATTCTCTTACTTCTCTTGGATTTTCAAAATCAGGCTCAGTTACAATCTCCACTAAAGGTGTGCCTGCACGATTATAATCCACTAGTGTTACTAGATTTTTTTCAGAACTGCCCTCATAAATTAGCCTACCTGGATCTTCTTCTAACTGAATTCTGGTAATACGTATCTTTTTTTCTCCAACCATAAGAATTCCAGTACCTCCAACACTAGTATTACCATAGAGGTTTAGTTGGGTAATTTGAAAATTCTTTGGTAAATCAGGATAAAAATAATTTTTTCTAAAAAATGCAATTTTTTCAGGTGTACTGCAATTTAGTGCCATTGCAATCATTGTTGCTTTTTCAACAGCTTTTTGATTCAATCTAGGAAGACTGCCTGGTAACCCAATACAAATAGGACAAATATTGGTATTTGGTTCAAACTCTCTATAATTTGCCTTGCATGAACAAAATAATTTACTTTCTAACTTGGTAAGTTGACTGTGAATCTCTAATCCAATTTTTGTCAAATTGGGACCTCCGGTAATTTTACAGTTTTTTCTAATGCATATGCTGCTTGCAGTAATAATTTATCGTTCATAGAGTTTGCAATAAGCTGAATTCCAATTGGCAGACCATTTGATATTGCATATGGAATTGATATTGCAGGTTTTCCAGTAAGATTAGCAGTTACTGTGTTGATATCAATAAGAAATAAAGTAACAGGATCATTTATTTTCTCACCAATCTTAAATGGCAAAATTGGAACTGTCGGTGAGATTAATAGATCAAATTTCTTAAATGCATCATTGATTTGTCTAAGGAGTTTACTTTTTACTTTGAGCGCTTTGAGAAAATATCTGCCTGCATGTCCTGCAGATGGAACAAAGCCTCCAAGAATCATTCGTCGTGTAACTTCAGAACCAAATTTCTTTCTTGCTTTTTCAATATAGGAATTAAACTCGAATCCTTCTACAGAAAAATCATAGCCATATCGCAAATTATCATATCTTGCAAGATTACTACCTGCCTCAGTTGCAGTAATAATATAATATGCTGCAACTGAATATTTTACCATGTCAAGAGAAACTTCTTCGCATGTTGCTCCTAATCCTTCTAATTTTGATATTGCATCTTTTGTTGCAGAAAGTACAGACGGATCAATTCCTTCTCCAATCATCTCTTTGATAATACCTATTTTTTTACCTTCTATGCCTGAATTGATATCTTTGAGATAATCTTCATTGTTGTTATCTACAGTGGTGTTATCATTAGAATCCAATCCCGCAATAAGATTGAGCATAAATGCTGCATCTTCCACGGTTCTAGTTAGAGGGCCAATCTGTTCTATACTATTTGCATAAGAAATTAGGCCGTATCTACTAACTAGTCCATAAGTTGGCTTGTATCCAACAGTTGAGCAAAAGCTGGCAGGGTTTCTAACAGACCCACCAGTATCAGAACCTAATGAGGCAACACACTCAAATGCACTAACAGATACTGCACTACCTCCAGAAGAGCCACCTGGAACATAATCTGTGTTCCATGGATTTTTACTTGGACCATATGCGCTAAATTCAGTTGAAAGACCCATTGCAAATTCATCAAGATTTACCTTGCCAACAAAAATAGCATCTTGTTGTTTTAGTTTTGTAATTACAGTAGCATCATATGGAGCAATAAAGTTTTCAAGCATCTTTGATGCACATGTTGTTTTAGTATCTTTGATGCAAATGTTATCTTTAATGGAGATTGGCATGCCAAAACACTGTCCAATTTTTCCACCAGATTTTATTTTTTTATCAATTTCTCTTGCTTGATCAACTGCTTTGTCATTTATTGATAAAAATGCATGTAGATTATCATCTATATTTTGTATTTGTTCCATAGTTTTTGCAATAAAATCTTCAGCAGAGATGCTTCCAGATTTTACTTCTCTAGTAAACTGTAGAGCTGAAATTTTTATGTTCAATTAAATCATCTTTGGAGCCCTAACATAGGTTCCTTTATAGGAATTGAGTTTTTCAATTAGTTTTTCATCAAATGGAATATACTTGTCTTCTCTCAAGTTAGTAATTGGGATTTCTCTGACAGATATTTCTTCAGATTCTACACCTGCTGAATCTAAAATATCAAAATACCCTATCATTTTATCAATACGTTCATAGATTGTAGGATCATCAATTTCAATTCGCATTAATTTTGCAACGTGTTCTATTTCTTCTCTAGAGACCATTTTCAAATCACCTATGGGGTTAATCTGTCAACATCTCGTGGATAAAATGTGACATCTCGAATGTTTTCTGTGCCTGTAAGGGCCATAATGAGTCGTTCCAACCCAATACCACATCCAGCATGAGGAGGTACGCCATAATCAAATGCCCCTAAATGATACTCAAAGGCATCAGTCTTCATTCCTTTATTTTTCATTCTCTCTTCAAGCTCGTGTCGTTTTTCAATTCTTGTACTGCCAGAAGACAATTCTAAATCTCCAAACATCAAGTCAAACGATTCAGAAATTTTTGGATTTGTTTTGCTATCTTTTACATAAAATGGTTTTGGACCCAAAGGCCAGTCTTTGATAAAGTAAAAACCCTCCACACCAATCTTCTTAAGATTTGATGGGTAAAGATCATCGCCCCATTCAGTTTTGGCACCTACTTTTTGCATTTTTTCTACCAATTCATCATAAGAGTATCGTGGAATGTGTTCAGGGATTGCTGGAATAGCAAATTCAGTATCAGGATTGTTTTTTACATAATCATTCACAGTAGTAATTGATATTTTTATTATCTCTTCAATTCTATTCATCACATCATTGTAATCAACAAATGCTTCTTCCAGATCAATAGATATTGCTTCTGCCAAATGACGGTTAGTTCTTGATGGTTCTGCCCTGAAAATAGGTCCAATTTCAAAAACTTTCTCAAAACTCATAGTCAATTGTTCTTTGTACAATTGTGGACTCTGAGCTAAAAACGCCTCTTTATTGTAATAAAATATAGCAAATAATGCAGCACCACCTTCAGTTGCAGTTGCTATCATTTTTGGAGTGTTGATTTCTGTAAAGTTTTGTTGATAAAAATAATCTCTAATTGATTTGAGTACATGGCTTCTTACATTAAAAATATGCTGTAATGTTTTACGTCTAAGATCAATTGGCCGCACTTCTAATCTAGTATCTATATTTTTGACAGTCTTTGCTAAAGGCTCAAAGGGAGGAATTTTTTCAACGTCTGAAAATACTCGAAGCTCAATTGGGATAATCTCAAACCCAGTAGGAGCTTTTTCAGAAGATTTAATCTTACCAATAATCGCAATAGAAGAATGTGCTTTTAGTGTAGATAGTTTTTCTCGCAGATCATCAGGACAATCTCCTTTTTTGGCAACAATTGGAATGTCCCCATTTTTGTCTCTAATAGTAACAAAACTAATGTTGCCATGCCCCCTTATTGTCAAGACCCAACCCATCACAGTAACTTCCGAACCATCCATTGAAGGACTCAGTTTATCAGAATAGTGAGATCGACGTAATGTTCCAAGCTCTGTTTTTATCATAATTTACTAAATTGCTGTACTATGGTGTAATTAATTTTTGGGGAAAATGATTCCATGTTACCACCCATATGAGTCTAGATTTGTTCATAATTTATTCAGAATCAAATTTGATGGTTGTTTTCCTAAATACTAGTAAGATGGTACAAAAATGTGAACTGTCATAAAAAAAGTGAACCTCATGTTTGGAGATTTTCCAAGTACACTAAATTCCGTAGATGTGTAAAGTGTAAATCAAAAATTCCAATCACCAAAGAAGAATTTGCCCTTAAATGGGGGTTAAAAAAATCTTAATCAGATTCTATTCTCTTTTTGCTAAATTATACTATAGGAATTAAAGAGTCAATAATCAAGCAAATAGTACTATTGCATATTAAAGCAAATTTGAGTTGACATACTCTATAATTTCTAAAACACCATATTTTTTGATTTACATTAAATTAGTCCAAGTTATTTAGAAAAACAATGTCTCTAACAAACAAAGAAAAGATTATCGCATTAATATCAAATGGAATTGCAATATATTCATTATATCAGGAAAGAGACAGTCTCCCAAAAAATACAAACATGTATGATTTTGTATTAAAGGTAATTCCAGAAGATATCAAATCAGAATTAAGTGTAGAATTAATTGATGAGGTATTTCAATACGTGTCATCCACACATAGTTCATAAAGTACGATAAAGTAGTACATACATCACATTGACGGCAATAGCAACATTAGGATCACACTGTGCCCTACAAGTTCTCAAAGGTGCCAAAGATGAAGGTCTAAAAACAATCTTAATTTGTGAGAAAAAACGAGAAAGCCTATATCGTAGATTTTCATTTATTGATAAATTAATTTTGGTAGATTCATTTGTAGAAATATTAGAACAAAAACATCAATCTATTTTAGAGCAAAATGATGCAGTACTAATTCCTCACGGAACTTTAATTGCACAGATGAGTTCTGAGCAGATTGAATCAATAAAAACTCCAATTTTTGGAAACAAGTGGATTCTAAGATGGGAATCAGACAGAACGATGAAAGAAAAACTTATGCGAGAGGCAAAACTTCCAATTCCAAAACCAGTGTTAGATCCAAAAGATATTGATAAACTTGTAATTGTAAAAAGACAAGGAGCCGCAGGTGGTAAAGGGTATTTTTTGGCAGCTAATCAAGATGACTATAATAAAAAAAGGGATCAGCTAATTTCACAAGGAGTGATCTCCAAAGAAGAAATACTTTACATTCAAGAGTATGCTTCAGGTGTTTTGGCATATTTACAATTCTTTTATTCACCTCTAAAAGAAGAACTAGAATTTTTTGGTGCTGATCAAAGACATGAATCAGACATTGAAGGTATTGCCAGAATTCCATCAGAGCAACAGCTCAAAAGTAATAAAGTTCCATCATTTAATGTGATTGGAAACAGTCCATTAGTTCTAAGAGAGTCACTACTAGATGAGGTATATACCATGGGGGATAATTTTGTAGATGCATCAAAAAGAATGGTTGCACCTGGAATGAATGGACCGTTTTGTATTGAAGGAGTTTATGATGAGAATGCAAAGTTTACATCATTTGAATTTTCAGCAAGAATTGTTGCAGGGACAAATATCTACATGGACGGATCACCATACTATTCATTGCTTTTTAATGAGCCTATGAGTATGGGTAAAAGAATAGCACGGGAAGTAAAAACTGCAAAAGAAACAAAACAGTTAGATAAAATTACAACTTAAAAAAAGGCGCTTTCACCTTTGCAAAAATCATAATAACTGAAATCATCACTGCAAATCCAAAAATAGTACCAACTGGGAATTCTGGAATCACATTAGTTCCAATAATTTCAACTTCCTCAGAACCAACAGGTACAAAGAACTCAAATGTTGAACTATCAGAATCAGATGTTATTTCATAATCCACCTCTTCGCCATCAACTAAAATTAGAAATTCATTATTTGGTGCATTGATCAATTCATTCTCCAAGCCAATAAAAAATTGAGAATCAAAAGTATTATCCAAGCCAATAAGTAATGATTTTGATTCAGGATCAATTTCCATTGCAACAATATCGGCATTTACAACATAAGAAATAGAATATACATGCTCATCAATTTCTAAAACATAATTTGAAGAATTAGAAAGTTCATCAGATGAAGTTTGTCCAAAAATTGGAGTGGTGAAAATCAAAAAAGGTAAAATAAGAAAAGCCCAATAATTCATTAATTTAGAATTAAATTATTAATTATTATTGCTTTCTTCTATGCCGCAATTAATACACATTTTCTTGTCTTGAATGGCAAAATATGAAAAACTGTGAATAAACCCAATCTTACAACTCACAGTATGAACTAGATTGAGTGGGATTAGAAGTATCAGAGTCAAAAAATGTATCGATCAAAGGCCAATTGTTTCAAAATTATGATTTATTGAATAAAACAGTAATAAAAAAAGAATTAGATCTCTATCAGCACTGCCGCTTTTTCAGAACCAACAATCTCTCTTCTAACAGCATCTACAATATCAGATGAAACAATAAGACTAGAATAATCCATCAATTTTAGATCATTCAAGAGATATACTTTAGGAGCAATTTCAGAGTATCTTGATTCCAAATATTCATCTAATTCTTCCAATATTGTAATTTTACCACCTTGAAAGATCTTGCCATTTTTTATTGAAAGTTTTGGTTTTCCATATCTGTCTAAAATTAAAATATGGTGTTGATTCTTTTTGCTAAATAATTTTTTTACTTCTATATGGCCAGTAAATACAAAATAATGGTCAGTCTCATAACTCAGATCAATTAAATCTTCAGGAATTTCAATAATCTCACTTGCTCGTTTTCTGGCATCATCTAATGTGAAAACATTTTTTGAGGTTTCTGCACTATCTAATTCAACATTACCTACAGCAGTTACACGAAGAAGAGATTTATCAGAAATATATTCACTGTTTATCATAATAGATTCTGGAATTGCGCCTTTGTTAACTAACATTGCATGAATTTTTTTATGAGCTTGATTGATTTTTTCAGGTGTTGGCTCCACCATAGTTTGTTCCATTTCTTCTTGAAGCATTGATGATGCCACACCAATTGATGAGATTACTTCAGCATGTTCTGCTTTTTCATATTTAATTCCTAATTGTTTTGCAACAAATGGAACAAGAACAGAAGCACCACCACCGCCACCAATTAATGTTGTGTGAGATGGATTCATTTTGAACTCTTTTAAGATTTTACTGATAGTTTTTGTTATCTCAAATGAGGCAGTTTGAATAATAGACATGGCAATTTCATGATATGAGACTCCGACAAATTCTGCAAGAGTTTTTAGGGCAATTTTTGCAGATTCTTGATTTGCAAAAGCGTAATCGTCTTTCTCTATCATACCTAATGCATTTGCTGCACAGGTATTGGTAACGGCATATGTTTCTTTATCGCATTTTATGGCCACATATTCTGATTTGTCATTTAACATCGGTTTAATCAAGACTATTTTTCCAGTTTTTAGATCTTCAGGATCTGCAAAGCAAGAATATTTGAGGCCAGATATATGAGCACTACGTGGACCTACATGAGATACTCTATTTTGATCCAATCCCACCATGCTTCCACCTGCTACTCCCAAAATTCTAACATCCATTGATCTGATACATGTGGGATGATCTTTTACTGTCACATAACGGATTTCAGGTTTACCATTTTTTATTATGCAAATATTGGTACTAGTGCCACCTACTTCAACAAATATTCCATTAGTTACTTTGAGATACAATAATGCACCAGCTACACTTGCCGCAGGTCCAGAAAGAATTGTAAGGATTGGCTTTGTCCTAAAAGTATCCATGCTAGTAACACCGCCATCGCCTTTCATTATCATTAATGGTGCAGTGACTCCTGTCTTACGAATTGCATCCTCAACATAATTTGCAACTTGAAATGTTTTTGGCAAAACACTAGCATTCACAGCGGCAGTTAGAGTTCGTATTTCCAATCCATAAATTCCAGAAATCTCATGAGATGCAGTAGAAGGGATATTTTGTTTAGATGCAACATTCATGACAAACAATTCATTAGACGGATCATCAACCCCAAAGGATTCTGTTGCAACAATTACTTGGGCGCCTTTTTCTTTTAATTGTTGTATTATGTTGGAGACTTCATTTTCTGTAATTAAATGAGATGTATCTAAAAACTCATGAACTGTTTTGATATCTTGATTAGTGTTAATTGAAGCATCTTGTAGATTTGTGCGTTTAATAACATCTTTTTTTGTAGGTTCCACACCCATTGCAATTATTCCAACCTTAGATGTATCAGATTCCAATAATGCATTAATTGCTTGAGTAGTACTATGAGAGATCAGTTCAATCTCATCAATTCCAATACCGGTTTCATCAATAATTTTTGTTAATGCAGTTACAATACCTTCAGATACTCCTTTTTCAGCACTGTGAGTTGTAGGGACGGTAGATTTTGCCAAAAGTAAGCCTGTTTTTACATCTATTGCAACAGCTTTTGTAAAAGTTCCACCAACATCAATGCCAACTCTAATTCGTCTTTTATTCATCTGAAATATTCCTTGATTTTCTCATAGAAACTAGTTGAAGTTCTTTTCGTGGTCGCAATATCAGGATATAAGATGATGCAAATAGATAAACGCCAAGTAAGATTACTTGAGCAATAATTGTTTCCAATGTAGGATAAATTCCAGTCATCATTGCCAGATTAATGTCCAATCTAGGTATAATTCCAATTAATCCTGTATAAGGTACAATTTCTAATATCTGAAGTTCTCTAATGGCATTTCCTAAAAATGCAATAGACAAGTATGCACCTACGCCCATAGTTAAACCAAATAAAACACGTAAAGGTAATTTTCTTCCCAACTTTCTCATTACAAAATACAAACCTAAAAGAGAGATGATTCCAACAACAAATCCCAATCCAACATAAATTTCCATATATTTTGCAAAGCCAGACATTGCCTGATAGAAAAGAACTGTTTCAAATCCTTCCCTATATACAGTAAAAAATGACAACAGAACAAATACCATCACACTGCCAGTTGCAGTAGCCTGCCAAACTTTTGCTTTGACAAACTCCATCCATTTTTTGTGTTCAATTTTATTTAAAACCCAAAAACTGACATAAAATAAAACAGCAGTTGCAGATAAAGCTGCAATTGCTTCAATTAGTTCACGATTTGCCCCTGAAATTTCAATAATATAAGATGCAATAATCCAGGTAACAGCAGTAGCAGCAAATGCGGCAATTACTCCATAGTAAATATATTTTTTAAATTGATTATTTCTCGAAGCCTCAAGATATGTCGTTATAGCGCCAAGAATTAAAACAGATTCCAGTCCTTCTCTAAAAATAATTGCAAATGACGATGTAAATGCAATTGAAGGAGCTAAAGTGCCAATACCACTCACTATTCTTTCAGATTCATCCAAATTTCTTCTAATGCCAATTATAACATCTTGAATCTCTTCTTTGGGGGCTTCTTGTTTAATCAAATTACGTAGTGTTGCAAACTGATACT
Organism: Nitrosarchaeum sp.; assembly: GCA_023264875.1. Classification (GTDB taxonomy): domain Archaea; phylum Thermoproteota; class Nitrososphaeria; order Nitrososphaerales; family Nitrosopumilaceae; genus Nitrosarchaeum. Next base: position 21,451 of record JAHFUX010000015.1, read on the forward strand.
CAACTTCAAGGGTAAAATCAGGATCAATTGCCCTAAGAGGAATTTCCACAAACTCATAACTGTCAAGATATGCAGATCTTGCACTAGCATGTGCAGATTGTGTATCACCACGACTATAATGAAGTAATGTCTCCTCTAATTGCTCACGAATTATATCAATTTTATTTTTTACACCCGATTTTTGATCTTCTGATGTATCGCCCATGGATTTAAGATCTTTTTCAGATGATAAACTTGTGTCAATTACAGAAGTAAGTTTACTAGTCATGGTTTCTGCTTTTGCTAGATCAGGCAAAATAGAGTTTTCAATAAACGTGATAATAACCGTGGAGGTCTCTTTTTGTACAATCATGTCTCGAAGTTTTTCACGCATGTTGATTTCCAATGAATTTAGTAATGTTTCATCAACTTTTCCAATATCAGATTCCAAATATTCAAAATTTTCAAGATATGCTTCAATTGCAATCTCTTCTGCAGTTAAATAATCACCAGAGTTTACTGCAATAAATAATTCAGAATATAGATTTCGAATTACACCATAGAGATTTGCTTTATCAATTGTAATTGTTTCTGTTTGTACCAAATCACGCTGTATCGCAGTGATCAAATTTCCTACAACAACAAAATCGCTTTTATTTGAAACTAATTTATCTAAATCATGAAAAAATGAATTGAGTTCTTGATTCAGGCGGTTATCAGATGACTGATTTTGTTCTAAGATAAGCTTTGAATGCTCTATTAAGGACAAAGTCAGAAAGTATGATTCAGGAGTAGCATTTTGTATTGCTGTTTGATATTGCTCGTCAGCTTCAGACAAAATAGAAGCGATGATAGTATTTGAATTTCCACCTAAAGGAGTCAGAGTTAATGTTTCTTGAAGTTGATCAATTTGATTAATCAAATCTTGTGATTCTGATTTTGATAGAATCGATGAATGAAGATCAAGTAATTTAATATGAATGTCGTCTGAAAAATTGGAGTTAAACGCTCTTAAAAATTGAATATTCTTCCCGTAAAAGTTATTTGTTAAAGTAGAATATTTTTCTGCAGAATCATAATCATTGGTCAAAAGTGCCTGTTTTGTTAATTCCAAGCCAATGCCAGTAATTGTAATAGCAGATGTGTAATTCTCTTCTTCATTTTGAGCATAACTAACATTAGTAAATGAAAAAACACCCAAGGTCAGAACAAAAATAATCAAATACCAATAAAATTTGAATTTCATGAATTGTTGGTTAGGTCTAGCTAACGATATTTAAACAAAAGATTTGTTCTACAAACGTGGAATGAGAAACTACACTCGCTTTTGAAAATAAAAAGAAAAGGATTGTAAATTAGATTCTTGGCAATATTGACAAGTTCTTGTTTTTTGATAATAGAACCATTGTACTAATTATTCCAACAACTAGAATCATTACAGCAATAGTGCCAAATTCAGGAACAATTTTTGCTACAGTGTCCATCTTTGCAAGTATATCATCTACTTGTTGTTCTACTTCGGATATGGGGGCATCATTATTTATCATATCACGGAGTTCTATTCGCATCATTGCTTCAAGTTCATCTACCAATTCAGGATTTGATTTTTTGATTGGTCCTTCTAGATACTCAAAATTATCCAGATATGCCTTTGTTGCAAGACTTAATGCCGTATCTGAGTCACCTGATGCATATGTTACTTTGACTTGATTCAGTAGATTACGAATATTTTCAACATATGTCAATGGATCCGTATCTTCCGTTGTTGCACCAATTGCTACATCAAGCTCATGAATTAGACTATTGGCAATGGTTGCAATTTGTTCAGGATCTGATCTTTTATCATATGCACCCCATAAATCAGAATAAAATTCCTTGATTTCTTCTGCTTCATGTTCTGGTAAATCAGACTTTATCTCATCAAAGACTTGCTGTGATCTCCATACAAATGCAGAGCCATCTTGGAATTCGGCCATCATTTCTATCTGTCCGTTATTTACTCCTTCTTCGTATTCTCCAATTGAAGTCTTTAGTGAACCTTGCATGAGTTTAACCTTGAATGTAGTATCTTGACTAAGTTCTTCACCTACAATCAAAGTTCTTGCTTCTTGGATTATCGCCTTTGCTTCATCTAGTGCTATTTGTGCATCTTCTCTAGTTACATCAGAGCCAGTTTTTTTACCCAAATCCATTAGTGTTGCTTGTATTTTTGCATCAAAATCTGGATTTGCTGCTTTTAGCTCTGGTTTCATAGAACTGTAGAGTTCTGCAATTGGATGAGTTGCATGAACTAACGCAAGCTCTGCATTGCTATCATCTAGATTTTGCTCTATTGCCCAAAAGTGTCCCAATGTCTCTTCAAGAGAACCTGCAAATGATAATTTATCATCATAAGTAGATTCTGCAAAAGCAAATTGAGATGTCAGTACTGTGACTAGTGTTAATGCCACAACTATAGAATGTGTTAATTTAATCATTAAATTTACAATAAATAAAGAGGATATAACATGTACAAAGATTCTAGTAAGTTATTCTAGGATTTTAGAATTAATATAGGTTTTACGACATAATATTATTCTACAAGTTTTAAAACAAAACACATCATATTATAATGATGTGTGTCACGTATTTTGATTCTTGTTTCATCCATGTGCATACTTCCAATGATACGCAGATAATTTGATTTCATAATCATTGTTTTTTTCTGATTTTCAAAATGATTTTGGAATCTTAAGCATTACGAGAAGTGTCGTATTTCTATTCGTATTTTAGGGCGGTCTATTTTTATTGATTTAACTTTGAAGATTAGATTTAGGGTTGCCAGTATTAGGATAAAGATTCAAGACGGGCTCCAAATCAGTTAATGTAATTTCAACTTTACCTATACGACTACGATATTGTTTTATTTTCTTTCCTTCAGCAGAAATCACAAATTTATCTACTTCTGCAAGCGCCAATTCTTCTAAATTAGACAAAGTTTTGTAAACAGTAGATATTGAAATTTTTAACTCATCTGCAATTTGTGTTGCATCTTTTGATTCATTTTTAATTGAAAATAATACCGCACGTGTACATACATTACTTAGAGATTCAATTATTTTTTGTGTGACATCAAATTCGCTTAGTTGAATTATGTTTGGATTTGACATTCAATCACTAGTTTGGCACTAAATTAAGAACAGGATCAGGTTTTCGTATGGAAATGTCAGCTTTGCTTATACGACTTTTGTACATTTTAAATTTTCTTCCTTTATCAGAAATTAACCATTTTTCTACTTCAATTAGAGTAAGTTCTTCAAGATCACTTAGTTTTTTATACACAGAACTGAGTGGAATTTTTAGTTTTTCAGATAATTCAGATGCAGTCATTCCTTTTTTTATAATTGAAAACAGTATTGCACGTGATTCAGAATCAGCCAATGCTTCAATTACTTTTTGAGTAACATCGTATTTTTTTAATTGTGGTAATGTCAAACGTCGTGTCAATTAGATTAAAAAGTAATACAGAGTTATTTAAATTACGTCACATCATTCTCGTTCCAGAGACTTGGAATAGCTAATTAAAAGGAATGATTTCTTTATGAGGTTTGTAGTGATGCCACAAAGAGCCCAAAATAACACCCAATGAAAGCCAATAAAGAGAGACAGTAAATGCAGACATTATTCTAAAATTATTAACTAAATCCATAGGAGCAGTGATTTTGTCAGGATTTTCAGGCATTACAACAAATGCTATTCCAATAAATGCTGCATATCCTACAATGGCAACAAGTTTTTTCGTTTTTAGTTTTTGAGACAGCTTGTAAAATCCGAATGCACCAAAACCAGAAATTGCAATAAATACCAAATAAAGAATTCCACGTAAAACAATCGTTTCAGGATCACCTACCGTTGGAGGATTTGCAGGGTATTTTAAAAATGGAATAAAGTAAATTGTTAACCACATTATTCCTGCCAAAACTAGAGCTTTTTTGATATCTGTTTTGCCAGGAAGCGAATTTCTTGAAAGTGCAAAAACGATTCCAAATAAAGCCCCAATAGAAACACCAAGAATTCCACCTGCAAGAACTTGTCCGCTCTTTTGCCATGTTCTATACCCATCATACTTTATCCAAAATTCAGGAGTATCTTTTTCTTCGCCTGATGCAAACATGTGTTGATTTTCAATTCCAATTGCCTGATCAAGAGAAGGCTCAACAAAGATAAGATTCAGGCCACCGTGAATAAGTCCAGCTGCAGCGCCAGAAGCTATGACAATTAGAATAAAAAGAAATGTTTTCATCAGGTTAACCCACTAGTGACAAGGAAAGCCAGCAGCGTGTCTCATATCATGAGTAAGTTCATGGATGTAAAGATCCTGAAATGCTTCTTCACCATAAACCAGACTAAAGATATGTCCCTGGTCAAATCCAACAACAAATAATCCTGCTACAAAAACTATAGCTAATGCCACAATTGCAGTAACCGGAACACCATTCTTAGATACATTGATTTGTCTTGATTGAGACATGTGGTTTCTCTTGATTGAATGTATTTAAATTCTTGGACAATTTGTCCAATTAATAAAGAAAATTATTTCACGCTCAAATGACAAATGTCATTTCCAAATTTGACATACAGGTACTTTTGTGATATTTGACAGAATGAAAATCATAAGATGAGTAATTCAAAATTTGACTTTAATCATGTAAGATACGAAAATCAGATATCACAGATTATTGAGATATCATTAATAGATCAATACGGAACAAATGGGTACAAATCAATTATTAAAACAATGATGAAAGAATGTGGAAAATCTGAAAAAGAAATTACTGGAAATTATGGGTTATTTGCAAATATGGTACAGGTGGTTTTTGGAAGAGTCGGGGATACAAAAATTCTTGATCCAATAAAAATGGAAATCAACAGAATTGAAATAAATAAAACAAATGTAGACATAATAGAAATTCCAAATACACAGACCAAACAGATGAGATTGCTTATTGCAGATGATGAACCACACCTATTGAATTTGTATCAAGATTGGCTAAAGTTGGATAATAGACAGGTCATAACTACAGAAAATGGACAAAAATGTTTAGAAATTTATCGTGCTCATTCAAAATTAAATCAATTACAAGATTATTTTGATGTTATAATATTAGATCACAACATGCCAATATTAAATGGGTTACAAACAGCAATAGAAATTCTAAAGATAAACCCAAACCAACGAATAATTTTTGCGTCAGGTCATATTGAAAATATAGTATTAGATTCATTAACAGAAATCAACAAGGCAATTGAAGTAATCAAAAAACCATTTTCAATAGAAGCATTAGATGATATGATCAATAATAAAACATTATTAGATAAATTCGAAGAGATTAATTCAAATCAAAAAGAAGAAAACATTTCTGTAAGGTATTCAAATGCAATGACAATTTTAAATAACTATAACCATAAATAACGAGATAGACAATTTATCCAATTTATATATAATTACAAATAAGAAAAACTCTGCGCAAAAACATTCAAACTTTACAAGACATAGTATCTAGAAAAGGCTCAAGCAAAGTTCTCACATTTAGTATTCCACATGTACTCAAGGCATTACAATTGTTAACTAAAGAAAGATTTGTCAGTAGAGCAACGTTTGGAAAAGAAATTCATCTAGGAGAAGGCGCAGTCAAGACATTAATTTTACATCTAAAAGAAGCAAAATTGGCCGATTCAACAAAATCGGGGACTTTTCTTACTGAAAAAGGGCACAAATTAACAAATCAAATACAGAGTGCAATTCCCAAAGAGTGTAAAATTAAAAAATGCAGCATCATTCAAGGCAGATACAATCATGCAATTTTACTCAAAAACTATTCTATGATAATCAAAGCAGGACTGGAACAAAGAGACTATGCAATTTTGTATGGCTCTTCAGGATGCACTACCATGATATGCAAAAATAAAAAATTAGTTTTTCCAGGCGATGAAAAAGAGTGCTTTATCAAAGATATGAAAACAGGAAATTATCTTTTAGAAAATTTATGCCCAGATGAAGGTGATGTGATAATAATTTCATCATCAGATGATCCATTCGTAGCAGAGATATCTGCAAAAAACTCTGCATTATGGACTTTGGCATCTGTTTAATGGAAGGAAACTATTTACTAGAAAAAAATCTCAGCAAAATAATGAAAAAGATCTACTTGTTTGCAATTCCAATAGCTGTAGGAATACTAACAGGCATGTTTTTGGCATTTTATCCCCAATCAGAAGATGATTCAAAACTATTGACTGAATCAAAATTAATTCAAAACGGCTCACCGATTACTGGAAATCCATCTGCAACAATTACAATTGTAGAATGGGGCGATTACCAGTGTACCTTTTGTTATAAATTTCATCATAGCACTTTTAATACAATTAAACAGGATTTTATTGAAACAGGAAAAGTAAAACTAGTATTCAAAGACTTTCCACTTAATGGTCCTGACTCAGTTTTAGCTGCTGAAGCAGCGTATTGTGCTCAAGATCAAGGAAAATATTGGCAATATCATGATGAATTATACAAGAATTGGGGAGGTGAAAAAACAGGATGGATCACTCGGGATTCATTAGACAAATTTGCTACAACAGTAAGTTTGGATTTAGAAAAATTTGACAAATGTCTTGATGATCACAAATATCTGGAAAGAGTAAATCAGATGTATGAATTTGGTAAAGAAATTGGAATTGATGCAACACCGTCTTTTTTGGTTTTTAATAATGAAAAAATAATTAAAATAACAGGCAATCAACCACTAGAAGTCTTTCTAAAGTCTCTTGATGAGTTATAATTTTAGTGAGGTAAAGAATTGAATCAACTAAACTTAATATTCGCATAACAGGAAGAAAATTCAAATGGAAAAGATCAACATAGAAAAAATAGATTCTGTTAAACTTTATAAAATTAGAAAAATGTTAGAGGAGTTATCACAAAAATCAGGTAGAGGAACTGAACTAATTAGCGTGTACATCCCAAAAGGAAAGCAACTACATGAGATTATTAGTACATTACAACAAGAACAAGGAACTGCAGATAATATAAAATCAGATCTGACAAGATCACATGTTGTAGATTCACTAGGTAAAGTAGTTCAGAGACTAAAACTACTCAAAAAGACTCCTGAAAGAGGGTTGGTAATGTTTTGCGGAGCATTGCCACCAGAGGGAGGTGGTCCATTAGGAAGTGAGGTAGTGAAAGTTTGGGAAATTGATCCTCCAAAGGATTTGAAGCAATATTTGTACAGATGCGATGATCATTTTCATGTAGATATTCTAAAAGACATGTTAAAAGACGACAATCTAATTGGGTTTTTAGCTATTGATGCCAAAGATGCAGGGTGGGGATTACTACATGGGGATAAAATAGAAGTTTTATCACAAACAGGTTCTGGAGTAGCAGGAAAGCACAGGCAAGGAGGACAATCTGCCAAAAGATTCCAGAAACTAAGGGAGATGGAGCTTTCATATTTTTACAACAGAGTAGCAGGAACTACTAGAGAATATTTTATCGATATTTATCCTGTCAAAGGATTAATCATTTCAGGACCGGGTCCTACAAAAGAGGATTTTATCAATGGGAACTATTTGGAATACAGATTGCAAAATATGATCATAAATACAATAGACGCAGGTTATTCAGGAGCGGAAGGAATTAGAGAAGCATTTGCAAAGTCGGCAGATCTTCTTTCAGATTTCAGAATGGTGGAAGAAAAGAAATTAATCGAAGATTTGTTTAGAGATGTAAACTCTCATTCAGGGTTAGGAGTGTATGGACTCAAAGATGTCATTGAACTTCTTAAAAACAATGTAGTGAAAATACTAATTATTACAGATGACACAAACTTAAATCGAGTCGAAGGAAAATGTCGTAGATGTCAACATATTCAAGAAGAAATTGTTGAAAGACGAGATGTCATTCCAAAAAAGACAAAATTTACAAACAGCCCTTGCCCGGGTTGCAACTCAATGGAAGTAGAAGCAAATGAACAAGATATTGTGGATTATTTGGAATTACTTACAGCAAAAACAGGAACTAGATTAGAAGTGGTATCAGGAAGTGCAGAACATGGAGTTATGTTATCAAGCTTAGGCAAAGTGGGAGCAATTCTTCGATACAACCCAGGACATGCTAAATAAGCAATTCTTTGATTTTTTTTGCTAGAGTGAGAAGTTCTTCGTCATTTGATATTGAACGCTTTGTCCAAATTGTTCCTTTGAAATTATATCGTGGAATTATATGAACATGAACATGTGGAATAATCTGTTTTGCAGCTCGGCCATTGTTTTGTCCAAGACTAAATGCGTCTGCGCCTGTAACAGTTAAAATTGCATTTGCTATTTTTGGAACTATTGAAAACAAGTCCCCTACCGCTTTAGAATCCATATCAGTTATTCTTTCATGATGTTTTTTTGGAACCACCAAACTATGACCAACATCTATTGGATATTTGTCCAAAAATGCAACATGTGATGCATCCTCATATAGAATATGACCAGATCTAATTCCAGATAAGATATCACAAAAAATACAGCCCATAATAGAATTGGAATTTTTGATTTTATTTATTGTTTCATCGAACAGTTAATTAGGGCAAATTTTTGAATCTGATTAACTTATGGGAAGAAAAGAAAGAAAAGAGCGAGAAGAAAAGCGTGATAATTACGCTACAAAACGTTCTTTTGAAAAAAGACGAAATATGTTAATCACAATTGCAGTATTGGCCATAATTGCAGTAATTGTTGGGTATTCAGGATGGAAGTTTGTGAACATGTCCCAGACTGCCCCTGGAGGTCCAGAAGGTGCAGGAGCTTTAGGTAGTGAGCACTCACATGCTGCAATGCTAGTCAAAGTTTTTGGTGATACGTTTGACTTTTCATTACCAGCATACCAAATCAAAACAAGTTGGATTCATTTTGAAGGAGGAGATGGCACCACCGTTCACAAACATGCCAAAGGTGTAAAGTTAGGATATTTGTTCCAATCATTAAAGTTAGGATTAGATGACAAATGCTTTATTTTCCAAGATGGAAGACAGTTTTGTACAAATGAGGATTATACATTGAATTTCTATATCAATGGAGAAAAAGTCAGCGACATTAGAAATTATGAACCTATGGATAAAGACAGAATTCTTATTGTATACGGTGCAGAAACCCCAGAAGAAATTCAAGGTCTGTTATTGCAGTTAGACAATCAAGCAATTATAGAATCATAGTTTTTTTCAATATTTTTAGTTATGATTCATCAGATTCTTCTTTTGTTGTAAATTGTGCCAGTTTATCAAAAAACATGTAATAGCCACATCTAGTACATCTTAGAACAGTTAAGGGAGTAGTTAGAAATTCCTTGTCTTGAAATTGTCCACTTAGTTTAACATCTTCACCTGCAATTTCTGCTTTATTGCTTTGACAAACAGGGCATGCAAGAGATTTTTGTTCCAATATTCCCAGTGTAAATGTTTAGGATTTAAACGCTTTATGATCAATTGTATTTTTACAGTGATAATGTCAATAAAGTCTAGATTCTAGTCAAAAAGTTTCCATTCGAAAATTATTTGAGAGTATGAAAGTTTTCATTTTAAGTTCAACTCCACAAG
>JAHFUX010000056.1 GCA_023264875.1 Nitrosarchaeum sp.
AAAAGATCTTTGGTTACTATTGATGACTGAGAGTCAGGAGTGATTACGACTTTCATCCCAGAATTGTCACTTTTTAGTTTTTTTAACTCATCATTTCCAATTATAAAATGAAGGATGTTTGTATTTTTGTTTGAATACTGATCATAATGCAAATCTTTTGGAAAAATTGAAACGTCATTAATTGTGCCAGAAAAACTATTCACATTCTGAAAAGGTGGAAAATTCTTTGGAATCTCAAAATAATTTTTTACAGAATCTACATGCTCAATATGTTCCCATTCAAATGGAATTTGAAAAATTATTGAATGTGTTGATTCGTCATATTGCAAATTGGTGATTGATTCTTGAAAATTTTTCACTAGAATTGGATATTGAGTATTTGAAGATGTTATCATAAATTGTTGTTCATGAGGTATTGTTATGGCAGTCTCAAAAGTTATATCCTCACTGGTTTGGGTTCTTGGATTTGTTGCGCCTATGATGTCAGTTTTTACCATGTATTGTCCACTTTTAGAAAATACGGGTCCAGTGATTATTGGCGTGCTTAATGCTGATGATGTAAGTGCATTAGGTACTGCGGGATCGGTTTCTCCTTGATATTTTGTACATTTCCATAGCTCTTCTTGATCACATTCTGTTCTGGGTTGAATTTTTATGTCAAGCTCTCCGTCTTTATCAAAAAACATTTGATTTGCAACAAGTTGAGTTCCATAAAATATCTGAATTCTATATGTAACACTTTCTATATTCATATTTGTTGAGATATCAAAAAATCTAATTTTCAAATTTACATCAGAATTTTTCCCAGGAATGAACTCTGCTGGGATTAATGATGTGTTTACTGTTACTTGCCCACTTCCAAAACTAATTGGAGGCGCTTGCTGCCCACTATGATGCTGAGCAAAAGATAATGGAAAAGTTATGGTAAATATCAACAGTATTGAAAATAGGTATATTCTTGATGACATATTTTATGAGATAACACAAACTGGAACACATTGTAAGGTACAAATTTCAGCGTCAGGATTGTGTCTGCATGCAGATTCACATTCTTTGAATGTTCCACTCATAATGGAACACTGCTCAGATGAAATTCCTTCACATTCGTTAAATTCTGACAACCAATTTCCACCGTCTTGTTGACATATGGATTGTGGACTCATCATTCTAGAACCCATATGTCCTTGTTCCATTATGGTCTGCATTTGCTCCAGCATCTCAGGATTTTCAGTCATATGTCCCAACATTTGTAATCGTAAATCTGGATTATCAATCATTACTTTCATCATTTGTGTCATAAAGTCATGATTTCCTTGCATCATTGCTTTCATTTGTGTTAAATGTTCAGGACTAGACATCCATTGTTGCATTTGTTGAGGATTTTGTATCATATGTTGTTGCCATTGGTTCATGAATTGAGGATCATTCATCATTTGTTGCATCTGTTGTGAGTTCATTATTGGCATTGTAGGGACATTTGATTGTAAAGTAGCATATCCTATTAGAAGACCTGCAAAAAATACACCGATTGTGATTCCAATCCAAACTGATTGACTTATCATATGATTCGATAAAAAACTGACCAATATTTAGACAATTGCCTTGAATTTACGCTAACTTTTGTTTCAATGTGTAAAAGAGACTAATCAGTTACTCTATAACACGAATAAGATCTCTGAGTTTTCGGCGTGACTTTGGAGGACGTTTGTGATGTGGATATCCAATACATAAAATTGATGATGGTTTCAAATCGGTTTCAATGATTTGTTTTATCTTTTCTTCATCAATCATTCCAATCCAAATTGAGCTCAAACCCAAAGCAGATGCTGCAAGTTGTGAATAAGCTGCGGCAAGAGTAGCATCCTGAAGAGAAAACTTTGAGAGAGTCTCTGGTGAAAAATTCATCTTTACTCTTGAAGGGTCCATACAAAAAACCAAAACAACTGGTGCATTGACATATGGTTGTTTATTGGCTGCTTCGACTAATCGTTTTTTAATTTCTTTGTTTTTTACGAAAACCACCTCAAACCCTTGAAAATTTCCAGCAGTTGGCGCAGTATCAGCTGCTGCCAATATTTTGTCTACTTTCCACTGTTCTACAAGTAGGGTTGTATCAAAATTTCTAGTTGATCTTCTAGTTGCCATTACTCTGAAAAGCTGATCTTCAGAAATAGTTTCTTTATTTTTGGCAGTAAGAATAGCGTCTAGAAGTGTATTTCGTTTTTCCTCATTGTCGTCTTGAATTTCAATTGAAGGAAAAAATTCTTTTGGATAAATCTTGATTGGTTTGGGCTCATGTGGAACCTTCCCATATTCTAAAATATTTTTTCTAAGAATTGAGGTTTTTACTTCAAGTGTTTTGTGTTCTTTTAATTGAAATTGGGTTGTATCGGTATTAACCAGTATTGTACTATATTCATCCTCAAGCTCAACTTTTCCAGTAGACTCTTTTGATAAT
>JAHFUX010000036.1 GCA_023264875.1 Nitrosarchaeum sp.
TGTATGGCAAGGTATTTTCAGATTTAGTTGATACTCCAATTCTAAAAAACAAGTTAGGTGATTCTGCTGGAGTTTTTGGTGCCGCACTACTGCAAAATTTAGTCTAAATTATTACACATTTAGAATTTTCTGACTGTAAGATGGTTTGGTATGTAATTTACTTTTCAAATTAAATTATATTCTTTTACAATCTTCCATTTTTCTACATCTGGAACAAATTTTTGTACAACAAGCTTGTTTACCATAAATTTATTTTTAATATCTAATTCCTTTATTATTTTTATTTTTTCTTTTATTGGCAAGATTTTATAAATTAGACTGATGTGTGGATTAAATTGATATTTTACAATTTTTTCAAAATGTTTTTTAAGATTTTTATAAACTAATTCTAATTGTTTGTTCATTTTTAATTCTATGTACACTGTCTTCCATAATTCTTCAGATTGTAAAATTTCTGATTTTTCTACCAAAAACGAATTATGATTTAGTGTTACTTCTTTAGCAATACTCTCAATTAAACTAATTTCCGAATCTACCAATCCGTAAACCGTAATATGTGGTTCAAATTTTGGAGCATAATATTTTTCTGAAAGATCATCCATGATATTTTTGAGATAATTTCTATCGTTTTCTGAAAAAGTGAGCCAAATCGCATGCATATTATTCTATTTTTATTGAGGCTCAATGGTTGCAGGAGGTTTACTTGAAATTGCATATGTTACCCATGTTACATCTTCTACCTCATTTGTAATTCGGTTGCTAATTTTTTCTAGTAATGCATGTGGTAATCTAGTCCAGTCTGCTGTCATTGCATCAATAGAGTCTACTACTCTAATCATTACGATATTTCCATATTTTCTTTCGTCTCCTACAACTCCTACTGCTTTATCATCACCTACTGCTGCATATGCTTGCCACACTTTACCATAAAGATCAACTGCAATCAGTTCATCTTCTACAATCTTGCTTGCTACTTTTGCTATCTGAAGTTTTGCTGGAGTGACTTCACCAATAATTCTTACAGCTAGTCCAGGTCCTGGAAATGGATGTCGCATGAAAAGTTTCTCTGGAACTCCTAAAATTTTAGCTATTTTTCTTACTTCATCTTTGTATAGATCACGCAATGGCTCCAATATCTTCAAATCAAGCCAATCTGGTAATCCACCTACGTTATGATGTGATTTTATTACTGCAGCTGGACCTTTTGAAACTCCACTCTCTATTACATCTGGATACAATGTACCTTGTGCAAGCCATTTGAAAGGCCCATTTTTTTTTGCAAATTCAGTAAATACATGAATAAATTCCTCACCTACAACCATTCTTTTTCTCTCAGGGTCTTCTACGCCTTTTAATTTGTCCAAAAAAACTTGAGCAGCATCAACTGATACAAAATTTACATTAAAGTTATTTTTAAACATCTCTTCAATTTCTATTTCTTCATTTAATCTCAAGAGCCCATTATTTACAAAAACACACTTTTGTCTATTGCCAATTGCTTTGTGAATCAATAAAGCTGCTACAGTGGAATCTATTCCTCCACTTACACCGCACAAGACATTTCCTTCAATTTTTGAAATTTTTTCTACTGCAGCATCGATAAATCCTTCCATCGTCCAATCTTGTTTAGCACCACAAACTTTCAAGACAAAATTCTTGAGAATTTCTGTTCCTTGCTCGGTATGAACCACTTCCGGATGAAACTGAATTCCATAAATTGATTTTTCTTTTGATGCAATTGCTGCAGCCTTTGCACTTTCAGTATGTCCTATAACTCTGAATCCCGGTGGAATTTGTTCTGCTTCATCCCCATGACTCATCCATGCCCTAACTGATTTACCAACTCCACTTAGGAGATCCTCATCACTATCAATTGTTAGTAACGATGAACCATACTCTTTGTTGGCTCTTTTTACTTTACCACCAAATTTATTTACAATTAGTTGATGTCCGTAACAAATTCCAAGTAGTGGTAAATTCATATCAAAAATTTTATTTTCTGGAACAGGTGCATCTGAATTATACACACTTGATGGACCTCCAGAAAAAATTATTCCTTTAGGGTTATGTTTTTGTAATTCCTCAAAACTAATATCAAAAGGAACAAGCTCTGCATATACGGAAAATTCTCTAATTCTTCTACAAATCAAATGACTATACTGCGACCCAAAATCTAAAACAACTATCTTATCCATAAAATCACTTTTTGATGTTTTCAAGCATACGTGTAAGTGACCATCCTGCAGTGTTAATTATTTCATTTACTCTCTCTTTTTGCCTGTAATTTTTGATAATTATTTCTCTAATGTCTGAACCATTTTTGTTAATTATGTAGTCAATTACTGAATCTTTTTGGATTTTGCCGTTTTCTGCTTCTGCAGAGTCTTTTCGCTTCATTTCTCCGATAATTCTATCAATAAAAAATGATTTGAAGGGCGGTGTATCTGCGTTTATTTCCATACTGTCTTCTAAAACTATTGAAACCTGATCAGGTGTGATGTAAGCATTTGCAATGATTTTTCCATCACTTCCACTTGTTATTGGAATTGAGCTTTCTTCTAATTTCTCAGTAGATGTAGCTGAAATTTTTGTAGATGGTTCTGAATTTTTTACTGTGCTAAGAGCAGAAGCTTTTGTAAAACTAGATTCTTTTAATACCAAATCTAAAATTGTTAGATTTTTTTCTAACAATTCTATAGCATTTTGATGTTTGTCAATTTGCTTGACCAAGCCATCCCTCATAGCAACAATGTCTCGTATTTGCTCCTCTGAGAATTTCACAATTTCTTTTATACGGATATGGGTATTAAATGCATTCTAGATAATAATATCAAGTTCACCATAGGATATCTTTTCAAATCCTCTAATTGTTCCTGATGTTGTAAATAACTGCGATCTTGTTTTTCCTGATAACCATTCTAAAAGTGATTTGCCTTTTCTTAATTTCTTTAATTTAGTTTTTCTCTCTGCTGCTTTTGTTTGAGAATACTTTCCTATTTTTTTTCCAAAATCCATTCCAAATAAAATAATTTTCTTTGCATCAAAATAACTTGCAAGAAAAACTGCTCTATCTCCATCAGTGAAACCTCCAAAATTATGTATATTTTTAAATGGTTTTGATTGTGTGGTGCCAATACAATTTTTAAAATTTTCTACAAGATATAATTTGACAATATTATCACCATGTGCATGAATGACAAAAACTGAATCTGTCTTTCCAACTTTTATCAATGAATCTTTATCCCCATCCAAGTCAGTAACAACAATGTCTGGTTTAATTCCATTTTCAACTAATGGTTTTACTGCACTGTCTGCCACAATTTTCACTGTTTTTTTAAAATTTTTCAACACTGGTATGGCTAAAGCCAATGATGGACCCGCACCTATAACAAAAACAGTTTTTCCTTTTATCTGTTGATTGATCTTTTTAATAGGAACAGTTTTTTTTAGAATCGAATCCAAAATAATTGCTGATATTGTATCTTGTTTTTCATTATATTTGAATTCGTGTAGAATCTCTGAATATCTTTTATTCCAACCTGAAATCATCATATGACTCAAATTGGTATGGTTTATGATAAATCATGTGACTAAGCTTGGAAATGTAGGTGTGGGAGCGAAAAATCCAGTCCGAATAATGGGCATTTTAAACACCAGTCCTGAGTCATTTTACAAAAAATCAATTAAAACAACAAAACAACAGATTACAAACACAATAAAACAAATGGAAATTGATAGAGCAGATTTTATTGACATTGGAGGAATGTCTACTGCACCATATCTATCTACATCAGTATCTGAAAAAATAGAATCACAAAGAATTCTAAATGCAATTAAAATTATTCAAAACGTATCAAATCTTCCAATATCTGTTGATACATGCAGGGCAAATGTTGCAAAATCTGCTTTAGAATATGGAATTGAAATAATCAATGATATTTCTGGATTAAAATATGATGATAAAATGATTGATGTAATTAGAGAATATAGTCCATCGCTTATTTTGTGCGCATTTGATTCTAAGACAGTAGTTGGCAATATACAATCCACTAAAAATCTCCTAAAAGATAGTCTAAAACTTGCAAAAGCTGCTGAAATTCCGTCAAGTAAGATTGTTTTGGATCCTGCTATTGGTTTTTTTAGAAAGTCTGGAAAGGGATCTTTTTTTACAAAAATTAAATCTGATTGGTTAAAAAGAGATCTGTCTGTTATTCAAAATTTAAAATCCATTAAACAACAATATCCCATTTTGGTTTCTGTTTCAAATAAATCATTTATTGGAAAACTTTTGGGAAAGGAAAATGTATCAGATCGATTATTTGGTTCTCTTGCTGCCGAGGTTGTATCTGTTCTTAATGGTGCAGATATCATTCGTACTCATAATGTAGCCGAAACAAAAGATGTCATTACGATTGTAGCAAAACTGTCTGGAAGACACAAAGGCTTATAATCCATATTTGACCATCTTTACAAGGTTTCATTGGAATTCAAAGAAGGATTAACTTTTGATGATGTTCTTCTTGTACCCAAATATTCTGATATCACTAGCAGATCTCAAACCAATCTAAGCACAAAATTATCACGTAATATCTCTCTTAACATCCCATTTGTTAGTGCAAACATGGATACTGTAACTGAATCTTCCATGGCAGTAGCAATGGCTCGTGCTGGAGGAATAGGAATTATTCACAGATTTTTGACAATTAAAGAGCAAGCTAATGAAGTTCTCAAAGTAAAAAGATCTGGCAGTGTAATGATTGAAAATCCATATGTTATTCATCTTGATAAAACTGTTCAAGATGCAGTAAATTATGCTGAAGAAAAAGAAATTTCTGGTCTTTTAGTTATTGATTCTAATTCTAAATTGGTTGGAATAGTTACTGATAGAGATTTATTATTTGAAACTGATACTACTCATCTTATCAAAGATGTTATGACAAAAGATGTTGTGACTGCAAAACCTGGTGTAAGCTTGGATGAAGCCAAGAAAATTTTGCATAAACACAGAATTGAAAAACTACCAATAATTGATGAATCTGGTTTTATTAAAGGTCTGATTACAAGCAAAGACATTACAAATATTGAGGACTATCCTTCTGCATCAAAAGATAAGAAGGGAAGACCTCTTGTTGGGGCTGCTGTAGGTGTAAAGGGAGATTTTATGGAAAGAACAGAGTCATTGTTAGAAGCAGGTGCAGATGTACTAGTTGTTGATATCGCTCATGGTCATAGTGAAAATGCAATTAGTACAATTCGTAATATCAAAAAGGCGTTTCCTAAATGTGAATTAATTGCAGGAAATATTGCAACTGCACAAGGTGCAGAAGATCTAATTAAAGCTGGAGTGGATGCAGTTAAGGTTGGTGTTGGTTCTGGCTCAATTTGTATTACTAGAGTAATTACTGGTTCTGGAGTACCACAATTAACAGCAGTATTTGATTGTGCCAAGATTGGAAAAGATTACGGCATTCCAATTATTTCTGATGGTGGAACTAGAACTTCTGGCGATGCTACTAAAGCATTGGCTGCAGGTGCATCTTCTGTGATGGTAGGCAGTATGCTTGGAGGAACAGATGAATCACCAGGAACTGTATTGACAAAAAATGGTAAGCGTTTCAAGATATATCGTGGAATGGCCTCCCTTGGAGCATCATTAGGAAGAAAGTCAAAGGAAACAGGTTCTATTTCATTTGATGAAGATCTTAATGATTTTGTTGCAGAAGGTGTTGAAGCAATGGTTCCATACAAAGGAACCGTAACTGATATTTTAAAACAATTAACTGGTGGTGTACGTTCAGGATTGAGCTACTGTGGAGCGCATACAATTCCACAAATGCAAGCAAATGCAGAATTTATTAAAATGTCTGGTGCTGGATTTGCAGAAAGCCAACCACATGACGTATCCTTAATGTAATTAAAATTATTATTGTTTAAAATTCTGAAAATAAACTTTAGGAATTTAATAAAATTTTTATGTTAAAAACTTGATTAAACTGATATGAAAATAAAATTTGTACTTTACATAATAATTATCATTATTCTATCAATTACTCTTTCTTACTTTCTCTTACAAAATAAATCTGAAAATAACTATCAACTTCCAGACGAAACTAAATCTACCAAATTAGATCTCCCATCACTTTTCAACATATATGGTTTTGAGGATAATTTTGAAATTAAAGATGGCACGAAAACATGGAATGACGTGAAATTTGAATTAAATCCTGAAAACAGTGAACTATATGAAAAAATAAGATACAAAACTGATGAGAATACTATTGTCATTTTTCCTATTTTTACAGCAGCAGCATACCACGAACCTGGATTTTATACATATTATAGAGGAGAGTGTGGTGAAAAATGTATCACAACTGAAATTCAAGAATATCCTTTACTTTTCCATTCAAGTGGTAATGGATATCAGGTGTTAAAATTATTGGAATATCAAACTATCTCTGATATTGAAGTTGATCAAAATCCTGAAATTCTTAAAAAATATGACAAAGTAATTTTATTGCACAATGAATATGTCACGCAAAAGGAATTCGATGCAATAACATCTCATCCTAATGTAATCTACCTATATCCAAATGCACTATACGCCAAAATAGAATATGCTAAATCAACAAATACAATTACTTTAGTAAGAGGACATAATTTTCCAGAGTCTAATATTACAAATGGATTTGATTGGAAATTTGATAACAGTTCTTTAGAATATAATACAAATTGTAAAGAAATGGGTTTTGATAGAATAGATAATGGGTGGATGCTGAATTGTTATCCGGAAAGAGCTATACATCAAAGTAAAGTTTTACTAGAAATGATTAAAGAATTTTAAAAGCATTTTATCGAATTTTTTATAGTTTTATATTTTGAATTATAAAATCAACCAAAATGCATCGACTGACTGATTTAGGAATAAATCAACTTTCGCTAATTTTTTAAGCAGTATAGTAAATCCTTCTTTTGTGTTATCAAAGAGAACCATTATTGGAATTATTGTAGGTAGCGCTATTATTGGTATTGGAGCATATTCTTTAATTTCTGATATTGGATTTCACACAATACAAGTAAATGAAACATTTGCAGTAGGCGAATCTACTTCATATCAAATTAACGCAAATGAACATGCAAAACAGCATATGA
>JAHFUX010000037.1 GCA_023264875.1 Nitrosarchaeum sp.
GAAAGTCCAGCACTTTTTGCATAATTTCTTACCATGTCTTTTGTAAATCCTATCTCTACAAGTGGGCTCTTCACTCCATCTTTTTTTAGCGCTATTATCCCCGGTCTGTAATCTCTAAGATCATCAAGATTTGTACCATCGACTATAAGGTCTGCATTTTCTTCTTTTGCAACTTTTTTTAGATATGCAGATAATTCAGTCCTGCAATGGAAACATCTATTCTTATCATTTTTAACAAATTCGTTATTTTCAAGTTCATTGTATTCTATGACTATGTGACGTATTCCTATTTCAAAACAAATTTTCTTTGCAGATTCTAATTCATCCTGTGATAGAGTTTTATAATCAGCTGTTACTGCTATTGAAGACGATCCACGAGATTGAAAAGCCGCATATGCAACAAGTGCGCTGTCAACTCCACCTGAAAGTGCAACTAATACATTATTCTTATCATCAAACCAATGTATCAATTCATTAAGATGTGTCATTTTGCACCGATTTTTTGTTTAACCTGAGATCTGACAAGATCACTAACATCTTTAAATGATAAAGAAAGTGAATCTGCGATCAATTTGATATCTGAAGATTCCACTTTAAAGTGTTTTACAACCTCACCACTTTTTACTATCTTACATTTTACGACAAAGTTTTTTTCGTGAATTACTACAGGTACTGTTACTATGACTCGTGGAACCACATATCTTGAGGAAGTTCTAATTCTAACTCCTAGAGTTCCTGTTTCTGATACGAGCGTTTCAAGGATGTTATTTATAACCTCAGAATCACAAATTACAGATACGATTTGAGTAGGTCTACCTTTTTTAGTTATGGCTGGAGATACAGTAATATCTTTTGCACCAATTGACATAATCTTATCAATCATATTTCCAAAAACCTCGCCTGAGACATCATCTATGTTTGTCTCAAGTATTTGTACCGAATCCTGTTGAAAATGTTCAGTTTTTTCCCCTCTTACTATTTTGAGTACATTGGCAAATCCTTCGAAATTCTTTTTCCCAGCTCCATATCCAATAGATTTTACTTTCATCGAAGGATAAAACTCGAAACAGTTTTTTGTTAAATTTACTAAAAGACTCGCACCAGTAGGTGTAGTTAGCTCATCCTTTACCTGTCCACCTGAAATGATTATATTTGTATTTCTAAAAATTTCTAAAATTGCACTTGCCGGATTTGATACAGTTCCATGTGAAAAGTTAAGTGTTCCCCCTCCAACTGCTACTGGGGTAGAAATTATTTCTTCTACAAAAAAATTCAGATCATCTAATGCTATGGCAGTTCCAATAATGTCTACAACGGTATCAACACTTGAAGCTTCATGAAAATGAACTGATTCTATAGACTCACCATGTATCTTTGATTCTGCATTTATCAAAGATTTTATGCTTTCTCTTGCAAAGACTTTGGCCTTTTCAGATAAACCAATCTTGTCTGATGTAAGTGTTATACACTCCTGAATTTCTATGCCTTTTCTCTCATGCGTATTTTCTTTTATATCTAGTAAAAGTTGAGTTGCCTCAGTACCATGTTTGACAATTTTCTCAAAATCGATTTTTTGAATTTTAGAACCAGAAAGATAATTTGCAGCAACATTTATGCCATCAATTACTTTTGATTTTTTTGCACCGATATTTATCAGAGCAGACAGTACCATATCACCTGAAATGCCAGCTACTTGGGGATCGATTATTACTACCATTGGAATTGCAAACCTCTTAGAATGCATATAAATTGTAATTTCATTTCTGAGAATTTTTTGAAACGATGATTCACTAAGATTCTAGAGAAAGTATTCATATATAAAATAATTATATAAATCTCCATTAAACTATAAATTATAACAACATATCTTTTGTATAATTAAAAAATTTCAATTTTACAAAATTATATTTAAATTATTGTGTAGTTATAAGTTAGAATGTGTATAATTGGAGACTAGACAAATAATTGCCCAACGTGAAATGGGTTTAACATATTCAGAAATACAAATTCCGCGAAAAAAGAGCAAATAAGGAATTACGACACAATCTGGGACAGACCTCTATACGGTTACATGGACACAAAAGTGGAGATTCGGAAAAGACTAAAGCGTAAACTATTAGAGATCGTTTCATAACATTCCCATTTTTATGTATGAGAATCGTGAGGTTTAATTAGCGATTAAAATCACGCCTGTTTATGATTACTATTATAGGAGCTGGAAAAGTGGGCGGTGCTGCAGCACTTTTTTCCGCTCTAAGGAAACTTTCTGATGAAATTCTTTTGTTGGATATTGTTCAGGGACTCCCTCAAGGCGAAGCTATGGATCTAAACCATATGCTATCGGAACAGGGAATTGATGTCACTATACGAGGTTCCAACGATTATTCTGAAATGAAAGGATCGAATATAGTTGTTGTAGTGGCAGGTTCAGGAAGAAAACCTGGAATGACAAGAATGGATCTTTTGAAAATAAACACATCGATTGTAAAAGGAGTTGTTGAGAATATCAAAAAATATGCAAGTGATTCTATGATTGTACCAGTTACAAATCCACTTGATCCTATGACTTATCTTGCATACAAAGTGTCAGGATTTGAAAAGAATAGGGTATTTGGGATGGGTAACATGCTTGATTTGTCAAGATTCAAGCAATTCATACACGAAGCAACTGGATTTTCACGTGATTCCATAAGATCACTTGTAATTGGTGAACATGGAGAAAACATGTTGCCACTAGCCCGATATTCGTCTGTAGGAGGAATCCCTCTCATCTCCTTATTACCAAAGCAAAAAATTAATGAAATTGTACAAAACACTAGACAGGTTGCAGCCAAAGTAATTGAATTAAAGGGCGCGACTATACATGCACCTGGAAATGCAA
Source organism: Nitrosarchaeum sp. (assembly GCA_023264875.1). GTDB lineage: Archaea > Thermoproteota > Nitrososphaeria > Nitrososphaerales > Nitrosopumilaceae > Nitrosarchaeum. The sequence continues at coordinate 2,882 of JAHFUX010000037.1, forward strand.
TTTCAACAATTATTGAAGCAGTAGTTAGGGATACAAAGCAGGTTATGCCAGTTGCAACCTATCTTGATGGTGAATTTGGTTATTCAGATGTTTCAATAGGTGTACCTGCAGTAATTGGTAAAAATGGAGTAGAAAAGATAATTGAACCTGAACTTGATTCTTATGAAAAAGAGTGGTTCAAAAAGGGAATTGATAGCGTTAAAAATGCCATATCTGACATGGAATTCTGATTAAATTTTTAACCAGATGCATATTAGAAAAAACACTTGGATCTAATAGAAATATTGGAATCACTCAAGCTAGGGAAGCTTACTATATCACAGGCAAAGAAAATGCTTTCAATTTATTCCATAGAAAAAATAGAAGATTTCGCAAAACTTGATGTTGGAAGAAAACTTAGGCGTGGAATTCCCGAGGTTATTTTTGCGGAGAAAAAACAACTAGCAGAAATAAAAAAAATAATGCTTACAGCAATTAACAGATCAGGTTCAGTTCTGGTATCACGTATAGATAAAAATGATTACGAAAAGATCCTTTCATTTTCAAAGAAAAACAAGATAAAAACAATAGTTGGGAAAAATACCACATCTGTTGTATTTTTCAAAAATCCTACACATTGTTCTGGTGGTAGAATAGGAATATTGACTGCGGGAACTTCAGATATTGGTGTTGCAGAAGAAGCAAGACTAATGTGTGAAGCGATGGGGTGCACGTGTATTTCTAGTTATGACGTTGGTATAGCTGGATTACATAGAGTGTTTCCAATTATGAAAAAAATGATAAAAGAGGAGGTTGATGCAATCATAGTTGTTGCAGGAATGGAAGGAGCTCTTCCATCTATAGTTTCATCACTTACTGATATTCCTGTAATTGGTGTACCATCTTCAGTTGGATACGGTTATGGAGAAAAAGGAATAGCTGCACTTGCCTCAATGTTACAAAGTTGTACTCTTGGTTTATCAGTAGTGAATATAGATAATGGTATAGGTGCTGGTGCTATTGCTGCAAATATTGCCAACAGATCCAAAAGAAAAAGATCTACGTTTTAAGTATTCCAAGATTTGATAATTCTGTACCTAATCCATATCCTAAGAGTGCAATTCCAGTTCCAAGCCCTGCCATTTCTAATCCACCTTTTATTATGTTAAGATTTGCCATCTTTGATTTGATTGCTCCAATTATAAAAGATGCAGAAAGACTTGTTCCTATTGCAATCAAAAGTGGTATGTGACCATCTGCAAAGAAATATGGAATAATTGGCAAGATTCCTCCTATTAGAAAAGATCCAAACATCCTTAATGCACTTTTTAATGGACTGCCAACAATTTCTAAATTTAATTTTAATTCTTCAGTTAGCATAGTATCCAGCCAGACTTTTTTATCAGATGTTATCTTGTTTACTATTATCTCTAATTCTGTACCTGAAAATCCCTTTGATTTGTAAATATCTTCAATTTCTTTTTTTTCCTTATCTGGAACATTTTCCATTTCCCATTTTTCACGTTCTATTTCGAAATTGAGTATCTGTCTTTGAGATTTTACAGCAAGATAGTTTTGAACTGCCATGGCTTTTGCACCCGTGAACATGGCAATTATTGCAGCAAGTATGATTATATTTGAAGAAACATCAGCCCCGCCTACACCGGCAACTATACCTAATGAAGTGTTGATTCCATCACCGAAACCAAAGACAAAATCTCTAATTGCACTTGTCTCAGTCTGATGTCTTTCTATATGCCGGGGTTCTATCACATCTTTCAATATTTTCCACTCTATACTTCAAATGCCTAGGCATTTCAAAAGTCTTGTCGTAAACGATTTATATCATAGCAAAAGGAGATACTACAAGAAAATGACAGGAAAAAGAATCGTTCTTACCGCTGACCGAAGCCTCATGACTAATTATCGTGGCAACTTTCTTTATGGATTTATAGCATGCGGACCATACGAAGTCCTTCCCGAGTGGGTTTTTGATAAAGTTTTTTGTCCTAGCGTAGAAACTGACAAAGTTACAGGTGAAGCAAAAGTTGCACAGGTAGGATTAAGGAGAGTAGAAAGTGCTCTCTTACAAGGATACAAAAGAGACGAAGTCTTTATCGCACAGCCCGATTATCTTGCAAATTGCATAGGTCCTGACACCAAAGTTGTAGGAATTAACGTAATGGATCCTCTTGGTATGGCTCCAGTAACTACTACGATGTCGCCAGAAAAACTATCGTACGTTGCAATGAAATTCAAAAGAATGTGTGCAGATGTAATTCAGTTAAAGAAAAAATATAATTTTCGTGTTGTTGTGGGAGGAAACGGTGCATGGGAACTTGCAAAATCTGATAGAATGAAAATTCATGGTATTGACACTGTAGTAGTAGGTGAAGCAGATGAACTTGCACTTGATCTATTTCATGATTTAGAAAAAGGTGATGCTCCGGAGTTAATGCATTGTTTTGTTAAAAACATACAAAATATACCAATTATACAAGGTCCTACAGTAAATTCTCTTATCGAGGCAATGCGTGGATGTGGAAGAGGTTGCGATTTTTGTGATGTTAATAAAAGATCCAAAAAAGATCTACCATTAGAAAGACTACAACTTGAAGCAAAAATAAATCTCAATTATGGGTTCGATTCAATTTGGTTACACTCTGATGAAATGCTTCTTTATGGATGTGAAAGTAGAGATTTTCAACCTAACTATGATGCAATAATTGAATTGTGGAAAGGATTGAAATCTCTCGGTGCTAGGTTCGTAGGTACGACTCATATGACATTTTCTGCTGTTTGTGCTGATCCAAAATTGCTTCATGATATGTCTGAAATCAATGGGATGAGTAATGAAAAATGGCTTGCGACAAACTTGGGAATAGAAACCGTTGCTCCACGAATGGTCAAAAAACATCTTGGTGTAAAGACAAAACCCTTTTCGACTGATGAATGGGGGTGGATTGTTAGGGAGGGTGCAAAAATTCTAAACCAAAATCACTGGTTCCCTGCAGCAACTCTGATAATTGGATGGCCTGACGAAACTCCAGACGAAACAAAGTACACTATAGATTTGATAGATGATTTCAAACATATGCATATGAGAGGCCTCGTTGCTCCTTTACTGTATCAAGACTTTAACGAAAAGAATTCAATGCACTTTGGCAATCTAAATGAAGCTCAGTTTACATTATTCTGGAGATGTTGGGAACACAACCTACGTGTTATTAATGATATAATTCCTATAATAATTCGAAATAAGTCATTTGGGCCTCCTATGAAATTAATAATGTACGGAATGATAAAAGCAGGTACTTGGGCAATCATGAGATATCTAAGAGGACTGTGTAAAGAATTATTCAATGGCAGACTCCCTGATGAAATAATGGAACACTATTCAAGAAGTCGTTCTATTACTGCTCCAGCTTATACTATGTAGAGCTTGTTTCTAATTCTTTTATTGCTGCATCTGCAATGGTATTTTTTTTAGGCGTTAAAACTACAAAATAATTCTTATCTGCTCGTTCCGCTGATTCTACGGATTTGTATTTTTTTGTATTCATATCAAATTCTAGAAGTTTGCCATCAAGTTTGCCTTTTGTATAGATCATGAGATAAATATTGCCGGTAGTAGGGCTTAATGGAATAATTGCAAAAATATAGCCTTTGTAAGAGTTTACTGGCATCATGTTCTTCATCGGGGGTGCCATTGTGGCCATATATACAAAAATGTCTTCAGGCGAGCTAAATTCTTCAAATTCAAAATTCATTAGAATTGATTTGTTGTGGTAATATAATAATCTAAGTACTTGAAGTATTTGTTCATGCTGTACGGATTAAACTGTTCACTACTTGACAAATTGGAAACGATTTGGTACTATGATATTGTGGTTAGTTCAATTGGTTTTTAGGATTTTTTCTAAATTTAGATCTCATACATCATAAAAAGAGATCTTTATTTATTATCTGGTTTATCTCTAGTTCATTTTACTTCTGAGTGGATCGGAATTTTTAGATCATCATGACTTAAAACAACAAGTGAATAAACTACTTTTTGGATTTTTAGACATGAAAAAATAATTTAGTATTTTGGCATCAGTCTTAGCCTTGTCTTTGCAGAAACAGCAATTATTGATATAATTGCAACTGCAAGTACCAAAGCTGCTATTGCACCAAACTCTGGAACTATTTGTGTACCAATGAT
>JAHFUX010000057.1 GCA_023264875.1 Nitrosarchaeum sp.
TGTGCGTATGAGAAATACCGAAGAAAAACCCTTTGTCAAGCAAAGAATTGCCAATTTTCTTCTCATTGATAATTCTGGATCTATGGGTGGCACAACCACTGATGCAACACAAATTATTGGAAAAGGTATGTTTAGTTTGCCCAGAGACAAAGTTGAAATAGTTGATGGGTCTATTATTATTTTTAGTGCAAAAGCAACAGTTTTGTCAAGAACAATTAAGACATCAAATGACATTGACACATTACGATTTCCTCAACAAGGACAAACTAATATCACTGATGGTATTGTGACTGCAATTTCTGAAATTGTAAATAAAGCATCTATATCCGAGATAAATAGAAAGTGTCATTATATTTTAACATTTTTATCAGATGGACAACACAATTCTGGTCCAAAATTGACACCATTGCAAATAAAATCAATGCGTGAGACATTAGATATGTGTGAAGTAAAATTGTCAGTAATTGTGATAGGATTAACAGGATCGTCAGATACAACTCTAGGAATGCAAATTAAGACTGGACTTGAAACAGTTCCAATCGGAGGACTAGAAAGTGTATATTTTGCTCGTCAAACTTCTGAAATGAAAACTGTGTTGCAAAAATTAGTTGATGGATGTGTATCTAGTTTGTGTTCTGGTTTAACAGTCAACATGAAGATAAATGGAGGAAAATTTGTAGAAAATGAATTAGATGAAATAAATAGATTTATTGGGAATGAGTACACTGCGATTGCAGTTAATAGAAATTCTGATACAGAAACATTTAGAATGATTATAGATGATGTTCCTGTCACAATGACTATGGTTCCTATCACACGAGATGATATTACACTGGTTATAGATTCGGTTGTACCCAAATTGAGTCAAATGAAAGTTGCTTATGGAACAAGCAAAATTCAATCACAAATTAGTACTTTGAATAACCTCATCGATACATTCGAACATTTTTATGATGTCATTCTCAAAAGTAGTATTAAAAGTACGACACATGATGCGCGTGAAATTGGTAAAATCAAATTGAAACCTGCTGATAGGATTGCTATGATTAAAAAAATAAAACAAAATAAGAATGAATTTGAACAAGAGAGAAACAAATTGGAACAATTAAGTGTAACCCTTAGCAATGACAGTAGTCAACAGGCAGAATATTTGACTGGAATCAATAAGAAATATGGAGCTAAAGCAATAATTAGATCAGATACAATCTCCATCACTCCCCATGAAGTGTTATTAAAATTAAAGGAATTCAATAGTACACTGAAAAAATCTCTGGACGATGATTTAAAAACTTTCAATTATGTTGAATCACGCAATCCAGATGGTATTGAAATGTCTATCCTATCACTGAGTAATTCATATGAACAATTTTGCGAATGGATCGATGCTTTGAACGAATCAAATCCCAGTGATTTTCAAGATATTTATTCCATTTTGATGGCATTTAGTTTTCCTGCATATTCAGTAAATTTTCAGCATAACAACGCCGTACAAATGGATCCATTTCAAACAGATTGTACATCCATTGAGCCCTGCCCTATTGACACATCAACTCTGATGTTATCAAATCAACTAAATAACAATATCACAAGTTTTTCAGGAAAGAAAATAACCGATGGTTTGATTCTGATTAATCCTCTTGCACCAAAAACTTCCCTACTTCTTATGAGAAGTCCTGTGTATCAATATCTATGTTCGACTACGTTATGTAGAGACTTGTACATGTATCATCCAAAAATGACATTTGCTATGCATGCACATTCTCTAGTAACAGCAGTACACGAATATTCACAAAATAAATCTGAAGCTTATCTGAATCTTGCAATTAGAATTGTGTATTCTATTAGAAAATATTGGAACAAATTATGTGATGAAGGAGACAATGCCAATCTATTCAGGCATTGGTGGAATGATTGGGAAACTTTAACACAATCAGAAAAAGACGGATGTAATCATCCAGTACAATTACTTCTGATGCTTGGTGCATTTGATTTGGCCAAATTGGGGTGTGATATCACTGACAGCAGAATTCCAATGGTCAATATGCTAAACGAAGTTATGGCAAGAAAACTTAAAATAAAATTAAAAGGCATTGCTGGGAATCAGTCGGACACAAACTCCATAAGTACTAAGTTATATGCTGTTATGACACTACAAGAGTTATTTTCAATTGATACGACCAATAGTCCTCAACCAAACCCAAATGTCATGGCACAAGAGCCTACACTTGTTGCAATCAAAGAATCTTGCCAATCATATGCAAAAATAAATCCTAATAGTACAATTTTAAGAAAATTGGGATATAGA